>NZ_JBEXGM010000034.1:0-88731 GCF_040607335.1 Streptomyces sp. NPDC005303 | reverse complement strand
GGCAGCCCCATGCCCGGCCCGCGTGCGGAAGCCGTATCCCGGGCCCGCGCGCGGAAGCCGTATCCCGGCCCCTGCGCGGCAGCCCCGTGGCCGGCCCGCGCGCGGAAGCCGTGTGCCGGCCCTTGCGCGGAAGCCCATGCCCGGCCCGCGTGCGGAAGCCGTGTGCCGGGCCCGCGTGCGGAAGCCGTATCCCGGGCCCGCGTGCGGAAGCCGCATCCCGGCCCCTGCGCGAAAGCCCCATGCCCGGCCCCCGCGCGGAAGCCCCATGCCCCCGGCCCGTGCGCGGACGGGACGTCCGAGGCGCCTGCCCGCGAGCCTCGCGCCAGACGCGCCCCTCGGCCGCCCCGTCCTCGCCCCCGGGCCGCCCCGCCCTCTCGGGCACCCTCAGCCCTGCTCGCCGCCCTGTTCTCCCTGCACCTTGAGGTACCCCTCGAGCTCCTTGGCGACGGCACCCTCCACCGGCCCCTTCTCGATGCCGAGGCCGGCCAGGACCCCCGTGCCGTGTTCGAACTCCAGGAGGGCCAGCAGGATGTGTTCGGTGCCGATGTAGTTGTGGCCCAGCCGGAGCGCCTCGCGGAAGGTGAGTTCCAGGACCTTCTTGGCGTCGGAGCCGTACGGGATGAGCTCGGGGACTTCCTCGGCGGCCGGCGGGAGCGCGTCGGTCGCGGCCTGGCGGACGGCGTCGAGGGTGACCCCCTGGGCGACGAGCGCCTTGGCGGCGAGGCCCTCCGGTTCGGCCAACAGGCCGAGGGCGAGGTGTTCGGGACGGCCTTCGGGGTTGCGGGCGGTGATGGCCGCGTTGTGGGCCGCCATCACCACGTTGCGGGCCCGCGGGGTGTACCGGCTGAAGCCCTGGTCGGCGTTCAGGTCGGCCGACTCCTTCGGCACGAACCGTTTCTGGGCCGCCTGCCGGGTGACCCCCATGCTCCTGCCGATGTCCGTCCAGGAGGCGCCCGAACGCCGGGCCTGGTCCACGAAGTGGCCGATGAGATGGTCGGCCACCTCGCCGAGGTGATCGGCGGCGATCACCGCGTCCTGAAGCTGGTCGAGGGGCTCGACATGGACCTTCTTGATGGCCGTGATGAGGTCGTCGAGCCGTACGGATGACGTGATCTCGGGGTTCGTCATGCTGTCAACCTTAGGTTGACAGTAGAGAGGTGTCAACCCGAGGTTGCCTCTACTTCGGAGAGGCGACCAGCCGCACCGCGAGCCCCGTGAACACCGTCCCCGAGACGATGTTCATCCACCGCTTCACGCGCGCGCTGCGCCGAAGAACGTTCCCGAGCCGCCCGGCGAGCAGCCCCACACCGCCGTCCCACAGGAACCCCATGACCACGATCGTGGTCCCGAGCAGCAGCAACTGCCCCGGGACGTGGCCGAGCGAGGGGTTCACGAACTGGGGCAGGAACGCCACGTTGAAGAGGATCACCTTGGGGTTGAGCAGATTGGTGACGGCTCCCTGCCAGAAGGCCCGCCGCATTCCCGGCCCGCCGACGGCACCCTCGCCCTCATCCAAAACCGACCGGTCCCGGAACGCCTTCACCGCCAGGTGGAGCAGATATGCCGCTCCCGCCCAGCGCAGCACGTGATACAGCGTCGGCAGCGTGTTGAACAGCGCCGAAAGCCCGAGCGCCGCCGCGACCGTGTGCACGAGCATGGCGCAGGCCACGCCGAACGCCGCCATCATCCCGGCGGCGGGTCCGCCCCGGCCGCCCATCGCCACGATGAACATCATGTCGGGACCGGGAGTGACACAGAGCGCGAAGGCGGCCACGAGAAAGGCCGCGTACAGAGACATGTCCACCATGCCGCCATGCTCGAAGCGGCACACGCGCGTGTACGACCTATTTTCGGGGAGTGAGACGATCGCCCCGTGAGCAGCAGTGACAGCAGCGGCGCGAGCGGCAACAAGAACGGCGACAAGAGCGACAGCGCCGGCGGCGACACGACCACCACCGTCGACCGCGCCTTCCGGGCCGCCCTCTACGCCGACGACGACACCGCCCTGGACACCGGTGCCTCCCTCCTCGCCTCCGACCCCGCGACGGATGCCGAACTGGACCGGCGCGGCGCCGAGTTCGTGGCACAGGCCTGGCGACGCGGCTGGCAGCCCGCCGACGTCGTACGGATCGTGCGCCGCGAACTGGACGACACACATGTGCGGCTCGCCACGGCCCTGATCCGCGCCCAGACCCCCGACGACCGCCCGCGCGGCCCCCGCTGGGCCGCCCAGCTCGCCCAGCTGGAGGAGCCCGCAGGGAACACCCCCCGCCCCGACCGCTTCACGCACGCCACCGCCGTACTGGAGCTGTACCGCCTGCTGCTGCGCCTGCCCGCGCTGGAGCCGCTGGAGGACCCCCGGCGGGAGCGCAGGGGGTACAGGGAGCACGAGGGCGACGCCCGCATGCTCGGCCGTATCCGCGCCCTGCTCGCCAAGGCCGAGGCGACCGGCTTCCCCGAGGAGGCGGAGGCCCTCACCGCCAAGGCGCAGGAGCTGATGGCCCGGCACAGTGTCGACGAGGCGCTGCTCGACGCCCGGGCGCCCGCGAAGGACACCCCCGGCGCCTGCCGGATCGGCGTCGAGCCGCCGTACGAGCAGGCGAAGGCGGTGCTCCTCGACGCGGTCGCCACCGCCAACCACTGCCGGGCGGTGTGGAACGAACCGTTCGCCTTCTCCACGGTCGTCGGCTTCGAGGGCGACCTCGCGTCGGTCGAACTCCTGTACACCTCGCTGCTCGTGCAGGCGCAGTCCGCGATGGCGAAGGCGGAGGCGGCCCAGCGGGCGGGTGGCCGTAAGCGCACCAAGACCTTCCGGCAGTCTTTCCTCGCGGCCTACGCCCACCGCGTCGGCGACCGCCTGCGCACCGCCGCCGAGGCCCCGGTGACCAAGGATCTGCTGCCGGTCCTCGCCTCCCGCGAGGTCGCCGTCACCGACCGCATGGAGCGGATGTTCCCGCAGACCACCACGACCCGGCTGCGCGGTGTCAGCGACGAGGCGGGCTGGACCGAGGGCGCCCGGGCGGCCGACCGGGCGCAGGTGGGCAACCGGCCCCGGCTCAGTCCCCGGCCTGAGTGAAGGCGCCGACGGAGGCGGTCGGGTCACCCGCGTTGTCGCCCTGGCCCTTGACCGGTCCGAACGACCACTTGAAGCTCTTCTGGGTGTCCGCTCCCGGCAGGCTGATCTCCAGCGTCTTCACGTCCAGGCTCGTCCTGCCGCCCGCCTCGCCGCGCGTGTACGTGAGGGTGAAGGTGGCGGCCGTGCCCTTGGCCAGGGTCACCTTGGTGGCCGTCGCGCCCTGTTCGGGCGAGACGCTCGCGGACGAGTCCTTGGCGTTCAGGTCGATGCCGGGGAAACCGTCCAGCGTGCACTCGGCGCTCTGATTGGTGAGCGTGACGGGGATGTCGCCGGTGTCCCCGGCGGCGGGTGCCACGTTGGCGGGTCCGACCTCCACGTCCATGGCGCCGATCCGGCACGTGGTGCCGTTGCTCGGGCTCGCGGCGGCCTTGTCGCCGCCGGAGCTGTCGCTGTCGTCGGAACAGCCGGTCAGGAGCAGGGCCGCGGCGAGGGCGGTGGTGGCAAGGGGGGCGGCGCGCATGAGCAGTCCTCTGATGTGAGCGATCCGGTGCATGGATCATCACCCATGGCGGGCCTCCACGCTTGCCCGCCCCCGACGATCATGCCTTCCCTACGACCCCGGGCTCGCCGTCAGGAGCCCGCTCGGAAGGCTGCCGCCCTTGGCCCGGGTGAAGGTCTCGGCGCCGACGCCGTTCTCCCAGTTCACCTTGAGGGTGTCCTTGTCGACCGAGACGACCGTCCCGTCCACCCGGTCCTTGCTGCCGTCCGTGCACTTCAGGCGGATCGTCTCGGTACTCGCGGAGCCGCTGCACACCGTGCCGCCGGTGACGAAGAGCCCGGCCTGGTCGCCGTTGACGAGCAGCGCCACGGCCTTGCCGCCGGTGGTCGCCAGCCAGCTGCCCGCCACCTCGCCCGACGCGGACGAGGACGCGGACGGGGAGGACGTACCGCCGGTCCCCCCGGAAGCGGGCGCCGACGACGAGACGGCCGTACTGGAGCCGGGCGACGGCTCGTCGTCCGAGCTCCCGCCGCTGCACGCGGTCAGTACGAGCGCGCCCACCAGCCCCGCGGCCGCGAGCCCGGCCCGCCGGCGCGACACGGTGCGCGAGAAGGTCGCCGTAGTCACTGGAAGCTCCAAGCTGTAGCGGTCGGCCGTACGGACCGCAGCAAGCTACCAGCACCACCCGTAAGAGCTACCAGGACGATGTGCGGACGCCTGGCAGATATCCCGCGTGTGCCTGTTCACGCAGCCCCACCCGGGACAGCCCGAAGGCCCGGAAGTAGCCGCGCGGCCGTCCGTCCACCTGGTCCCGGTTACGCACGCGCGTGGCGCTCGCGTCCCGCGGCTGCCGGCGCAACTCCTCCCGCGCGGCGAGCCGTTCGGCGTCCGTGGACGAGGGCCTGCGGATGATCTCCTTCAGCTCGGCCCGCCGCACGGCGTACCGGGCGACGATCTCCTGGCGCTTCTCGTTCTTCGCGATCTTGCTCTGCTTCGCCATCTCGGTTCTCCCCTCGAATCCTCAGACCCGCACACCGCGCGCGCGGATCCGTGCCACGGCCGCCTCGACGCCGATCGAGTCGACGGTCTTGATGCCCTTGGTGCTCAGTCGCAGCCGTACGTACCGGCCCTCGCTCGGCAGCCAGTAGCGCTTGGGCTGGATGTTGGGGTCGAAACGGCGCGAGGTGCGCCGGTGGGAGTGGGAGATGCGGTTGCCGAAACCGGGCTGGGCGCCGGTCAGCATGCAGTGGGCGGACACGGGTGATGCACCTCTCTCGAAACAGGTGTGTAAATGGAATTCATTTTCAGTAAGATAGCAGCATGGCACGCAACGAACTCCGCCCGGTCATCAAGCTCCGGTCCACCGCCGGGACCGGTTTCACCTATGTGACCCGCAAGAACCGCCGCAACGACCCGGACCGCATGACCCTGCGGAAGTACGACCCGGTCGTCTCCCGGCACGTCGACTTCCGAGAGGAGCGCTGACCGTCATGCGCCAGGGAATCCACCCGTCCTACGGCCCCGTCGTCTTCCGTGACCGTGCCGCGAACCACGCCTTCCTCACCCGCTCGACGATGACGAGCGAGAGGACGGTCGAGTGGGAGGACGGCCACACCTACCCGGTCGTGGACGTCGAGATCTCGAACGTCAGCCATCCCTTCTACACGGGCACCGCGCGCGTGCTGGACACCGCCGGACGCGTGGAGCGCTTCGAGCGCCGGTACGGAAAGAAGGGCTGATGCTCTCCGTCGTGATCGTCGGCGGGCTGCACGCCGACGCGCGCAAGGCGGCCGTGGAGGAGCTCCTCACCGATGTGCCGGGCAGCGTCGTCCTCCACCACGACCTGGCGACGGCCGCGGCCGGCACCGTCGTACGGACGATCCGCGACGCCACCGGAATCCTGTCCGCCGGCGAGACGCCCCTCGTCAACGACTGCGCCTGCTGCGCGCTCCGGGAGGACCTGGTCCCGGAGCTGCGCCGCCTGGACGCGGCCGGGACGCTGCGCCTCGCGGTCGTCGAGCTGTGGGACTCCGTCGAGCCCAAGGCGATGGCCGAGGTGGTCGCGGCCGGCGGCCTCACCGTCACCGGCGTGATCACCGCGGTCGACCCGGCACTCGTCCTGCCCTGCCTCGGCAACGGCGACGACCTCGCCGACCGCGGTCTCGCCGCCGCGGCCAGGGACCAGCGCACGGTCGCCGACACCTTCGCCCGCCAGTTGGAGTACGCCCCGGTCCTCGCCGTCCTCGACTCCCCGGAGGCCGACGAGGAGGACCGTGAGCTGCTCGCCCAACTCCATCCGACGGCCCGCCAGGTCCCGATCGGGAGCGGCCGTCAGACGGACCAGGCGGGCACCCGCTACCCCGTACGGCACTCCCCGCACTCCCCGCTGGCCCGCGCCGCCCTCGCCGGATTCGACGTGGAGTCCGCCGCGGCCGCCCAGCACCCCGCCTGTGCCCTGCTGCCCGCCGAGGCCGACGCGCACGGTGTCACCACGCTCGTCTGGCACCGCCGGCGGCCCTTCCATCCGGAGCGGCTGTACGAGGCGCTGGAGGACATCACCTGCGCGGCCGCCCGCAGCCGGGGCCGGTTCTGGCTCGCCGACAAGCCGGACGTACTGCTGCACTGGGACGCGGCCGGGGGCGCCCTGTGCGTGGAGAGCGCGGGTCCGTGGCTGGCCTCGCTCCCGGACGCCGCCTGGGACTTGGTCCCGCCGGTGCGCCGGGCGGCCGCCGCGATGGACTGGCATCCCGAGCACGGCGACTGCTGCCAGCACCTCGTCTTCACCTCGCCCGGCCTCGACCGCGACGGACTCGAACGGCTCCTGGAGTCCTGCCTGCTCACCGACGCCGAGTACGCCGCCGGACGCGACGCCTGGGAACGCCTCCCGCCCGCTTTCGACACCCTCCTGGAGGTCTGATGCCTCGCACGGCCGACCGCAAGCCGGTCAAGAACCGGCCCAACCCGCTGGACGCGGCCAAGGTCACCTACATCGACTACAAGGACACCGACCTGCTGCGGAAGTTCATCTCCGACCGGGGCAAGATCCGCAGCCGTCGCGTCACCCGTGTGTCGGCGCAGCAGCAGAGACTGCTCGCCCGTGCGATCAAGAACGCCCGTGAGATGGCACTGCTGCCCTACTTCAGCAGGTGAGGACCTATAGGTAGGCCTTTCCCTACGCTTGACTCGTAGGGAAAGGCCTACCTATTCTCCTCGGTATGACCATCACGCACGCGTCCTTCGTCACCCTCCCCGTCTCCGACCAGGACCGCGCCCTGCGCTTCTACACCGACGTCCTCGGTCTGACCGTCACCGCCGACCGGGACCTGCCCCAGGGGCGCTGGCTCCAGGTGGCCCCCGAGGGCGCGCAGACCGTGTTCACGCTGTCCGGTCCGGGGATGGGCGGCTTCGAGCCCGGCTCCGCCCGGGGGATCATGTTGGTCACGACCGACGTCGACGCGGACTGTGCGCGGCTCACGGAGGCCGGGACCCCGGTTCAGGGACCCGACGAGCTCCCGTGGGGCCGCATGGCCTCCTTCACGGACCCCGACGGCAACGGTCTGATGCTGCTGACCGAGGCGCACCGGTAGGACCGAGGTGCACCAGTAGGACCGAGGCACACCGGTGGAACCGAGACACACCACCAGAAAGGCTCGTATGACCGCCGCACCGGGGGCCGTCGAGGCCGGGACCACCGACGCCGACGCGGACCGCGTCTTCGCCGCACTCGCCAGCGCCGTACGCCGCGAGGTGCTGCGACTGCTGCGCGAGGGCGGACCGCAGCCCGTCCAGGCCCTGGCCGACCACTTCGACATGCGGCGCCCGAGCCTGTCCGAGCATCTGAGAGTGCTGCGCGAGGCCGGCCTCGTCTCCGAGCAGCGCTCCGGGCGGCAGCGCATCTACCGGCTGGAGGCGGCACCCCTCGCCGAGGTGCAGGACTGGCTCCACCCGTACGAGCGGTTCTGGCGCGGTCGGCTGAAGGACCTGGGCGCCCTGCTCGACCGCATGCCCGACGATGACGTGACATGAGCAACGCACCCGACGAGGACCTCGCGGTCATCCGCGTCGACCAGTTCTTCCCGCACCCGCCCGCCAAGGTCTGGCGCGCCCTCACCGAGCCCGAACTGCTCGTGCAGTGGCAGATGCAGGGGGCGGAGGCGTTCCGGCTCGAGGTCGGGCACCGCTACACCATGACCTCTGTCCCGCGGCCCAACTCGAACTTCTCGGGCACTGTCGAGGTGGAGGTTCTCGCCTACGAGCCGCAGCGGATGCTGAGCCTCCGGTGGACCGACGTCGATCCGGCCAACTCGATTGACTGGACCATCACATGGAAGGTGGAACAGGAAGGGCGCGGTACGCGTCTCTTCCTAGTGCACGAGGGATTCGATCCCGACGACCCCGCACAGCTGATGGCCCGGACGATCATGGACGGGGGCTGGCGGACACATGTGATGCGGGCTCTGGGGAACACGATGGAACATATCTAGCGCCCCGCACGTCACATCTGTAACCACGGGAACACCCCTCGTGCACGTGCATCTGCTCATGCATCTGCACGTGAACAGGGCTATGATCCGGACCAGTTGATTACTGCATCACTGGCCACAAGGCCACCGCACCACCGGGGAGCGACCTGTGGACCTGGACGTGTACAACGGCATGACGGCCACGGCTCTGCGCGGGGTGGCCTGGCAGAAGAGCAGACACAGCAACTCGCAGGGTTCCTGCGTGGAGTTCGCGCGCCTGCCGGACGGGGGAGTTGCCGTTCGCAACTCCCGCTTCCCGGACGGTCCCGCGCTCGTCTACACGCGCGCGGAGATCGAGGCGATGCTTCTCGGCATCAAGGACGGCGAGTTCGACCACCTGATAGCGGGCTGAGCCCGGGTCACCCATGGGTGACCCGGGGTAACCGAGGTGGCGCACCGGGTAACGCGCGTAGAACCGTGGCGTGGCCAAACGCTGCCGTGCATCACTCGGCGGAAGCGGCGGCCGGACCCGCGTGCGGCTGGAGCCTGAACAGTGCCCAGACCACCTTGCCGCCCAGCGTCCCCGCCATCGGGTGCCAGCCCCAGCTGTCGCTGAAGGAGTCGACGAGGAACAGCCCGCGCCCGGACTCCGCGGAGAAGTCGTCGGAATCGCGTGCTACCGGACTGTCCTGGCTGGGGTCGCGTACCGCGCACACCAGTCGCCCGGTCCACCGCATCAAGTGCAGCCGCACGGGCGGATCGTGCTCCCCGCTGTGCGCGCTGTTCGCCGGCATCGCATGCCGCAGCGCGTTGGTGACCAGCTCGGAGACCACGAGACAGATGTCGTCGAAGTGATCGCCCAGCCCCCACTGGTCGAGCGTTCTGCGGGTGAACCTCCGTGCGTCGCCCACCGCTTCGTAGCGTGCGGGCAGGGAACAGGAGGCGGCGTCGGACACGGCCGCGGGATCCAGCGGCGGAAGGCCCTGCCGTAACGGCTCGAGCATGGTCGATCCATTCATCCCCATGCGAGGCACTCCCGGGAACTCGCGGTCGTTGCGATGCAGCGGTTGCGCGGGACCATGGTTTCGGATGAGCGATGCAGATGCAAGGTGCAGATGCACGTGCACGTGACCGAAATGGCCATACCCGTACCGCTTGTTGGCCATTTTTTCCGCCATCTTCTCCCCTGTTTCTTGCCTCTTCCTCCCCACTGCGTGTCTCAGCCCTGTGCAGAATCTTTGGCTTCTTTCCATATCTGTAATCGGACGAGTACTGCTCGGAGTGTTTTAGTGGCAGACTTCGGCCCCTGAAGACGTTGGGGAGGCTGGCGAACGTGAGCGCGGGAGAGCCCGGATCGGTGGTGCGGCGGATGCTGCTCGGCTCGCAACTCAGGCGACTGCGTGAGGCACGGGGCATCACGCGCGAGGCGGCGGGCTACTCGATCCGCGCGTCCGAGTCGAAGATCAGCCGGATGGAGTTGGGCCGGGTGAGCTTCAAGACGCGTGACGTGGAAGACCTGTTGACGCTGTACGGCATCACGGACGAGCAGGAGCGGGCCTCGCTCCTCTCGCTGGCCCGCGAGGCCAACGTCGCGGGCTGGTGGCACAGTTACTCCGACGTCCTGCCGAGCTGGTTCCCCACCTATGTGGGCCTGGAGGGCGCGGCCTCCCTCATCCGCGTCTACGAAGTCCAGTTCATCCACGGCCTGCTGCAGACCGAGGCGTATGCACGTGCAGTGGTGCGGCGCGGGATGAAGGGTGCGAGTGCGGCCGACATCGAGAAGCGCGTGGCGCTGCGCCTGGAGCGGCAGAAGTACCTGGCCGACGACGGCGGGCCCGAGTTCCACGTGGTACTCGACGAGGCGTCCCTGCGCCGCCCGTACGGCGACCGCGCGGTGATGCGCGAACAGCTCCAGCACCTCATCGAGATCTCCGAACGCCCCAACGTACGGCTGCAGATCATGCCGTTCGGCTTCGGCGGGCACTCCGGGGAGAGCGGCGCCTTCACGATCCTCAGCTTCACCGAGTCCGACCTGACGGACGTCGTCTACCTGGAGCAGCTCACCAGCGCGCTCTACCTGGACAAGCGCGAGGACGTCACGCAGTACGAGAAGGCGATGAAGGAGCTCCAGCAGGACAGCCCGGGCCCGGACGAGAGCCGGGACCTGCTGCGCGGCCTTCTCCAGCTCTCCTGAGCGCGCGGGGATCTCCCCCCGACCTGTCGAGGGTTCTCCCCAGAAGATTGCTCTGCGTGCCCAACTGGCATGCCGCGCAAGTACGATGACGTGTGATCAGACCGTGACGTTGATCGTGTGTCTGCTAGTGATTTGGGGATCACATGTCGTCGTACTTCACCGACCTGGCCCAGCAGTACATCGACGGTGAGTGGCGCCCGGGCACAGGCTCCTGGGACATCATCGACTTCAACCCGTACGACGACGAGAAGCTGGCGTCGATCACGATAGCCACGGTCGACGAGGTCGACGAGGCGTACCGGGCCGCCGCCCGGGCGCAGAAGAAGTGGGCCGACACCAACCCCTATGCCCGCCGCGCGGTGTTCGAGAAGGCGCTCCGGCTGATCGAGGAGCGCGAGGGGGAGATCGCCGAGGCGATCATCGCGGAGCTCGGCGGCACCCACCTGAAGGCCGGCTTCGAACTCCACCTCGCCAAGGAGTTCCTGCGCGAGGCGATCAACCTGTCACTGCGCCCCGAGGGAAAGATCATCCCCTCGCCGGTGGACGGCAAGGAGAACCGCCTCTACCGCGTGCCGGTAGGCGTCGTGGGCGTGATCAGCCCCTTCAACTTCCCCTTCCTGCTGTCGATCAAGTCGGTCGCCCCCGCGCTCGCGCTCGGCAACGCCGTCGTCCTCAAGCCGCACCAGAACACGCCGATCGTCGGTGGCTCCCTGGTCGCGAAGATCTTCGAGGACGCGGGACTGCCCGGCGGTCTGCTCAACGTCGTCATCACCGACATCGCCGAGATCGGCGACGCCTTCCTGGAGCACCCGGTCCCGAAGGTCATCTCCTTCACCGGTTCCGACAAGGTCGGCCGCCACGTGGCCACCGTCTGCGCCCAGCACTTCAAGCGCTCGGTCCTCGAACTGGGCGGCAACAGCGCCCTGGTGGTCCTCGACGACGCCGACCTCGACTACGCGGTCGACGCCGCCGTCTTCAGCCGGTACGTCCACCAGGGCCAGGTCTGCATGGCCGCCAACCGTGTCCTGGTCGACCGTACGGTCGCCGAGGAGTTCACCGAGAAGTTCGTCGCCAAGGTGCGGACGCTGAAGGCCGGCGACCCGCGCGACCCCGAGACGGTCATCGGCCCGATCATCAACTCCTCGCAGGCGGAGGCCGTTTCGGGCGCCGTCGAGCAGGCGATCGCCGACGGCGCGACCGCGCTGATCCACGGCACCAGGAGGGACAACCTGGTCGAGCCCTCCGTCCTCACGGACCTGCCCGCCGACTCGCCCCTCCTCCAGCAGGAGCTCTTCGGCCCGGTCGCCCTCCTCGTCACCTTCGACGGCGAGGAGGAGGCGGTCCGCCTGGTCAACGACACCCCGTACGGCCTCAGCGGTGCCGTCCACACCGCGGACATCGAGCGAGGTGTCGCCTTCGCCAAGCAGATCGACACCGGTATGTTCCACGTCAACGACGGCACCGTCCACGACGAGCCGATCGTCCCCTTCGGCGGGGAGAAGCGCTCCGGCATCGGCCGCCTCAACGGCGACACCATGCTGGACTCCTTCACCACCACCAAGTGGATCTCGGTCCAGCACGGCCGGAGCCGCTTCCCGTTCTGATCTCCCGCGTACGACGGCCGCCACGGGCCCTTCAGGACCGGACCTGTCCTGAAGGGCCCGTAGTTTCATGGGTGCCGGGGGAAGGCCTCCGAGCCCGATGAAAGGCGGCTGTCATGGTCACTCACGTCCCCGCGGAGGAGTACGGCGACGAGCGCGGAGCGCTCCTGTCCTTCCTGGAGGAGCAGCGCGGCGGGATCCGGCGCTCGGTGCTCGGGCTGACGGACGAGCAGAGTGCCGCCAGGCCCAGCGCGAGCGAGCTCTCCCTGGGCGGGCTGGTCAAACACGTCGCCGAGGTCGAGCAGAGCTGGATCGCCCGCGCCAAGGGCGAGGAGCCGGCCGTGGTCCGCGACCGGTCGAACTGGCACGAGTGTTTCGCCCTGGTCGACGGCGAGACCGTCGAGTCGCAGCTGGCGTACTGGGAGCAGGTGGCCGCCGAGACGGAGGCGTTCGTCCGCTCGGTGCCGAGCCTCGACGACACCTTCCCGCTCCCGGACCAGCCCTGGTTCCCGCCCGAGGGCCGGGCCTCCGTGCGCTGGGTGCTGCTGCACCTGATCCGTGAGACGGCCCGCCACGCCGGGCACGCCGACATCATCCGCGAGTCCCTGGACGGGAAGACGGCGTTCGAGCTGGTGGCACTCGCCGCGAAGTGAGGAAGCCATAACCTGGACCGCATGTCAACGATCCGTCTCCTCGTGCTCGGCGCGGTGCGCCGGCACGGGCGGGCCCATGGCTACCAGGTGCGTGGCGACCTGGAGTACTGGGGCGCGCACGAGTGGTCCAACGCCAAGCCCGGCTCGATCTACCACGCGCTGAAGCAGATGGCGAAGCAGGGGCTGCTGCACGCGCACGAGATCGCGCCCTCCACGGCCGGCGGGCCGCCGCGCACCGAGTACGAGATCACCGACGTGGGCACCGAGGAGTACCTGCGGCTGGTGCGGGAGGCGCTGACCTCCTACGACCAGAAGATGGACATCAAGTCGGCGGCCCTCGGCTTCATGGTCGACCTGCCGCGTGCGGAGGCCGTGTCGTTGCTCAAGGAGCGCATCCGGCGCATCGAGGAGTGGCGCGGGGCCGTCACCGAGCACTACGTGCCCGAGGGCGGCACGCAGCAGCTCGGCCACATCGGCGAGATCATGAACCTCTGGATCCACACGGCCGACGCCGAGGCCGAGTGGACCCTGGGGCTCATCGCCCGCATCGAGGACGGGGCGTACACCTTCGCGGGGGAGGGCGCCCCGTTCGTCGGCGTCCTCGCCGAGGGCGAGGAGAACCCGTACGCGACGGGCGAGCGGCATCCCGGGGACGTCCGCTAGTCAGGTGTGACGCGGTCCTGTTCCGGTCCTAGTGGTGGAAGCCGGTCGCCGCGCCCTTGTCCCTGGTGGACGGGTGCGGCTGGCGGCGCAGCTCGGGCAGCAGGCTCTGCAGGTCCTCGATGAACAGTTCGGCGAGGTCGGTGGAGAAGCCGTTGCGGCACACCACCCGCAGCACCGACAGGTCCTCGCGGTTCGGCGGGAAGGTGTACGCCGGCACGAGCCAGCCCCGCTCGCGCAGTCGCCGGGAGACGTCGAAGACGTCGTACGCCTGGATGTCCGGAGCGGTCGTGAACGCGAACACCGGGAGTTCGTCGCCGCGGGTCAGCAGCCGGAAGTCGCCGAGCCCCTCCACGCGTTCGGCGAGGCCCCGGGCCACGTCCCGCGTGGACTGCTGTACGGCCCGGTAGCCCTCGCGGCCCAGCCGCAGGAAGGTGTAGTACTGCGCGACGACCTGGGCGCCGGGGCGGGAGAAGTTCAGGGCGAAGGTGGGCATGTCGCCGCCCAGGTAGTTCACGCGGAACACCAGTTCCTCGGGCAGCGCCTCCTTGTCCCGCCACAGCGCCCAGCCGACACCGGGGTAGACCAGCCCGTACTTGTGCCCCGAGGTGTTGATCGAGGCGACCCTCGGCAACCGGAAGTCCCACACCAGGTCCTCGTCCAGGAAGGGCGCGACCATGGCGCCGGACGCCCCGTCGACATGCACGGGAACGTCCAGACCGGTGAGCTCCTGGAGGGCGTCGAGGGCGGCGCACAGGTCCGCGATCGGCTCGTAGGAGCCGTCGAAGGTGGAGCCGAGGATGCCCACGACCCCGATGGTGTTCTCGTCGCACAGGTCGGCGGCGGCCTGGGGGTCGAGGTGGAAGCGGTCGCCCTCCATGGGCACCAGGCGGGCCTCCACCTCCCAGAAGTTGCAGAACTTCTCCCAGCAGACCTGGACGTTGACCCCCATGACGAGGTTGGGGCGGGCCCCGGGATACCGGTCGGTGTTGCGCCGCGACCAGCGCCTCTTGAGCGCCATGCCCGCGAGCATGCACGCCTCGCTGGAACCGGTCGTCGAACAGCCCACGGCCGCCGAGGGATCCGGCGCGTTCCACAGGTCGGCGAGCATCGCCACACAGCGCCGCTCCAGCTCGGCGGTGCGCGGGTACTCGTCCTTGTCGATCATGTTCTTGTCGCGGCACTCAGCCATCAGGACCCCGGCCTGCGGTTCCATCCAGGTGGTGACGAAGGTGGCGAGGTTCAGCCGGGAGTTGCCGTCGAGCATCAGCTCGTCGTGGACCACCTGGTAGGCGGTCGACGGTGGCAGGGGAGAGGTGGGGAGCCGGTGCTTGGGCGGAGCCTCGGTCATTCCGCCGACCGGATCGGCCTCGCCGTAGAAGGGATTGACGGACAGCGGGCGCTCGTCGGGCTTCTCGGGACCTTTGTGCAGTGGCATGGGCGGGCCTCCTGAAGGGATCAACGTCGGTCAGCGGATCGGGGTTCCGTCCGCGCGCAACTGCATCTGCGGTCGCCCCGTCACCAGCAGCCAGGCCGGTAGTGAGGCCACGCACAGCAGCGCGAGGATCGCGGGCGAGGCCACCAGCACGGCGGCGGTGAACAGACTCACCCAGGCCTGCCGGGTGACGGCGAGCAGCATGCCCAGCACCCCGGCCGCCACGCCGAGGGCGGGATGTACGGCGTCCACGAGCGCGTGGGCGCACAGCCCGAACGCGACGCCGACGAACACGGCCGGGAAGATCCGCCCGCCCCGGAAGCCGCAGGAGGCGGCGACGAGCAGCGCGGCCAGCTTCACCACCGTCATGGTGGCGAACTGCCCGGCCGACCAGCCCGCGGGATCGGCCGCCAGTTCGTCGATCTCGTCGAGCCCCTTGAAGAGCGTCAGACGGCCACCGACGGCCGCGAGCAGCCCCAGGACGAACCCGCCGACCGGAAGCGCCACCATGGGGTGCCGCAGCCGTGCGAAGGCGCCGTGGACGTACGGGAGGGCCAGCACGGCCGCCATGCCGAGCAGCGCGGCGGTGGACGCGATCACCAGGGCCGCCAGCAGATCGCCCCAGCCGGGGTGTCCGAACGGCGGCAGATGCAGGTCGAAGGACGGATGGTCCAGCAGGGTGACCGTCAGCGCCCCGGCCGCGGCCGCGGCCAGCGGCCCGAAGACGTTGTCCCACAGTGCGCCCCTGAGCTCTCGTCCGGCCAGCGCCTCGGAGATCACCAGCGCCGCCGCCACCGGAGTGCCGAACAGCGCGCCGATCGTCGCCGACTCCGCCAGCGCCGGCCACAGCCCGCGCGGCATCCGGGGGAGCAGCCGGCGCCCCAGCCAGAAGGCCAGAGCCACGTTGACCGCGATGATCGGGTTCTCGGGTCCGAGACTCGGCCCGCCCGCGAGCATCAGCCCGGTCGCCAGCAGCAGCCCCGGCAGCACGGCGAGCGGCAGCACCGGAGCGTCGAGCCCCAGGGTGGCCGGATCCGGCCCGGCGTGCCCCGGCGACTTCCACACCACCAGACCCACGGCCACCCCGGTCGCCGTGAGCATCACCAGCATCCACAGCACGGAGTACCGGCCCACCCCCAGCGCGTCCGGCAGATTCCGCCACAGCACGTGCTGAAGCTGCTCGGCCGCCACGCTGACCCCGAGGAGCAGCAGACTCGCTCCCACCCCGACGACGAGAGCGGGGAGGATCAACGGCAGCAGGACGCGCGCCGGAGTCGCCGGGGCGGCGGATGCCTGCTGCGCGGTGTCCTGGGCCACGGATTCACGATAAGCGGACATAACGGGCGTGACATCCGGAGGTGTTCGTGCCGGGCTTGCACCTCACGTGGCGTGAGGAGCGACCGTGGAGCGCGTACCGAGAAGGGAGCGGACGAAGTGGGCTACTCCGTGGGACAGGTCGCGGGCTTCGCCGGCGTCACGGTGCGCACGTTGCACCACTACGACGACATCGGCCTCCTCGTGCCCGGCGAGCGCAGCCACGCGGGCCACCGGCGCTACAGCGACGGCGACCTCGACCGGCTGCAGCAGATCCTGTTCTACCGCGAGCTCGGCTTCCCGCTCGAAGAGGTCGCCGCACTGCTCGACGACCCGGCCGCGGACCCGCGCGCGCACCTGCGCCGCCAGCACGAGCTGCTGACCGCCCGGATCGAGAAGCTGCAGAAGATGGCGACCGCCGTGGAACACGCCATGGAGGCACGCAAGATGGGGATCGATCTCACACCGGAGGAGAAGTTCGAGGTGTTCGGGGACAAGGACCCGGAGCAGTACGCGGACGAGGCGGAGCAGCGCTGGGGCGGCACCGAGGCGTACGCCGAGTCGCAGCGCCGCGCCGCGAGCTACACCAAGGACGACTGGAAGCGCGTGCAGGCGGAGGTGGCCGACTGGGGCGAGCGCTACGACGCCCTGATGGCCGCCGGTGACGCGCCTGCGTCCTCGGCGGCCATGGACATGGCTGAGGAGCACCGGCGGCACATCTGCCGCTGGTTCTACGACTGCCCGTACGACATGCATCGGTGCCTGGGCGAGATGTACGTGTCGGACGAGCGCTTCAAGGCGTTCTACGACTCCATGCGCCCCGGTCTCGCCGAGCACCTCAGGGACGCGATCACGGCGAACGCTGCCCGGCACACCGCCCAGAGCTCCTGACCCGTCCTGGAGCGTCTGATCCGCTGGAGCGCCTGGCCCGGGGTTACTCCCGGGCCAGGACCACCGCCGTGCCGTAGGCGCACACCTCGGTTCCGACGTCGGCCGCCTCGGTCACGTCGAACCGGAACGCCAGCACCCCGTTGGCGCCACGCGCGCGTGCCTGCTCGACGAGCCGGTCCATGGCCTGGTTGCGGGTCTGCACCAGCGTCTTGGTGAGGCCCTTGAGCTCGCCGCCGACCATCGACTTCAGCCCGGCGCCGATCTGGCTGCCGAGGTGCCGGGAGCGCACGGTCAACCCGAAGACCTCGCCCAGCACCTCCTGGACCCGGTGACCGGGCACGTCGTTCGTCGTCACCACGAGCACATCGGGCTGGGGCCCCTGGCCGCCGCCGTATTCGTCAATACCCATGGTGCACAGCTTTGTCCCAGAGGGGGCACAGTGCATCCTGGGGAGCCCCATGGAACCTGGGCCACCACGGCTGCGTTGATACTTTGGGCAGCCAGCCCCGCCCCCACCAGCAGGAGCCACAATCCCGTGACCACGCTCGCGCTCGGCCCCGAGTGGATCAGTCCCGACTATCTGATCCAGACCTTCAGCCTGCCCGGCATCCTGCTGATCGTCTTCGCCGAATCGGGCCTCTTCGCGTTCCTGCCGGGCGACTCCCTGCTGTTCACGGCGGGTCTGTTCGTGGCCGAGGGGAACTTCATCAGCCAGCCCCTGTGGCTGGTGTGCACGCTCATCGTGGCGGCCGCCGTCCTCGGCGACCAGGTCGGCTACATGATCGGCAAGTTCTTCGGCCCGAAGCTCTTCAGCCGCCCCAACTCCAAGCTCTTCAAGCAGGAGAACCTGGAGAAGGCCCACGAGTTCATGGAGAAGTTCGGCCCCAAGGCCATCGTCCTGGCCCGCTTCGTGCCGATCGTGCGGACCTTCGCCCCCATCGTGGCGGGCGCCGGCCGGATGAAGTACCGCACCTTCCTGACGTACAACCTCATCGGCGGCGTGGCCTGGGGCACCGGCGTCACCCTCGCCGGCTACTGGCTCGGCCAGATCGACGTCATCAAGAAGAACGTCGAGGCGATCCTGGTCCTGATCGTCCTGGTCTCGGTGGTCCCGATCCTCATCGAGTACCTGCGCGAGCGCTCCAAGAAGAAGCGAGCGGCGGCGCAGACTCCGGCGGCCCCGCCCCAGCAGCAGTACCAGCCCATGGACGACGCGACGACCCAGCTCCGCCGCATCCCGTCCCACGACGAGCCGCAGCCGCCCCAGCAGCAGCACAACGGCTACGACCAGTACTACGGGCAGCAGCCCCAGCAACAGCAGCCGTACGGGCAGCAGCCGCAGCAACAGCAGCCCTACGCCCAGCAGTACCCGCAGAACTACGGCAACCAGCAGTACGGCCGGCAGCCCCAGCAGAACCCGTACAACGAGGGTTACTGACCGAAGGTCAGAACCCCCGCGTCCGCTTGGCGGCCCGCCGCTTCCCCGCGGAACCGACCCTCAGGAACAGCCGGGAGATCTCGGAGCCCAGGTTGACCCCGATGGCAATGGCCATGGCGAGCGCCGCCGCCTTCGACAGCGACACCAGCCCCTCGTCGACCCGGCTCCCGGCGATCGACAACAACCCGAAGTACGTGGCGGAACCCGGCAGCAGGGGCCCGATCGCCGCGGTCGTGTACGGCAGCGCGGAAGCGAACCGGTAGCGGGACAGCAACTGCCCGAACAACCCGACCAGCCCCGCCGCCACGGCCGTGGAGGCGACCGGGGAGAACCCGCCGGTGTGTTGCATCGCGCCGTACACACACCAAGCGACACCGCCGTTCAAGGTGACGGCCAGCACGGTGGAACGTTCCTGCTGCAATAGCACCGCGAACGTCAGCGACAGCAGCATCGACGCCGCGATCTGCCACAGCGGCCGCGACTGGGTCGACAGCGCCTCGTCGGGATTGAGATGCGCCCCCAGTTGCACCCCGACGTAGAGCATCACCAGCACGCCCACCACGATGCCGACGAAGAAGTACATGACCTCCAGGAGCCGGGCCGACGCGGTGATGTAGAAGCCGGTCAACCCGTCCTGGACGCCCGCCACCAGCGCCCGCCCGGGCAGCAGCGCGAACAGCCCACCGGTGATGACCGCGGACGCCTTCACGTCCACGTGGGCCAGCGTCAGCGCGATCCCGATCGCGGCGGGCGGCATCGCGGCGACCGTGAACTGGTAGAACTCCGGCAGGCCGCGCCCCGCGCACAGCCATGCCAGCCGGTCGCCGAGCATCGCGCCCAGCATCGCCGCGACGAACACCAGCAGGTCACCGCCGACCAGCACGGAGGCCGCGCCCGCGAGCAGCCCGCTCGCCGAGGTGAGCACCCAGGTCGGGTACGGGTGCCGGTTGCGGCGGATCTCGGCGAGCCGCCGGTAGGCCTCCTCCAGGGAGATGGCCGTCTCCGGGTCGCTGAGGTCGTCCACGAGCTGGAAGACGGCCGCGAGGCGCGTGTAGTCGGTACCGCGCCGCCGCACCGTCCTGGAGGCCGTCACGGGGTCGTCCACGAGCGACGGCTGGTACGTGATCGACAGCAGCGTGAAGGTGACGTTCGGCTCGCAGCGGTCCAGGCCGTAGGACCGGCAGACCGCGAACATCGCCGCCTCCACGTCCTCGGCGCCCTCACCGCCCGCGAGCAGCAGCTCGCCGATGCGCAGGGTCAGGTCGAGCACGCGCGGGACGGCCGGACCGGCATCGTCCTCGGACTTCTGCACCGGCTCCGGCGCCGGCCGCTCGGCCACCGGCATCCGCAGCATCGTGCGCATCCGGTCCTGCCAGGGCAGGTCCTTGGTGAGACTGACCACCGGTATGCCGGTCGCCGGGGTGAACGCGGCCGGCGCTTCCTTCGCGCTGTAGGTGCGGGGCGCATTGAACGCCGACTTCTCCGGCTCCGCGACCGACGGCTGCGGAACCTCCAGCCCCTTCGGCACCGCGAACTCGGACGTGGTCTCCGACTCGCCGCCGACGGTTCTCGGCACGGCGAGCCCCTCGGGAAGGGCGAACTCGGACGTGATCTCGGAGTCGTAGAAACTCCTGGCCTCGTCCGACTGCGGCTTGCGGTGCTCCGCCTCCGTCACTCCGTAACGCTCCCTGAACGACACATTCCGTAAGCCTCAGTATGCGCGGGCGCACGAACGGGCCGCACGCGTGCGCGTGCGGCCCGTCCGTGACACGGGGCTCAGTGGCCGCCCTGGTCCTTGAAGCGCTTGTAGGACCGCTCGATCTCGGCCTCGGCGTCGACACGGCCGACCCAGTCGGCGCCCTCGACGGACTTGCCGGGCTCCAGGTCCTTGTAGACCTCGAAGAAGTGCTGGATCTCCAGGCGGTCGAACTCGGAGACATGGTGGATGTCACGCAGGTGCTCGACACGCGGGTCCGTCGCAGGGACGCACAGCAGCTTGTCGTCGCCGCCGGCCTCGTCCGTCATGCGGAACATGCCGATCGCACGGCACTTGATGAGACAGCCCGGGAACGTCGGCTCGTCAAGAATGACCAGCGCGTCCAGCGGGTCGCCGTCCTCGCCGAGGGTGTTCTCGACGAAGCCGTAGTCGGTCGGGTAGGCGGTCGAGGTGAAGAGTCGACGGTCCAGGCGGATCCGACCGGTCTCGTGGTCCACCTCGTACTTGTTCCGCGAACCCTTCGGGATCTCGATCGTGACGTCGAACTCCACCGGTGACTCCTCCATGATCAACACATAGTTCTGGTGGTTAAGTGTCCCTCACGCAGGTGTGTGATCGCGAAAGGGGCTGCTTGTCGTGCCTGAACCGAGGCCTTGGCGGGCCGCGAGACCGCATGTGGTGCGGGTCGCGAACGCCGTACGACCGCGTCTGACACGCGCCGCGGACGCCGTACGCCCAGGACTCACCCGGGCCACGGACACCGTGCGGCCGTATCTCGCACGGACCGTCGCCGCCGTGAAACCGCAGGTCACACGAGTGACCGGGATGTCCCGGCCGAAGACCGTCAAGACCTGGCAGTACACCGCGGGCGCCGCCACCGCCGGGCTGGCGCTGGCCGCCACCGTGGTGACCGCCGCCGGTCCGTGGGACTCCTCGGGTCAGCGTACGGCCGAGCGGGACCGCGCGGTCGCCCTCGACCGGACGGGTGGCACAGATCACGGAGGCGGCTCCGGTACGACGGCCGCCGCTCCGCGCCCCGCCCCGAGCGCCGCGTCCGTGCTCACCGCGCTGGGCGGCGGGGCCAACACGGTGAAGTCCGCGCCCACCGGAAAGGCCCTCGCCGACGTCCTCGGCCCGCTCCTCGGCAACACCGCGCTCGGCACCCGCCACACGGCGGCCGTCGTGGACGTCGCCAGCGGCAGACGCCTCTACGGCGCGGGCGCCGGCACGGCCCTGATCCCCGCCTCCACCACGAAGATCGCCACCGCCGTCGCCGCCCTGTCCGCCCTCGGCGCCGACCACCGCCTCACCACGCGCGCGGACCTGGAACCCGACACCAGGGAACTCGTCCTCGTCGGCGGCGGCGACCCCACGCTCACCGCCCGGACCGACACCGACGGCTGGGCGAGTCTGCGCGCACTCGCCGAGGACACCGCCGCGGCCCTGAAGAAGCGGCACATCACCACGGTCACGCTCTCCTACGACAAGACCCTCTACGCGGGCTCCGAGATCCACCCGATCGGGGTCAACGACAACCTGGCCCCCGTCAGCGCCCTGATGGTGGACGAGGCCCGCACCGACGACTCCGCCAGCGGCCCCGCCGCGCGCGTGAGCGACCCGGCGGCGGAGGCGACCCGCACCTTCGCGCGGTTCCTCGCCGACGACGGCATCAAGACCTCGTCCCCCGGCCCCTCCAAGGCCACCGGCCGCGCCGAGAACCTCGCCCAGGTCTCCTCACCGCCCCTGTCCGCCCTGGTCGAGCGCATGCTGACCAACAGCGACAACGACATCGCCGAGGCCCTCGCCCGCCAGACCGCCGTCGCGGACAAGCGGCGCGTCGACTTCGAGGGCGGCGGCGACGCCATCCGTGACCGGCTGAGGAAACTCGGACTCCCGCTCGCCGGCGCCGAGTTCCACGACGGCAGCGGACTCGACCGCGCCGACCGGCTCACGGCGAACCTGCTGACCGCCCTGCTGGTGAAGGCGGGCGACCCCGCCCACCCGGAGCTGCGCCCCGTCCTCACCGGCCTCCCGGTGGCCGGCTTCACCGGCACGCTGACCAGCCGTTACACAGACGGCGCGGCAGGCGTCGTACGGGCGAAGACGGGAACGCTGACCGGGGTGAACACCCTGGCCGGGACGGTCGTCGACCAGAACGGCCGACTGCTGGCCTTCGCCTTCCTGACCTCGGACACGACGGACCCGGGAGCGGCGCAGAGCGCCCTGGACCGTACGGCCTCCGCACTGGCGGCCTGCGGCTGCGGCTGACCCGGCGCCCGCGTTGCCCTCCCGCGCGGCCTGCCCCAAGCGGGAGGGCTCACGTACGGTTGACGCATGACGAGCATCGGTGGTGCCGAGATGGTCGACTGGAATCTCGCGGTGGCGACCGCGACCCGGCTCGTACGGCCGGGCCCCGACGTGAGCCGTGACGAGGCCAGGGCCGTCGTCGCGGAACTGCGCCGGCACGCCAAGGCCTCGGAGGAACACGTCCGGGGCTTCACCCGAATGGGGACGGAAGGCGTCCACGACACTCCCGTGCTCGTCGTCGACCGCCCCGGCTGGGTCCGGGCGAACGTCGCCGGGTTCAGGGAGATCCTCAAACCGCTTCTGGAGAAGATGCAGGAGCGGCGCGGCAACACCCCCGGCGGCGCGGTCCTCGGCGCCGTCGGCGGCAAGGTGACCGGCGTCGAACTCGGGATGCTGCTGTCGTTCCTGTCCTCCCGCGTCCTCGGCCAGTACGAGACCTTCGCTCCGGCCACCCGGGAACTGCCCGCAGGGGAGAACGGCGGCGGCCGACTCCTGCTCGTCGCCCCGAACATCGTGCACGTGGAACGCGAACTCGACGTCCAGCCCCACGACTTCCGTCTGTGGGTGTGTCTGCACGAGGAGACGCACCGCACCCAGTTCACGGCCGTGCCCTGGCTGCGCGACCACCTTGAGGGCGAAATCCAGTCGTTCCTCGGGGAGACCGAGGTCGACCCGATGACGGTCCTGGAGCGCATCCGGGAGGCTGCCCAGTCGCTGGCCGGCGGACGGCCCGAGGGCGAGGAGGACGAGGACGGGGGGCGCTCGCTCGTGGAGATCGTGCAGACGCCCGCCCAGCGCGAGATCCTCGGTCGCCTCACCGCCGTGATGTCCCTCCTGGAGGGCCACGCCGACTTCGTCATGGACGGAGTGGGCCCGGCCGTCGTGCCGAGCGTCGCCGAGATCCGCGAGAAGTTCCAGCAGCGGCGGGCCAAGGGCGCCTCCCGCCTGGACATGGCCCTGCGCAAGCTGCTCGGCCTGGACGCCAAGCTCCGGCAGTACCGCGACGGCGAACGCTTCGTGCGGGCTGTCGTCGACCAGGTCGGCATGGACGGCTTCAACCGGGTGTGGACCTCCCCGAACACACTTCCGACCAAGACGGAGATCGCCAAACCGGCGGACTGGGTCGCGCGGGTGCACCGCAAGGCCGAGTCGTGAACCGTGTACGCACGTCGTGAGAGGAATCCGGCCGACGGCAGGCGAACGCCCCTTCAATCACCCGTCCGAGGGACCGTGAGCCATGGGTAGGCGTGCAATGCTCGGGGAACGGCCCGGTTCTGTCACCATCTACACACTCTGAGTGACCGAACCTCGGGCTCACCCCCCGAAAACTTCATGAAGGGAACCGGACATGGGTCCCCATCCTGCGGTCGCGGCGATACGCCTGGCGGTCCGCCGCGTCCTCCACGACATCCTCAACGACCTGTACGCCGTCGGCGACCAGCACGCCGTCGGCGATCATCATGCTTCCGCCGAGCAGCGGCCGCACGAAGGCCCGCCGTCGCCGCTCGTCCTCGTGGCCTGCTCGGGCGGCGCCGACTCCATGGCCCTCGCCTCCGCCCTCGCCTTCGAGGCCCCCAAACTCGGCCTCCGTGCCGGCGGTGTCACCGTCGACCACGGCCTCCAGCCCGGATCCGACCTGCGCGCCGAGGAAGTCGTCCTCAGACTCCGCGAACTGGGCCTGGACCCCGTCGAGTCCACCGCCGTGAGCGTCGGCCGCGAAGGCGGCCCCGAGGCCGCCGCGCGTGACGCCCGCTACGCCGCCCTCGACGCCGCGGCCGCCCGCCATGGCGCGATCGCCGTCCTGCTGGGTCACACCCGCGACGACCAGGCCGAAACCGTGCTGCTCGGCCTCGCCCGCGGCTCCGGCACCCGCTCCCTGTCCGGAATGGCCGCGGTCTCGGGGGCCGACGGCCGTTACCGGCGCCCCTTCCTGGAACTCGACCGGCAGACCGCCCGCAAGGCCTGCATGGTCCAGTCCCTGCCCGTGTGGGACGACCCGCACAACGCCGACCCCGCCTACACGCGCTCCCGGCTGCGCCACGAAGGCCTGCCCGCGTTGGAGAAGGCCCTCGGCAAAGGAGTCGTCGAGGCCCTCGCGCGCACGGCCCAGCTCTCCCGCGACGACGCCGACGCCCTCGACACCTGGGCCCGCCAGGCCGAGGCCTCCGTACGCGACGCCGCCGGTCTCCTGGAGTGCGCGAAGCTCTACGCGCTGCCGCCCGCCGTGCGCCGCCGCATCCTGCGCCAGGCGGCCATCGAGGCCGGCGCCCCGGCCGGGTCGCTGTTCGCCCGCCACATCGAGGAAGTCGACCGCCTGATCACCGGCTGGCGCGGCCAGGGAGCCATCAATCTCCCGGGCAAGGTCGTCGCCCAGCGGCAGGGTGGCAGACTGGTGATTCGGCAAGGCTGAACCCTTGCTCCCCTTTGGGGGGTGTTGGGCGGCCGCTGGGACGACCGAAAGTGATGCGGGTGGACGCGAAAGACATGGGTGCCGACCTCAAAGAGGTACTCATCACCAAGGAAGAGATCGACGCGAAGCTCGTGGAGCTCGCCGCGAAGATCGACGCGGAGTACGCGGGCAAGGACCTGCTGATCGTCGGCGTCCTCAAGGGCGCGGTGATGGTCATGGCCGACCTCGCCCGGGCGCTGTCCACCCCCGTCACCATGGACTGGATGGCCGTGTCGTCGTACGGCGCGGGCACCCAGTCCTCCGGCGTGGTGCGGATCCTCAAGGACCTCGACACCGACATCAAGGGCAGGCACGTCCTGATCGTCGAGGACATCATCGACTCCGGCCTGACACTGTCCTGGCTGCTGTCCAACCTGGGCTCGCGCGAGCCGGAGACGCTCAAGGTGTGCACCCTGCTGCGCAAGCCGGACGCCGCCAAGGTCGCCATCGACGTCGAGTGGGTCGGCTTCGACATCCCCAACGAGTTCGTCGTCGGCTACGGTCTCGACTACGCCGAGAAGTACCGCAACCTCCCGTTCGTCGGTACGCTCGCGCCCCACGTCTACGGCGGCTGAGCCAGATGGCCCCAGCTCTGTAAGACGATCGGGAACCCCAGCCGGTTTCGCGCCGTTGGAGCATGCAGACGGGTTCGTGAAGCCCTCCTGTGCGGCTTCGGCCCACAATGCTGGGGTACCGTCAGAAGAACTGTCTTATCAAACTCACTATGGCAGGAGGGACGGGGCGGCACCGCTCCGTATGGATGGACGTGAAGCGATACTTCCGTGGGCCGGTCATGTGGATCGTGCTGGCCGTCCTTGCCGTGGTCGTGTTGATGCAGGTCGTCGGCTCGTCCGGTGGCTACAAGACGGTGGACACCGGCCAGGTCGTCCAGGCGATCAATGACAACAAGGCCGAATCAGCGAAACTGACCACCGGCGACGAGAACACCATCAAGGTGCAGCTCAAGGACGGCGAAAAGGTCGAGGGCAGCTCGAAGATCCAGGCGAGCTACATCGGCGACCAGGGCCGTGACCTCGCCACCGTGCTGCAGAACAAGTACCAGGACAAGCAGATCCCCGACGGGTACACCGTCTCTCCGACGAAGCAGAACGCCTTCGTCGGGATCCTGCTCTCCCTGCTCCCCTTCGTCCTCATCGTGGTCGTCTTCCTGTTCCTGATGAATCAGATGCAGGGCGGCGGCTCCCGGGTCATGAACTTCGGGAAGTCCAAGGCGAAGCTCATCACCAAGGACACCCCGAAGACGACGTTCTCGGACGTCGCCGGCTCGGACGAGGCCGTCGAGGAGCTCCAGGAGATCAAGGAGTTCCTCCAGGAACCGGCGAAGTTCCAGGCGGTCGGGGCCAAGATCCCCAAGGGCGTACTGCTGTACGGCCCTCCCGGCACCGGCAAGACCCTGCTCGCGCGCGCCGTCGCGGGCGAGGCCGGTGTCCCCTTCTACTCGATCTCCGGTTCCGACTTCGTCGAGATGTTCGTCGGTGTCGGTGCCTCCCGAGTCCGTGACCTGTTCGAGCAGGCCAAGGCGAACGCCCCGGCGATCGTCTTCGTCGACGAGATCGACGCGGTCGGCCGCCACCGCGGCGCCGGCCTCGGCGGCGGTCACGACGAGCGCGAGCAGACGCTGAACCAGCTGCTCGTCGAGATGGACGGCTTCGACGTCAAGGGCGGTGTGATCCTCATCGCCGCGACGAACCGGCCCGACATCCTCGACCCGGCCCTTCTGCGCCCCGGCCGCTTCGACCGCCAGATCGCGGTCGACCGTCCGGACATGCAGGGCCGTCTGGAGATCCTCAAGGTCCACCAGAAGGGCAAGCCGGTCGCGCCCGACGTCGACCTGTCGGCCGTCGCGCGTCGCACCCCGGGCTTCACCGGCGCGGACCTGAGCAACGTCCTCAACGAGGCCGCGCTGCTCACCGCCCGCAGCGACAAGAAGCTGATCGACAACTCGATGCTGGACGAGGCGATCGACCGTGTGGTGGCGGGCCCGCAGAAGCGGACCCGGATCATGTCGGACAAGGAGAAGAAGATCACCGCGTACCACGAGGGCGGACACGCCCTGGTCGCGGCGGCTTCCCCCAACTCCGACCCGGTCCACAAGATCACGATCCTCTCCCGAGGCCGTGCGCTGGGCTACACCATGGTCCTGCCGGACGAGGACAAGTACTCGACCACCCGCAACGAGATGCTCGACCAGCTCGCCTACATGCTGGGCGGCCGCGCTGCCGAGGAACTGGTCTTCCACGACCCGACCACCGGTGCCGCGAACGACATCGAGAAGGCCACGGCGACGGCCCGCGCGATGGTCACGCAGTACGGCATGACCGAGCGTCTCGGCGCCATCAAGTTCGGTGGCGACAACACCGAGCCGTTCCTCGGACGTGAGATGTCGCACCCGCGTGACTACTCGGAAGAGGTCGCCGCGCTGGTCGACGAAGAGGTCAAGAAGCTCATCGAGACCGCGCACAACGAGGCCTGGGAGATCCTGGTCGAGAACCGCGACGTCCTCGATCAGCTGGTGCTCCAGCTGCTGGAGAAGGAGACGCTGAACAAGGAGCAGATCGCCGAGATCTTCGCTCCCATCGTCAAGCGTCCCCCGCGCCCGGCCTGGACCGGCTCCTCCCGCCGTACGCCCTCCACCCGCCCGCCGGTGCTCTCCCCCAAGGAGCTCGCACTGACGAACGGCGCCAACGGCGCGGCCCCGGCGATCACCACCGCCAAGGCCACCGCGTCGGAGCAGGCCACGGAGGCCGTTCCCGAGGAGCGCCCCGAGAGCTGACGCTCACCGTCCCGCCCCGGTGACCTCACCGGGCCCGGAATGGATGCCGTGCCCCCCAGGGTTCTAGCCTGGGGGGCACGGCGTTTTTCGGCCGTGAGGGACTCTAGGAACGAGGCACCAGATGACCGACCCCGTGACGCTGGACAGCGAGGGCTCCATCGGCGAGTTCGACGAGAAGCGCGCCGAGAACGCCGTACGCGAGCTGCTGATCGCGGTCGGGGAGGACCCGGACCGCGAGGGGCTCCGGGAGACGCCGGGGCGGGTGGCGCGGGCGTACAAGGAGATATTCGCGGGGCTGTGGCAGAAGCCCGAGGACGTGCTGACCACGACGTTCGACCTGGGGCACGACGAGATGGTGCTCGTGAAGGACATCGAGGTGTACTCGACCTGTGAGCACCATCTCGTGCCGTTCCGGGGCGTCGCCCACGTCGGATACATTCCGGCCACCACCGGCAAGATCACGGGACTGTCCAAGCTGGCCAGGCTGGTGGACGTCTACGCCCGGCGGCCGCAGGTGCAGGAACGTCTCACCACGCAGATCGCGGACTCCCTGATGGAGATCCTGGAGCCGCGTGGCGTGATCGTCGTCGTGGAGTGCGAGCACATGTGCATGTCGATGCGCGGCATCCGCAAGCCGGGTGCCAAGACGCTCACCTCGGCCGTACGCGGTCAGCTGCGGGACGCGGCGACGCGGAACGAGGCGATGAGCCTGATCATGGCGCGTTGACGCCTGGAGCTGTCACGCCGTCGAGGTAGCCCCCGTGTTCCGGTCGTCGTCCTCCGGGAGTTTGCACACCCGCTCCAGGAAGATCGCCGCAGCTATCACCGCGATGCCCGCGAGGACCGAGAAGCCGGCGTAGATGGCCTGCTCGCGGCGGGCGGGGATGTCGAGGGATTCCAGGAGGAAGACGCCGGTGCCGCCGTACATGCCGGAGACCAGGGCGGCGACCAGGGCGCTGGCCTGGCCGAAGACGACCGCGCGGGCCGCCATCAGCGGGTCGACGCCCTTCGCCTCGGGGGCGCGCTCGCGCTGGGCCTTGAGGCGGGCGCGGATGGAGAGTGCCGTGGCCACGAGGACCACGGCGATCAGAGCGAGGACGATGGGGGCGGCCAGCGGGACGCTGGGCAGGGTCCCGATCGAGTTCCACAGGCGGGCGCCCGCCCAGGACAGGATCCCGGCCACGGCGAAGACGGCGGCCAGCAGCCTGATGCGAAGCTCTCTCACGGTGCCCCTTCAGCTCCCCCGAGGTCCCTGGGCGGTCCCACGGACGGTCCTCGTGTTGACCTTAACGGCTATTCGGGCAGCCGGAGTTCCAGGTCCTTGCGGGGTTCCACGCCGTTTCGCGTGACCGTGTCGAGGAGGGCGGCGACCGGGCCGCGGCCGGGCAGCTGAGCCTCGGGCTCCACGTCGTGCCAGGGGACGAGCACGAACGCGCGCTCATGGGCGCGGGGGTGAGGCAGGGTGAGGTCCGGATCGTCCAGGACCACGTCCGCGTACGCGACGATGTCGACGTCGAGGGTGCGCGGGCCCCAGCGCTCGTCCCGCACCCGGTTGAAGGCCTCCTCGACCGCGTGGGCCCGCTCCAGCAGGGAGGACGGGGGGAGCGTGGTCTTCAGCACGACGACCGCGTTGAAGTACGACGGCTGGCTGTCGGCGTCCACGCCCCACGGCTCGGTCTCGTAGACGGGGGAGACGGCCTTGACGCGGACGCCGGGCGTGTCCTCCAGGGCGTCGACGGCCCCCTGGAGCGTCTCCAGGCGGTTGCCGAGGTTGGAACCGAGGGAGAGCACCGCACGCTTCGGGTTGTGGAGGGTGGTGTCGGCGGCGTCCACCTGCTGCACGACGGAGGCGGGCACCGGCTGTACGGTCGGGTCGCTGTGACCCGCGGCGAAGGACGCGGTCATACTCGGCTCCGGGTGATGGTGACGGTCACGTCGTCGAAGGGCACGGTGATCGGTGCGTCGGGTTTGTGGACCCTGACCTCGACCTCCTCTACCCGCTCGTGTTTCAGACAGACCTGGGCGATGCGCTCGGCGAGCGTCTCGACGAGGTTGACGGGCTCGCCCTCGACGACGGCCACGACCTCCTCCGCCACGACGCCGTAGTGCACGGTCTTCGTCAGGTCGTCGTCGGCGGCGGCCGGCCGGGTGTCCAGGCCGAGGACGAGGTCCACGACGAAGGTCTGGCCCTCCTCGCGTTCCTCGGGGAACACACCGTGGTGCCCGCGGGCCTTCAGGCCGCGCAGCGCGACACGATCCACGCGAATCACTCCTGCAATCGTCGGTGACGGCCGGTCCGTACCGAGTGCGGGCGGTACACCGGCCTCGAACGAATCTACCTGCGAGCACTGACAGGACCGGGCCCACGGGGACGCGGCCGGTGCCGGGGTCAGGAGGTTTCACGGTGTGTTTCCCCTGGGGAACCCGGCGGCTCACGGGTCGGTAGCCGCCCATACCCAGGGGTGCGTGATTCCAACCACTTCTTGGTCCCGACGGGTTCAGGGAGAGGTTTCCCCGTCGCCCTCCTCGTCCTCGCTGTTCTCGGCCAGCACGGGTGAGGCGTGGTGGGACCACATCTTCCAGCCCTCGGGGGTGCGCCGGAACACGTTCGTGGCGACCACCAACTGGCCGACGAGCGGGCCGAGCTCCTCGCCGCCCTCGGGCGCGGGACCGCCGCTGAGGATGTTCTCGGTGCAGGTCACCAGGGCGGTGTCGCCGGTCACGGAGACGTGCACGTCCGTGAGGAAGAACTGGATGTAGTCCGTGTTGGCCATGATCAGCGCGTACGACCTGAGGACCTCGCCCCGTCCGGTCAGCACGGGCCAGCCGGGGTGCACGCAGGAGACCACGCCGACGTCGGCCGGGTCGTGGTAGGTCTCGTCGACGCCCAGGTCGGCAGGGGTGAGCCAGAGCGCCGACAGTTCCTCGAAGTCGCCACGCTCCAGCGCCTCGTAGAAGGCGGTGTTGGCGGCTTCCACCTGCTCCACGTCCGTGTGGGGGGCGCTCACCGGGTACCTTCCGCGCCGTTGTCCGTGCCGCTCGCGCCCTCGGTGCGCGCTCCTTCCACGGCGCGGGCGACCCGTACCGCGTCCGCCGTGGCGCGCACCTCGTGCACGCGCACCGCCCACGCGCCGGCGTGCGCCGCGAGCGCGGACACGGCGGCCGTGGCGGCGTCGCGCTCGCGCGCGGGCGGCGGGGCACCCTCGGGCCCGGCGAGGACACGGCCGAGGAACCGCTTGCGGGAGGCGGCGACCAGGAGCGGGTGTCCGAGGCCGAGGAGACGGTCGAGGTGGGCGAGGAGGACCAGGTCGTGCTCGGCGTCCTTGGAGAAGCCGAGGCCCGGGTCGACGACCACCCGGTCGGGGGAGATGCCGCCCGCGAGGACGGCGTCCACACGCGCGTGGAGCTCGCCGACGACCTCGGCGACGACATCGGCGTAGAGGCCCCTGGCGTTGCCGCCCTCCAGGAAGCCGCGCCAGTGCATGACGACGAAGGGGGCGCCGGCGTCGGCGACGACCGGGATCATCGCGGGATCGGCGAGACCACCGCTGACGTCGTTGACGAGGGCCGCGCCAGCGGCGAGGGCCTGTTCGGCGACACAGGCGCGCATGGTGTCGACGGACACGGTGACGCCCTCGGAGGCGAGGCCGCGGACGACGGGGATGACGCGCCGGAGTTCCTCGGCCTCGTCGACGCGGGTGGCTCCGGGGCGGGTGGACTCGCCGCCGACGTCGACGAGGTCGGCGCCCTCCTCGACGAGGGCGAGGCCGTGCTTGACGGCGGCCGCCGTGTCGAACCAGCGGCCGCCGTCGGAGAAGGAGTCGGGGGTGACGTTCACGACCCCCATGACCGCGCAGCGGTCCCATTCCGGAAGGCCGGCGACGCGCCCGCGTCCGCTCTGCTTGCTCATACGTTCAGCCTAGGCCCCGCGTGGAGCCGCAGGACCGCGTGGCCCGGACGGAAGCCCCCGGGCTGGAGGAGGGGCGGGGCTTCCGTCCGGGCCGGTCCCGGAGCGAGCGGTCACGCCGCTCGCACGTCGCGCTCTCCGACTGCGTGGGCGCACGCGCGTGCGGTGTGTGAGCGGCGGCGCAGGAAGCGCGGCAGCGGGAGGGCGAGGTTGACGAAGCCCTCGGCCTGCATGGCGGCGAAGCCGATGCGCGGGAGGTCGCCGGAGGCCCGGTAGACGACGAAGCGGGGCTCCCAGCGGGGCTGGAACTTGGCGTTGAACTTGTACAGGGACTCGATCTGGAACCAGCGGGACAGGAAGACCAGCAGGCCCCGCCAGGCGCGCAGCACAGGGCCGGCGCCGATCTTCTCGCCGCGCGCGAGCGCGGAGCGGAACATGGCGAAGTTGAGCGACACGCGCGTGATGTCGAACTTCGGGGCCGCCTGGAGGGCGGCGACGATGAGCAGTTCGTTCATGCCGGGGTCGGCGGAGCGGTCCCGGCGCATGAGGTCGAGGGAGGCGCCGTCGGTGCCCCACGGCACGAAGTGCAGGATCGCCTTGAGGTCGCCGTAGGGGCCGGGCTGGTCGTCCGCCTTGTGGGCGGTGGCGATCAGGCAGTCGCCGTCGGCGAGGTCGCCGATGCGGCCCAGGGCCATCGAGAAGCCGCGCTCGGTGTCGGTGCCGCGCCAGTCGTCGGCGGCCTGACGGATGCGCTCCAGTTCGGTATGTCCGAGGTCACGGACGCGCCGGACCCGGGTCTCGTAACCGGCCCGCTCGATGCGCTTGACCATCTGGCGGACGTTGCGCATCGCGCGGCCGGCGAGCGAGAAATCCGCGACGTCCACCACCGCCTCGTCGCCCAGTTCGAGGGCGTCCAGGCCGGTCTCCCGGGTCCAGACCTCGCCGCCGGTCTCCGAGCAGCCCATGACGGCGGGTGTCCAGGAGTGCGCCTTGGCCTCGTCCATGAAGCGCTCGATGGCGCCCGGCCAGGCCTCCACGTCGCCGATCGGGTCGCCGCTGGCGAGCATCACGCCGGAGACGACGCGGTAGGTCACCGCCGCCTTGCCGCTGGGGGAGAAGACGACGGCCTTGTCGCGGCGCAGCGCGAAGTGGCCGAGGGAGTCGCGGCCGCCGTGCTTGGCGAGCAGCGCCCTGAGACGGGACTCGTCCTCCTCGGTGAGGTGTGCGGCGGGGTGCTCGGGACGGAAGGCGAGGTAGATCGTGGTGATCGCGGTGAGCAGGCCCAGGGCGCCCAGGGAGACGCCGACGGTCCACGAGGTGTCGCCCTGGTAGTCGACGGGGCCCTCGAAGCCGAAGAGGCCGTACAGGACGTGCGTGATGCGGTCGGCCAGGCTCGGGTCGCCGACCATGCGGTTCGGGTGGACGCTGACGATGATCAGCCCCAGGACGAGGGAACCGGCGCCCATGAGGACGAAGTTGGCGAGCGCACGCCACCGGCTGCGCGGGTCGGGCAGTGCCCTGAACTGATCGCGGTGGCGCAGCAGCGGCGCGAGCAGGGCGAGCGAGATGACCGCCCCGACGAGTGAGTGGCGGTACGTGAACTGCGCCAGCGCGCCCGCCGGCAGCAGTGCCACCGCTGCCCGCCAGGCCCGGCGCTTGCGGCGCCTGAGGCCGTGGGCGAGCAGCAGCAACAGCACGCCGGTGCTGAGCGAGAGCGCGGCCGCGAACGGGCCGAGCGCGCCCGGCAGTACCTCGGCCATGGTGTGCATACGGCTGTGCCGGAAGCGCGGGAAGACGCCGGCGGCGATGTCCAGAAGGCCTACGAGTGCGCAGGCTCTGGCGACGAGGACGGGGACGGCCTCGGGGCGCGGTCCGTGCAGTGCACGCCGCAACCGTGTTGATCGGATCGGAACCCCGCCCGACATTTCCTCATCTGTCCTGACAGACATCGCATCCCATGGTTCTGCGAGTGACTCTGGATCCGGAGCACCGATTCGGGCATCCGGCGACATTGCGCCCTCTAGGACGGTGTCTCGTGAGGAGAGGTTCACTCATCTCCTCAAAGCCGTTTCAAAGGCCGAGGAAAGCGAAAGCAAGCAATGGGTCTCACGAGCAACAACACGCTGGTGCCGGCGGTCCTGGCCGCCGTGACGCTGTTCGCCGGCACGGTGTGGCTCTGGCCACGGCTGGCGCGCCGGGGCTGGCGGTCCGTCAGCGCCCGTATCGGGCTGCTGCTCGCGACGCAGGTCCTGATCTTCGTGTCGGTAGGACTCGTCGCGAACCAGGCCTTCGGGTTCTACGCCTCCTGGGCCGACCTGTTCGGGCAGGAGACCGACCAGGGCGTGGTGGTCGACCACAACCCGGGCGAACGGTCGAGAGGACCCCTGACGGTGACGGAGATAGGGGACGTGCCCGGCAAGGGCGGCTTTCGGCCGTCGTCGGCCGGGCAGGTCCAGACGGTCGACATCGTCGGCCCCAAGTCCCACATCGCCAGCCCCGCGTACGTCTATCTCCCGCCGGAGTATTTCCAGGAGCGCTATCGGACGCGTACCTTCCCCGCGGCCGTCGTGCTCACCGGTTATCCGGGCACCGCGCGAGCGCTGGTGGACAAGCTCCACTATCCGCGCACAGCTCTGGAACTCACCAAGAGCGGCCGTATGCAGCCGATGATCCTCGTGATGCTGCGGCCGACCGTGGCACCGCCCCGGGACACCGAGTGCGCGAACGTTCCGGACGGCCCGCAGACCGAGACGTTCTTCGCGAAGGACCTTCCGAAAGCGATCAACGAGCACTACAGGGTGGGCAGGGAGCTGGGCAACTGGGGAATCATCGGGGACTCCACGGGCGGCTACTGCGCGCTGAAGCTCGCCATGCACCACCCCAAGGTGTACGTCGCCGGGGCGGGCCTGTCCCCGTACTACAACGCGCCCGTCGACCCCACCACGGGCGACCTGTTCCAGGGCGACAAGGCGCTGCGCGACCGCGCGAACCTGTGGTGGTGCCTCAAGCACCTTCCCGCTCCGGACACCTCACTGCTCGTCAGCAGCAGCAAGGTGGGCGAGAAGAACTACAAGGACACCCTGAAGTTCATAGAGCGGGTGAAGGCGACGGAAACGACTCGGATCTCGTCGATCATCCTCGAAAGCGGCGGGCACAACTTCACCACCTGGCGGCGAGAGATCCCGGCGACGTTGGAGTGGATGAGCGGGCTGCTGACCGGTGATCAGCGAACGGCGAGTGATCGGTGAGTGATCGACGAGTGATCAATACGCCGAATTCGACGGCCGCTCCGATTCCTGATGTCGTGTGAAGCCGAGGGGTGGCTGTGTTTTTACGGGGCGGGGCACCAAGGTTCGCCTACTCGCGGTAAGTTTCTGGCCATGCCACGTGGACGTCACCGCCATTCCCCGCCTTTGCACAGGCTGCTGCCTCCGTCGGCGATCGCAGGCGTCTCCCTCGTCTGTGCCTTCGGCCCCTGGGTCTTCTCGCAGCAGGCCGTGCTGCGCGTGATAGCCGCGTTCGCCGCGGCGGTCGCGGTCGTCGGGGCGGCCGTCATGCGCCGTTGGGACGCGCAGGCGGGCAAGCAGGTCGCCGACCTCACGCGCGCGCGTGCGAGCGACGAGTGGCGGCACGAGGAGCGGGTCGCCGAACTCGAGACCGACCTCGAGGAGTCGCGGGAGCTGCGCGTCAAGCTGGAGCAGCGGCTGCGCGCCAAGCGCGCCGAGCTGGCGGGCCTGCGCAACGAGCACGCGGCGCTGCTGCGGCGGTACGCCACGGCGGAGACGGAGCGGGCGAGCGCCCTGGAGGGGCGCCGGCTGCTGGAGATAGAGGCCGCCCCGGCGCGTGCGCTGCCGCCGGCGGCGGAGGCCGAGGCGGAGGCCGACGCGGTAACTGCCGGGGACGACGGGCCCGAGACCGAGACCGAGGCGGGGACCGAGGCCGAGGCAGGGTCCGAGGCCGCGGAGGCTTCTGAGGAGAAGCCGGAGCGGCCCGCGATCTTCTCCCCGGAGGGGTCGCGGTTGTTCCTGCGGGCGAACGCGGCGCTGAAGCGGCTCGACGAGGGCGGCGGCGACGCGGACGGAGCCCGGGGGGCGAGGACGGAGGCCCCGGCCAAGGCCGAGGCTCTGTCCAAGGCCAAGGCTCTGGCCAAGACAGAGGTCACGACGAAGGCCAAGGCGGAAGCCAGGACCGCGCCCAAGGCAGAAGCGAGGACGGCGGCCAAGGCAGAAGCCAGGACGGCGGCCAAGCCCGGGACCAAGGCTGAGTCCGAGGGCGAGCCGGTGAACGCCGGTTCCGCCGCGGCGGACACCGGCGGTACCGGGGCGGAGGCCGCGCAGGAGGACGAGGCGCGGGGGAAGCTCGAGGCGGTCGACGGGCATGAGCGCGCGGCCGCCACCACCACGGCGAGAGCCGCCCAGCCGCAGCAGCAGCCCGCCGGTCACTTCATCGCGCCCACCGCGGTGGCGGTCGTGCCCGCGGCTCCCGTGCGGCGCCCGCGGGTCGAGGGCGGGTTCGACTTCTTCGGCACGAAGGCGGGGGCCTCGCGGGACGCCCTGGAGGCCGTGCAGAACGAGGACCTCGCCGATGTCGTCGGCCAGGAGGCCCTCGCTCTGCACAAGGCCGAGTCGGAGGCGGAGTTCAAGCCGGCCGACGAGGAGTCGCGGGGGGTCGGCCAGGTCATCGACCTGACGGCCCACGACGAGACGGAACAGATCAACCTGCAGGGACTGCGCAGCGCGGTCTCCTGACCGACGTACGGCTGCTCGCGAGGGGCACGGTCAGACCATCCAGCGGTCGGGCCGTGCCCCTTTCCGTCCCGTCCGCGACCTCTCCGCCTGCGCACCGAGCAGCGCCGCGGCCTCCTGAGCGTCCCTCAGGCGGGCCGTGACGGTCTTGTTCGCTCCCGTGTCCACATGAACGTCGGCGACCCGCCACAGCCGCTCCCACGGCCCCTGAGTGATCCGTACGCTCTGGACCTTCGCGTGCGGGACGAGCGCCAGGCTCCGGCGCAACAGCCCCTGACGGGAGGCGAACACCGCGTCGGTGACAGCGAGTCCGTAGCCGCGCCACCACAGGGGCACGCACCGCCCCGCCCGCCGCGGGGGCCGGGACAGTGCCGACAGCGGCGGCACGGTCACCCCGGGCAGCACGCGCGCGACGACCGCCTCGGCGGCCTCGCGCGGGGCGACCGGCACCAGCACGGAGTTGGACGACCCGGCCACGTCCAGTTCGACGCGCACCCAGCCGCGCCGCCGCCACAGCAGCGGCTCCACGATCCGTACGGTCTGCACCCGCCCCGGCGGCACCGTCTCGTGGGTGCGGTCCAGGAGGCCGTGGTCGATGCGCAGTCCGTCCGGGGACTCGCCCACCGTCCAGTCGTACTCGGAGACGAACCGCCCCACACTGCTCGCCCCCGCCGCGCCGAGCAGCGGCAGGGCGGTCGCGAGGACCGTCCACAGGCTGTGGGTGGCCCACCACAGCAGCGGCGGTACGACGAGGGCGGCGACCAGCGCGCCCCAGGTGGCGCCCGTCAGCACGAGGGAGAGCGCGAGGTCACGCGGGGGCGTGCGCAGCAGCTCACGCGCCGGAGCCTCGCCGACCTCGTGCGCGGTCTCGGGAGCGAACCCGGCGGCGCGCGCGAGGAGTTCCGCGCGCAGGGTCCGCGCCTCGCGCTCCCCGAGGAAGGCCAGCTCGTCCTTCTTGTCGGTGCCGACGACATCCAGCCTGAGCTTCGCGACACCCGCCACGCGCGCGAGGAGCGGCTGGGTGACGTCGATCGCCTGGATCCGCTCCAGCCGGATGTGCGCGGTGCGCCTGAACAACAGGCCGGTGCGGATGCGCAGTTCGGAGTCGGTCACCGCGAAGTGGGTGAACCACCAGGTGAGAAAGCCGTACAAAGCGGCGCCCGGGACGATGACGGCGAGCGCGAGCAACAGGGTGGTGGTCGTCAGCCGGGTCAGCTGGCGCTGCGCCTGGTCGGGGTCGTGCACGGCCCACCCGATGACGACGGCGACCGGCGCCCACGCCCGCCTGAGCGGCGTTATGGGATGCAGCCGCCGCTCCGCGACGGGTTCCTTCTCCGGCTTCTCCTGTACGGCGTCGTCGACGCCCTGCGTCGTCACAGGCCCGCCGATCGGGCCTCGCCGAGTTCGGTGAGCCGGTCCCGCAGCCGCTCCGCCTCGGCCGGGTCGAGGCCGGGGATGGTCGCGTCGGTCGCCGCGGCGGCGGTGTGCAGCTGGACGCTGGCCAACCCGAAGTGCCGCTCCACGGGCCCGGAGGTGACCTCCACCAGCTGCATGCGGCCGTACGGCACGACGGTCTCCTCGCGCCACAGCACACCCCGGCTGATCAGCAGGTCGTCGGCGCGCTCGGCGTAGCGCCAGGAGCGCCAGTTGCGGCCGAGCACCACCCAGCCCCACCCGAGGAGGGCCAGCGGGAGCAGGGCGAACATCGCCCACACCGGCCCGCACAACAGCCCGAGCAGCAGCCCGAGGGCCACCGCGAGCAGTCCCAGCCACACCACCAGCAACAGCCGCCGCATCCGCAGCAGCCCCGGCGGCAGCCCGGTCCACACCGGTTCGTCGCCCGCGACCCCTGTGTCCTGCCCGCTCCCCGTCTCCATGGGGCCAGCGTACGTAGGAGAGACTGTGTCCATGACTCCTACGACGGAGACCACGGTCGGCATCGGCGGCGCCGCGGAGAGCACCGACATGGTGCTCAACATCGGACCGCAGCACCCGTCCACCCACGGCGTGCTGCGTCTGAGGCTGGTCCTGGACGGTGAGCGCATCATGAGCGCGGAGCCGGTGATCGGCTACATGCACCGCGGCGCGGAGAAGCTCTTCGAGGCGCGCGACTACCGCCAGATCATCATGCTCGCCAACCGCCATGACTGGCTGTCGGCCTTCTCCAACGAGCTGGGCGTGGTCCTCGCCGTGGAGCGGATGCTCGGCATGGAGGTGCCCACGCGCGCGGTGTGGACGCGTACGTTGCTCGCCGAGCTCAACCGGGTGCTGAACCACCTGATGTTCCTGGGCTCGTACCCGCTGGAACTCGGCGGCATCACCCCGGTCTTCTACGCCTTCCGGGAGCGGGAGGTCCTCCAGAACGTGATGGAGGAGGTCTCCGGCGGCCGGATGCACTACATGTTCAACCGCGTCGGCGGCCTCAAGGAGGACCTGCCGGCCGGCTGGAGCACGCGCGCGCGTGCTGCTGTCTCCGCCGTGCGCTCGCGCATGGACCGCTTCGACGACCTGGTGCTCGGCAACGAGATCTTCCGGGGGCGCACCAGGGACGTGGGCGTCCTCGCCCCGGAGACCGTCCACGCGTACGGCGTCAGCGGCCCCGTCGCGCGTGCCTCGGGCGTCGACTTCGACCTGCGCCGCGACGAGCCGTACCTCGCCTACGGGGAACTCCAGGGCACCCTGAAGGTGGTGACCCGCGAGGAGGGCGACTGCCTGGCCCGCTTCGAGGTCCTCCTGGAGCAGACGCACAACGCCCTCGACCTCGCCGACGCCTGCCTGGACCGGCTCGCCGAACTGCCGCCCGGTCCGATCAACCAGCGCCTGCCCAAGGTTCTCAAGGCGCCCGAGGGGCACACCTACGCGTGGACCGAGAACCCGCTCGGCATCAACGGCTACTACCTCGTCAGCAAGGGCGAGAAGACCCCGTACCGGCTGAAGCTGCGCTCGGCCTCGTACAACAACATCCAGGCGCTGGTGGAGCTGCTGCCGGGCACGCTGGTGGCGGACATGGTCGCGATTCTGGGGTCACTGTTCTTCGTGGTCGGGGACATCGACAAGTAGCCCGTCGACGCCGACGGGCTGGAGCAGCCAGCCGAAGTCGCCGAGTCCGCCCGGCGCGGTCAGTTCGGCGGCCTCTCCGGCGCGCGCGAGGGCGCGTAGGTACTCAGCGGGTTGTGTGGATGCCAGTGAGAGCGGGGGGCGGGCGCCTTCGATGCCCAGGGCGCGCAGGGCAGCGCGCTGGGTCAGCACGCGCCCTCCGGGGAGCGCGCACGCGTCCAGCGCCACATGGGCCGTGAGATCGCACGACCCGTCCGGTACGGGTGCGCACTCGCGCCCCTCACGGAAGCCGGTGAGCGTCCCGAAGAGGGGGCGCGAGGACGCCGTGTGCGCGTAGTCGACGGCCACCGCGAGCCCCCGGCCGACCGTGGCCACCGCCGACGCCCACGCCTCGTCCCGGGGCAGGCCGATCTCGGCCCGCAGTCCCTCCTCGGCCGGCAGCGGCCACCACCGGTCCAGCCACTCGGCGTCCGCGCCGGCGACCGCTTCCCCGAGACGTTCGCGACCGTCGCCTCGTACGAGAACCCGTCGCGGCAGGCCCGAGGAGTCCGTCTCGGCGATCTCCACCGGTACGTTGTCCAGCCATTCGTTGGCGAACAGCAGCCCGGTGATGTCCTTCGGCGGTTCGGGCAGCCACTCGATCCGGTGATCGAGGGCGGCGGGGCGGTCGGCGACCTCGACGGCGTACACGCGCGTGCGTGCGTTCACCTCCGCGGGCAGCGCGGCGAGGACGCCGGCCGCCAGCTCGCCCCGACCCGCGGCCATGTCGACGAAGTCGAGCCGGGTGGGCCGGTCCAGCGCCTCGTCGAGGCGGCACAGCAGCCGGGCCACGGCCCTCGCGAACAACGGGGAGGCGTGCACGGACGTACGGAAGTGTCCGGCGGGCCCCTCCGGCCTGCGGTAGAAGCCGTCCGGGCCGTACAGGGCGGCCTCGGCGGCGGCCCGCCAACCGCTCCAGCCGCCGGTCGTGTCATTGGTCACGCGGTCAGGCTAGGCGCACAGGGGAACGGGACCTCCACCTTGGGGAGTACGCGCGGGCGGTACGGATCGGTCCTCCGGTTGACCCCTGCACACATCACGCTTCCCTACGCTGGGTTACGTGCAACGCCTCTATGACTTCCTCCGCAGACACCCGACAGGGGTGGACGTCTTCTGGGCCGTCTTCCTGTTCGGGATCTCGCTCGCGAGCGGGACCGCCGGGGGGGAGTCCCAGGGGACGAAGTCCCCGTCGGTCATCGTTCCCGTCGTCCTGCTCCTGTGCCTGGTCGTGGCGCTGCGCAGGCGCATGCCGGAGCGGATGCTGCTGCTGGCCATCGGACTCGGCGTGGTCCAGCTGGCGCTGGACGTGGAGACCACGGCCGCCGACTTCGCCTTCCTGGTGATCGTCTACACGGTGGCGGCCACCGGTGCCCGGTGGGCCTCCCGGCTGGCGCTGACGATCGGCCTGTGCGCGGCCACTGCCGCCCAGCTGCGCTGGCCGCTGGAGAACTCCGGCGCACTCGGCAATGTCGCGATGATGATCTTCCTGACCGTGCCCTTCGCCCTGGCCTGGGTGCTCGGCGATTCGATCCGCACCCGCCGCGCCTACTTCGCGCAGCTGGAGGAGCGCAACGCCCGCCTGGAGAAGGAGCGCGAGGCACAGGCCAAGGTCGCCGTCGCCGCCGAACGCGCCCGGATCGCCCGCGAACTGCACGACGTCGTCGCGCACAACGTGTCCGTCATGGTCGTCCAGGCCGACGGCGCCGCCTATGTCCTGGACGCCGCGCCCGACCAGGCCAAGAAGGCCCTGGAAACCATCTCCTCCACCGGCCGCCAGGCCCTCGCCGAGATGCGGCGCCTGCTGGGCGTGCTGCGCACCGGCGAGCACCAGGAGGGCGGTGAGTACGTCCCGCAGCCCGACGTCGAGCAGATCGAGGACCTCGTCGATCAGTGCCGCGGCTCCGGACTCCCCGTCGACTTCAAGATCGAGGGCACCCCGCGCCCGCTGCCCAGCGGCGTCGAGCTCACGGCGTACCGCATCGTGCAGGAGGCGCTCACCAACACGCGCAAGCACGGCGGGCCGAACGCGGGTGCGAGCGTGCGCCTGGTCTATTTCGACGACGGCCTGGGCCTGCTCGTCGAGGACGACGGCAAGGGCGCCCCGCACGAGCTGTACGAGGAGGGCGGCGCCGACGGCGCGGGCCACGGCCTGATCGGCATGCGTGAGCGGGTCGGCATGGTCGGCGGCACCCTGGACGCGGGCCCCCGCCCCGGCGGAGGATTCCGCATCAGTGCGCTCCTGCCGCTCAAACCAGCGCATTGACACCGACGCGCGCCCCCTGTTGACACCTGTCACGCCCCCTGGCGACATGCCGTACGACCCCGAGGAAACGGAAGAGGCCCGATGACGATCCGCGTGATGCTCGTCGACGACCAGGTGCTGCTGCGCACCGGGTTCCGGATGGTGCTCGCAGCCCAGCCGGACATGGAGGTCGTCGCGGAGGCGGGGGACGGTGTGGAGGCCCTCCAGGTGCTGCGCTCGACCGCCGTGGACGTGGTCCTGATGGACGTCCGCATGCCGAAGCTCGACGGTGTGGAGACCACCCGCCGCATCTGCTCGGAGCCCGAGCCGCCGAAGGTGCTGATCCTGACCACCTTCGACCTCGACGAGTACGCCTTCTCCGGACTGAAGGCGGGCGCCTCCGGTTTCATGCTCAAGGACGTGCCCCCCGGCGAGCTGCTCACCGCGATCCGCTCGGTGCACAGCGGCGACGCCGTGGTCGCCCCCTCGACGACCCGGCGCCTGCTGGACCGGTTCGCACCCATGCTGCCCGCCACCGGCAAGGAGCCCCAGCACAAGGAGCTGGAGCGGCTCACCGGCCGCGAGCGCGAGGTCATGGTGCTGGTCGCGCAGGGGCTGTCCAACGGCGAGATCGCGGCCCGGCTGGTGCTGTCCGAGGCGACGGTGAAGACCCATGTCGGCCGCATCCTGACCAAGCTGGGCCTCAGGGACCGGGTGCAGGTGGTGGTGCTCGCCTACGAGACAGGGGTGGTGCGCGCGGGCGGGCAGGGCTGAGACACGGCCCCACGGCAAGACTCGTCCGGAGCTCGGGCTACCTCAATATCCCTTCCAGGAAGTCGCTGCCCAGCCGCGCCACCAGGGTGACGTCCAGCTGGTGCAGGACGTACCGGCCGCGGCGGCGGGTGGTGATCAGGCCCGCCTTCTTCAGGACGCTCAGGTGCCGGGATATCTCCGGGGCGGTCATGCCGTGCACCTGGGCGAGCTCGCTGGTGGTGTAGGCGCTGCGGGCCAGATGCCGGCACAGGCGCATCCGGACGGGATGGGAGAGCGCGGTCAGCCGCAGGGCCAGCTGCTCGACCGAGGGCGGGGAGGCGAGCTCGGGGGAGCCGACCGGGTAGTGCAGGGCGGGCTGCCAGCCGTACCGGTGCAGGACGCTCAGGTGCGGCCAGCCCAGGCTCGTCGGGATCAGCAGCAGACCTCCCTCCGCCGTGGCGCTGTGTCCGATGCCCAGCTTGTCGACCGTGATGCGGCTCGCTGCCTCGTCGAGCGTGACCGCCGGCGACACCGCGGTCAGCGCTTCCGCGAGGCCCTTGCGGCGCAGCAGGTCCGTCTTGTGGCGGGCGTCCGCGGCGAGCTGGTGGCGCAGCCGCGACCAGGTGTCCGCGAAGAACGCCTCGTCGCAGTCCTCCACGAACTGCCGGAACCAGGCCCTGATCCGCGGCGGGTCGGCCAGCAGCCGCTCGGTGAACCGCACCTGCTGCGGTCCGCGCGACGCGGCCAGCTCCAGGGCACGCCGGTGCAGTGAGCTGTCGCGGAGCACGCTCGGGCCGGGCGAGCCGTACGGCAGCGCGCAGGTGAACTCCAGGGCCGCGTCCACGAACTGCTCGTCCGTCAGCTTGTCGAGCAGGTCCAGGTCCTCGGCGATGCAGGCCCCGGGGAGCGTGCTCCGGCCCGCGACGCCGGCGAAAGGCATGAACAGGTCCGAGAACGTCGTGCGCCACAGGAAGTCCGCCTCGCACATCCGGTCGGCCAGATGAGGGTCGAGCCGCGCGGTCACGCCCGTCACCCAGGCCTGGAGTCCCGGATGGTGCCCCGGTTCGGCCAGCGCGTGCAGCGCCATGCCGAGCTCGGCCAGGGGCGAGGGCACGACGGCGACCCTCTCCGGCCGCAGCCCCGCGATGTCGATGCGCACGCTCATGACCTCATGGTGCACCCCGCCACTGACAACGCCGCCCTCGATTGACAGGGGCCGTCAATCGACGCGACGCCTCCGCCGTGGCCGCGCAGCCTGGGGTCATGAGCATCACCCAGCAGCACCTCCTCGACACCTACCGCGCCCGGCACCTCGGCACCCCCGTCCCGCCCGCGCCCGGCACCCACGACCTGCGGATCGTGCGCGCCCTGCGCGAGTACCGGCGGTCCCGGGCGGTCCTGGCGGAGCGGCCCGCCCGGGCGCGGCTACGGCACGCCCTGCGCCGTCGGCTGCACCGGCGGGCCCGCCCCGGCTGCTGACCCCCTAGCCGGCGACCTCCCGCAGCCGGGCGGCGAACTCGGCGGCCGCCGCCCTCACGTCGGCCGCCGTCCACTCCAGGGCGGCGGCACGGACGTAGACCTCGGTCATGGCCAGGCCCGGACCCTTCTCGTTCCAGGGGTTGATGAACAGGGCCGTCCCCGTCTCCTCCGACTGCCGGATCGCCGCCTCGGAGACCTCGTCGACGCCGTACGGCAGCCAGACCTGGAAGTCGAAGGTGTGCGGCACCTCGGGGTGGACCCGTGCCCACGGCACCCCGGCCTGAGCGAACCCCTCGCGCAGCGCGGCGGCCACCACGCGCGCGTGGGTCACGTACTCGGGCAGCCTGGGCAGTTCGTGTTCCAGCCCGGCGAGGGCCGACAGGGCGGTCGGGAACTGCTGGAAGATCGCGCCGCCGTACCGGTGCCGCCAGGTCTTGGCCTCCTCGATCAGGCTCTCCGGGCCGGCGAGCGCGGCCCCGCCGAAGCCCTGGAGGGACTTGTAGAACGACACGTAGACGCTGTCCGCGAGGTCCGCGATCTCGGCCAGGGGGCGGCCGAAGTGGACGGTGGTCTCCCACAGACGGGCCCCGTCGAAGTGCACCACCGCATCCCGCTCGCGCGCCGCCGCCACGAGCTCGCTGAGCTCCTCCCAGGTGGGCAGCAGGAATCCGGCGTCCCTCAGGGGCAGTTCCAGCATCAGCGCCCCGAAGGGCTCCTCGAAGCCGCGTATCTCGTCCGCCGTGGGCTGTCGCGGCTCGCTCGTCACAGGGACCGGGCGCAGACCGGAGACCTCCCGGAAGGCGTCGCGCTCGTGCACCTGGGGGTGGGCCAGGGCGTGCAGGGCGACGGTGGGGTTTCCGGTGCGGCCCGCCCAGCAGCGCAGCGCCACCTGCTGGGCCATCGTGCCGGTCGGGAAGAAGGCGGCGGCCTCCTTGCCGAGGAGACCCGCGACCTTCTCCTCCAGGGCAGCGACGATGCCGTTGCCGTACAGGTCGGACGGCTCGTCCAGGTCGTGGAGGGCGTCCGCCCCGTCGAACAGCGCCAGGCGTTCACGGAGGGGCGCGAGCATTTCCAGGCGCGCCAGCGTGCGCCCCGCGCTCCGGTAGGCGCTGATGCGCCGTGCGCGGCGCCGCAGGAGCCGTTCCTCCTCGGTGAGTTGCTCCGACGGCTCCCCCTCCGTGACCTGCTGCGCTCGTCCCTCGTCCGCCGTCGGCACGGCCTTGTGCCCCGCTGTGTCACTCATGCGCGGATCATCTCCCGCGCCCCCGGACAGGGGCAGCCCATTTCCGCGGCCGGCGGCCCACGGAAACCCACAGCCTGTGGACAACCGGACGCCCCTCGAACCGATCGCGTTAACATGACGAGAAATCGTCCGGTACCCAGATGCGGACTGGAACGGGAAGGCCGCCGTCGCGTGAGTACAGTCCAACAGCCAGACAGCAAGGACCGCCCCGCGCGGCTCACCGTCGGCGTCGTCGGCGCCGGCCGGGTGGGGCCGACGCTCGCCGCGTCCCTCCAACTCGCCGGACACCGGCCGGTGGCCGTCTCCGGGGTCTCCGACGCCTCCCGGCGGCGGGCCGCGCTGATGCTCCCCGACGTCCCGCTCGTCACTCCCGCCGACGTCCTGCAGCGCGCCGACCTGGTGCTGCTGACCGTCCCCGACGACACCCTGCCCGGCCTCGTCGAGGGCCTCGCCGAGACCGGTGCCGTGCGTCCGGGGCAGCTGCTCGTGCACACCTCCGGGCGCTACGGCGCGAAGGTCCTGGACCCCGCCCTGCGCGCGGGCGCCCTGCCGCTGGCCCTGCACCCGGCGATGACCTTCACGGGCACCCCCGTCGACGTCCAGCGCCTCGCGGGCTGCTCCTTCGGCGTCACCGCCCCCGAGGAACTGCGGCTGGCCGCAGAGGCCCTCGTCATCGAGATGGGCGGCGAGCCCGAGTGGATCGAGGAGGAGAAGCGCCCGCTGTACCACGCGGCCCTCGCCCTCGGCGCCAACCACCTGGTCACCTTGGTCGCACAGGCCATGGAGCTGCTGCGCTCGGCGGGTGTCGAGGCCCCCGACCGGATGCTCGGCCCGCTGCTCGGCGCCGCCCTGGACAACGCCCTGCGTTCCGGCGACGCGGCCCTCACCGGACCCGTCGCGCGCGGGGACGCGGGAACCGTCGCCGCGCACGTCACGGAACTGCGCGAGCACGCCCCGCAGACGGTCGCGGGCTATCTGGCGATGGCGCGCGCGACCGCCGACCGCGCGCTCGCCCACGGACTGCTGAAGCCGGAGCTCGCCGAGGACCTCCTGGGGGTACTCGCCACCGGGACCGACGGCGCCGAGGGAGACGCCCGATGACCACGACCCTGCTGCGCACCGCCGACGAACTCCACGCACGCACGCGCGTGGGCCGCCGGGCCGTCGTGATGACCATGGGTGCCCTGCACGACGGCCACGCCACCCTCATCCGCACCGCGCGCGAGATCGCCGGAGCGGACGGCGAGGTCGTCGTCACCGTCTTCGTGAACCCCCTCCAGTTCGGCGCGGGCGAGGACCTCGACCGCTACCCGCGCACCCTGGACGCCGACCTCAAGATCGCCGAGGACGCCGGCGCGGACGCCGTCTTCGCGCCCTCCGTCGACGAGGTCTACCCCGGCGGCGAGCCCCAGGTGCGCATCAGCGCGGGCCCGATGGGAGAGCGCCTGGAGGGCGCCTCGCGCCCCGGACACTTCGACGGCATGCTCACCGTCGTCGCCAAGCTGCTCCACCTCACCCGCCCCGACATCGCCCTCTACGGCCAGAAGGACGCCCAGCAGCTCGCCCTGATCCGCCGGATGGTGCGCGACCTGAACTTCGGCGTCGAGATCGTCGGCGTGCCCACGGTGCGCGAGGAGGACGGCCTGGCCCTGTCCAGCCGCAACCGCTACCTCACGCCGCGGGAACGGCGCACGGCACTCGCGCTCTCCCGCGCCCTGTTCGCGGGCCGCGACCGGCACGCCGCACAGGAGGCGCTGCGCGCGCGGGCCCGCGAAGTGCCCGCCACGCACGCGCGTGCCGAAGCCCTGAGCGCCCTCGGCGAGTCCCGCGCGGCCGCCGACGCACACGCCGTCGCCAAAGCCCTGCCCGGTGCCCCCTCGGCCGTCCGCGCGGCCGCCCGTCTGATCCTGGACGACGCCGCCCGCCAGGACCCGCCGCTCGCCCTGGACTACCTCGCGCTCGTCGACCCGGCCGACTTCGGCGAGATCGACGACGACTTCACCGGCGAGGCCGTCCTCGCCGTCGCCGCCCGGGTGGGGACGACCCGGCTGATCGACAACATCCCCCTGACCTTCGGAGCCGCCTCGTGACCAGCACAGGCATACGACTGCACGCACCCGCGCCCGGGTGGTCCATCGACGCGGACGTCGTGGTCGTCGGCTCCGGCGTCGCCGGCCTCACCGCGGCCCTGCGCTGCGAGGCGGAGGGCCTCAGGACCGTCGTCGTCACCAAGGCCCGCCTCGACGACGGCTCCACCCGCTGGGCGCAGGGCGGCATCGCCGCGGCCCTGGGTGAGGGCGACACCCCGGAACAGCACCTGGAGGACACGCTGGTCGCGGGCGTGGGCCTGTGCGACGAGGAGGCCGTACGGATCCTCGTCACCGAGGGACCCGACGCCGTACGCCGCCTGATCGCGACCGGCGCGCACTTCGACGAGTCCGAGGCGGGCGACCTCGAGCTCACCCGCGAGGGCGGCCATCACCGGCGCCGGATCGCGCACGCGGGCGGCGACGCGACCGGAGCGGAGATCTCCCGGGCGCTCGTCGAGGCCGTACGCGCGCGGGGACTGCGCACGATCGAGAACGCGCTCGTGCTCGACCTGCTGACCGACGCCGACGGCCGTACGGCGGGTGTCACCCTGCACGTCATGGGCGAGGGTCAGCACGACGGCGTGGGTGCCGTGCGGGCCCCGGCAGTCGTCCTCGCGACCGGCGGCATGGGCCAGGTGTTCTCCGCGACCACCAACCCGTCCGTGTCGACCGGCGACGGCGTGGCGCTCGCCCTGCGCGCGGGCGCCGAGGTCAGCGACCTGGAGTTCGTGCAGTTCCACCCCACCGTGCTGTTCCTCGGCCCGGACGCGGAGGGACAGCAGCCGCTGGTCTCCGAGGCCGTGCGCGGCGAGGGTGCCCACCTGGTCGACGCCGACGGGGTCCGCTTCATGCTCGGCCGGCACGAACTGGCCGAGCTGGCGCCGCGGGACATCGTCGCCAAGGGCATCACGCGCCGCATGCAGGAGCAGGACGCCGAGCACATGTTCCTCGACGCCCGGCACTTCGGCGCCGAGATGTGGGAACACCGCTTCCCGACCATCCTCGCCGCGTGCCGCGCCCACGGCATCGACCCGGTCACCGAGCCCATCCCGGTCGCACCGGCCGCCCACTACGCCTCCGGCGGCGTGCGCACCGACTCCCGGGGCCGTACGACCGTCCCGGGCCTGTACGCGTGCGGCGAGGTCGCCTGCACCGGTGTGCACGGCGCGAACCGGCTCGCCTCCAACTCCCTGTTGGAGGGCCTGGTCTACGCCGAGCGCATCGTGGCCGACATCGCGGCGGTCCAGAAGGCGAACGGCCTCCACGCGCGCGTGCCGGTACCCGTCGAGCACCCCGAGACGCCCGCCCACCCCCTGCTCGCCCCCGAGGCCCGGTTCGCGATCCAGCGGATCATGACGCAGGGCGCGGGTGTGCTGCGCTCGGCCGAGTCCCTGTCCAGGGCCGCCGACCTGTTGCAGCAGCTGCATGCCGACGCCCGGGACGCCCTCGCCGAGAACGGCAAGACGGCCGAGCCCGGCGTCGACACCTGGGAGGCCACCAACCTCCTGTGCGTGGCCCGTGTCCTGGCGGCCGCGGCCCTGCTGCGCGAGGAGACTCGCGGCTGCCATTGGCGCGAGGACGAGCCCGACCGGGACGACCCGGCGTGGCGCCGCCACATCGTCGTACGACTGAATCCCGACCGGACCCTCGCCGTACACACCACCGATACCGCAGACTTCCCCCCGACCCGGCAGCACCTTCAGGAGCAGTGACAGCAGTGAGCACCGACGACCTTCCCCTCGCCTCGTCCGGCGGTTGCGGCGACGGCTGCGCCTGTGGCGCGGACGCCGGCATCGGCGACGACGAGTACCTGGAGTGCGGGCTCGACCCCGCGCTCGCGCAGCTCCTGGCCGACGCCGGGCTCGACCCCGTGGAGGTCGAGGACATCGCCAACGTGGCCATCCAGGAGGACCTCGACCACGGCGTGGACGTGACGACCGTCGCGACCATCTCCGAGGACGCCGTCGCCACCGCCGACTTCGTCGCGCGCGAGGCGGGCGTCGTGGCCGGCCTCAGGGTCGCCGAGGCGGTCGTCTCGGTGGTCTGCGAGGACGAGTTCGAGGTCGAGCGGCACGTCGAGGACGGCGACCGGGTGGATGCGGGACAGACGCTCCTGTCGGTCACCACGCGTACGCGTGACCTCCTCACCGCCGAGCGCAGCGCGCTCAACCTGCTGTGCCGGCTCTCCGGCATCGCGACCGCCACACGCGCGTGGGCGGACGCGCTGGAGGGCACCAAGGCACGCGTGCGGGACACGCGGAAGACGACTCCCGGGCTCAGGTCGCTGGAGAAGTTCGCGGTGCGGTGCGGGGGCGGGGTCAACCACCGGATGTCGCTGTCCGACGCGGCGCTGGTCAAGGACAACCACGTGGTCGCCGCCGGTGGTGTCGCGCAGGCCTTCAAGGCCGTCCGGGAGGCCTTCCCGGACGTGCCGATCGAGGTCGAGGTCGACACCCTGCACCAGCTGCGGGAGGTCGTGGACGCGGGCGCCGACCTGATCCTGCTGGACAACTTCACGCCCGGCGAGTGCGAGGAGGCGGTCGCGCTCGTGCACGGGCGGGCCGCCCTGGAGGCCTCCGGCCGGCTGACGCTGGCCAACGCGCGCGTGTACGCCGACACCGGGGTCGACTACCTCGCCGTCGGGGCACTCACCCACTCCTCGCCGATCCTCGACATCGGCCTCGATCTGCGCGAGGCGGAGTAGTCGCGATGCTCCTCACGATCGACGTAGGCAACACGCACACCGTCCTCGGGCTGTTCGACGGCGAGGACATCGTCGAGCACTGGCGGATCTCCACGGACGCCCGCCGGACGGCGGACGAGCTGGCGGTACTGCTCCAGGGCCTGATGGGCATGCATCCGCTCCTCGGGGACGAACTGGGCGACGGCATCGACGGGATCGCGATCTGCGCGACCGTGCCGTCCGTGCTGCACGAGCTGCGTGAGGTGACGCGGCGTTACTACGGCGACGTGCCGGCCGTGCTGGTCGAGCCCGGGGTGAAGACGGGGGTGCCGATCCTCACCGACAACCCCAAGGAGGTCGGCGCGGACCGGATCATCAACGCGGTGGCGGCCGTCGAGTTGTTCGGCGGGCCGGCGATCGTCGTGGACTTCGGTACGGCGACGACGTTCGACGCGGTGTCCGCGCGCGGGGAGTACGTCGGCGGGGTCATCGCCCCCGGTATCGAGATCTCCGTGGAGGCGCTCGGGGTGAAGGGGGCGCAGCTGCGGAAGATCGAGGTGGCCCGGCCGCGGAGCGTGATCGGGAAGAACACGGTCGAGGCGATGCAGTCCGGGATCGTGTACGGCTTCGCCGGGCAGGTCGACGGCGTGGTGAGCCGGATGGCGCGGGAGCTCGCGCAGGACCCGGACGACGTGACGGTGATCGCCACGGGCGGTCTGGCGCCGATGGTGCTGGGGGAGTCGTCGGTGATCGACGAGCACGAGCCCTGGCTGACGCTGGTGGGGCTGCGGCTGGTGTACGAGCGGAACGTCTCGCGGATGTGATCGCCGGGCCGGCCCGCGTGGACCGGCATTGGTGTGGCCCTGTCGCGCCACACCCGCCCGTTATGACGAGTTTGTCTGATTAGCGCGTACTGTCGCTGCATGCCCACGCCATACGGATCCCGCGGCGGCATGGCGTTCGGCGTGGAGGAGCTGCGTGTGCTCCGCCGCGCTCTCGCCCTCGCCCTCCATCCCGCCCCCGCCTCGGCCGAGGACATCAAGGACTGCCATCGCCTCGCCGAGTCCCTCGACGAGGCGGAGCGTGAGGGTGCCCGGCTGCGCGCCTTCCTGGTGGCCGACCTCGCCCGGTACCGCGCCGCACTGCCCGGCACCGCCGCCGGCTACCTCACGCTGCTGGAGGAGACGCTGGGCGCCGGCTACCGGCCCGGGCCCGACGACCTGGCCTCACTCCGGGCGCTGCGCGGCAACCCTGTTGCGGCGGCTTTGTTGAGCCGCTGCCAGGTGCTGGCCGAACGCGACGTGAGGGCCCGCCTTGCGGACGCCACGAGCGCCACGAGCGCCCGGCGTACCCCCGTTGCCCCCGTTGCCCCCGTGGCCCCTGTGATCCCGGCCTCCCGTACGCGTCTTCTGGCGCTCCCCGGGGGGCGCTCCGGGAGTGCTGGGGGTGGTCCGGCGGAACAGGACGCCAAGGAGCCTCGGCGCGAACCGCGCAGGGAGCCGGCCAAGCCGCCGGTGAAGCCCGCGGAGAAGCCCGCCCCCGCCGCCCCGAAGCCCTCCCGCCCCATTCCCACCCCGGGCGAGGTCTTCCCGCGCCGCAGGCCGACCCCGCCGCAGCAGCTGGCCGCGGGCTGACGCGGGACAGGCCGCACCCCGCCCGGGTCGTCCGTCCGCGCGTGGCTACTCTGGACGCATGGACTATGTCTCCGCGCTCGTGCCGCCGGTCGTGATGGCCGTGTTCTTCATCGGTCTGATCCGAGTCATCGTGAAGACCCAGGGCGGGGCCAACAAGGCCAAGGAGGACGCGGCCGTCGACGCCGCCCTCGCGCGCGCGGAGGCGACCAAGCAGGCCGACTGACCGGCCGCACCCCCGTCGGCGTACGACTCCCCGAGCCGCCGTGCTTTCGGAGTCGTACGCCCTTTTTGTTGCTGTTTGGCGTTGAAAGGCCCGTCCGTCACGCCGATAGCCGGAACCCCCACTATTGTGCTGAGGTGTGCCTCGCCCATTGGGAGAACTCGAAGACGCGGTCATGACGCGGGTGTGGAAGTGGAACCGCCCGGTCACCGTTCGAGAAGTCCTGGAAGACCTTCGGCAGGAACGGTCCATCGCGTACACCACGGTGATGACCGTTTTGGACAATCTCCATCAGAAGGGCTGGGTGCGCCGTGAGGCGGAAGGCCGGGCCTATCGATATGAGGCGGTCTCCACACGGGCCGCCTACGCCGCCGCACTGATGAACGACGCCTGGTCCCAGAGTGACAACCCCGCCGCCGCTCTCGTCGCCTTCTTCGGCATGATGAGCGAGGAACAGCGACAGGCACTCCAGGACGCGGTACGGATCGTCGGGGGACCGACCGTGGAGAACCCCGACTCGGCATCGAGGGACGGCGGGCGATAGCGTCCGCTCATGTCCGCGAAGAGCCCCTCCGGCGAGAACCCCGAAGTCACCGCAAAAGCCATCACCGTCCGCCGGGCCCGCACCAGCGATGTCGCCGGCATCCGTCGGCTCCTTGACTCCTACGTCCGCGACCGCATCCTGCTCGACAAAGCGACGGTGACGCTTTACGAGGACATCCAGGAGTTCTGGGTCGCCGAGCGCGACGACAACGCCGAGCTGGTCGGCTTCGGCGCCCTGCATGTCATGTGGGAAGACCTCGCGGAAGTGCGCACTCTCGCCGTGAAGCCCGGACTGAAGGGTGCCGGGGTCGGGCATCAGTTGCTGGAGAAGTTGTTGCAGACGGCCCGCTGGCTCGGTGTTCGTCGCGTTTTCTGTCTCACCTTCGAAGTGGACTTCTTCGGCAAGCACGGCTTCGTCGAGATCGGCGAGACACCCGTTGACACCGATGTCTACACCGAGCTGCTGCGTTCCTATGACGAAGGGGTGGCGGAGTTCCTGGGTCTCGAACGGGTGAAACCGAACACCTTGGGCAACAGCCGGATGCTTCTGCATCTGTGATCGCCAAGGATTCCGGCGCTCGGGCCTGCCCAGGTTCCCTATGTCCGAAACGCGCACGTTTCCGGACGGGGCGGCCCCTGTCGGTCTCTCCCGGGGGTTTGTGTTTTCTCAGCAAAAGCGGTTTGCTTTCCGACGTACTGCAGTACTGCATATAACAGGGGACGGCGAAACGGCGGACGCCGCAGACCACCCGGCCCTCAAGTATTGGATGAAAGGAAATCCGGTGGCACAGAAGGTTCAGGTCCTTCTTGTCGATGACATCGACGGCGGCGAGGCGGACGAGACCGTCACGTTCGCGTTGGACGGCAAGACGTACGAGATCGATCTCACGACCGCCAATGCGGACAAGCTCCGTGGCCTTCTCGAGCCTTACGTGAAGGGCGGTCGCCGCACCGGCGGCCGTGCTTCGGGCGGGCGTGGAAAGGCGCGGGCCGCTTCCGGTGGCAGCCAGGACACCGCTCAGATCCGTGCCTGGGCCAAGGAGAACGGTTACGAGGTCAATGACCGCGGCCGCGTTCCGGCGAGCATTCGTGAGGCTTACGAGAAGGAAAACGCCTGATCGAAAGGTCCACGAAGGCCGGGGCCTGCGAAGGCTTATGGCCGGACGCGCCGCAGCCGCAGCCGGTGGCACTGCGTCGCCACCGTGTTCACGACGCGTACGAGATCGGGGGCGCCCCCATCGCCCCCCAGTGCCGACACCGTCGGCAGCGAGGCCTCGACCTCGCACCCAGGCTCGGGGGGCCGCAGCCACACGGCGGCCCCCTGCAGGGCGCCCGGACGGCCCAGGACGAGAGGCCGCCGGCTCCCGGCAGCCCGGCCCGCCTCCGTCGGCGACGGTCGGAGCAGGCCTCCGGCCTGTTCCGGTAGCGACGGCAGGGCGACGGATTCGCCCACCGCGGTCCCCGGACGCGCAGACCTCCCCGACGGCACCTTCCCGAGCCCGCCCACCCAGTGCTCCGGCGGACGCGGTGCCCGCATCACACCGCCCGTCCCGATCGCCCGCAGGTCGAGCGCCAGCGTGCCCCACTCCAGCCAGTCCAGCAGGCCCGGCAGCTCCTCCGCGCTGCCCGCCGCCACCAGGAGCCGCATGCGGTCGCCCCGCAGTGCCACCGGCGAGCCCTCCATGAGGTGGCGCAGGGCCGCGCGACCCGCCTCGGCCGGGACGTCCAGTACGTCGAAGCGCAGACCCAGGCGCAGCCGTACGGGAGATTCAGGGGCGCTCTCGGGCACCGTGGGCCAGCCCAGTTCGTTCTCGTACCAGCGGCGGACCGGATCGTCGTCGGCGGCGGTCGGTTCGAGCGGCCGGCGCGGGGGCGGGACCGCGGTGAGACCGACGGTGAGAGGGGGGTGGCTGGCGACCATGCCAAGTGCAACCGTCGGAAAGGCGCGAGAGTTACGCTGGGTGTACCGCCGTGTGCGAAGAGTGTTTGAAAAGGGGGCGTGCGGAGGTGCGGGGTGGCACAAGGTTGTTCGCCCGTAGCGGAGGGGCGGGGGGCGTACGGCATGGACTGTCGGTCCGTGCGGGTAAGACATCCCTAGTGGGAGGGGGCGACACGCAGGAAAGGCCGTCTCACGTTCGCCATCGGCGTACTGGCGACTGGGGTAACTGCCTGGCCTGCGGGAACATCGTCTCGCACCATCGGGTTGGACAGGATGTCGGCGTTCGGGGTCAGGAGGCCATCGACGGTGTCGGCAGTTGGAATGAGCGGTCCCCGCTTGCGGGACTAAGCTGCGGAAGGACAGGGAGGGGAAGTTCCCCCCACTGCCTGACCGCTCTGAGGAGCGATTAACGATGTTCGAGAGGTTCACCGACCGCGCGCGGCGGGTTGTCGTCCTGGCTCAGGAAGAAGCCCGGATGCTCAACCACAACTACATCGGCACCGAGCACATCCTCCTGGGCCTGATCCACGAGGGTGAGGGTGTCGCCGCCAAGGCCCTTGAGAGCCTCGGGATTTCGCTCGAGGCGGTCCGCCAGCAGGTGGAGGAGATCATCGGGCAGGGGCAGCAGGCCCCGTCCGGGCACATCCCCTTCACCCCCCGTGCCAAGAAGGTCCTGGAGCTGTCGCTCCGCGAGGCCCTTCAGCTGGGCCACAACTACATCGGCACGGAGCACATCCTGCTCGGCCTGATCCGTGAGGGCGAGGGCGTCGCCGCCCAGGTCCTGGTCAAGCTGGGCGCAGATCTCAACCGGGTGCGGCAGCAGGTCATCCAGCTGCTCTCCGGTTACCAGGGCAAGGAGACCGCCACCGCCGGCGGGCCTGCCGAGGGCACCCCCTCGACGTCCCTGGTCCTCGACCAGTTCGGCCGGAACCTCACCCAGGCCGCTCGTGAGTCCAAGCTCGACCCGGTCATCGGGCGCGAGAAGGAGATCGAGCGGGTCATGCAGGTGCTGTCCCGCCGTACCAAGAACAACCCGGTCCTGATCGGTGAGCCCGGCGTCGGCAAGACCGCCGTCGTGGAGGGCCTCGCCCAGGCCATCGTCAAGGGCGAGGTGCCCGAGACCCTCAAGGACAAGCACCTCTACACCCTGGACCTCGGCGCGCTGGTCGCCGGCTCCCGCTACCGCGGTGACTTCGAGGAGCGCCTGAAGAAGGTCCTCAAGGAGATCCGCACCCGCGGCGACATCATCCTGTTCATCGACGAGCTGCACACGCTGGTCGGTGCGGGTGCCGCCGAGGGCGCCATCGACGCCGCTTCGATCCTGAAGCCGATGCTGGCCCGCGGTGAGCTGCAGACCATCGGTGCGACCACGCTGGACGAGTACCGCAAGCACCTGGAGAAGGACGCGGCCCTCGAGCGCCGCTTCCAGCCCATCCAGGTCGCGGAGCCGTCCCTGCCGCACACCATCGAGATCCTCAAGGGTCTGCGCGACCGGTACGAGGCCCACCACCGCGTCTCCATCACCGACGAGGCGCTGGTCCAGGCCGCCACCCTGGCCGACCGGTACATCTCGGACCGCTTCCTGCCGGACAAGGCGATCGACCTGATCGACGAGGCCGGTTCCCGGATGCGCATCCGCCGGATGACCGCGCCGCCGGACCTGCGCGAGTTCGACGAGAAGATCGCCGGTGTCCGCCGGGACAAGGAGTCCGCGATCGACTCGCAGGACTTCGAGAAGGCCGCCTCCCTCCGCGACAAGGAGAAGCAACTCCTGGCCGCCAAGGCCAAGCGGGAGAAGGAGTGGAAGGCCGGCGACATGGACGTCGTCGCCGAGGTCGACGGCGAGCTGATCGCCGAGGTCCTCGCGACCGCCACCGGCATCCCGGTCTTCAAGCTGACCGAGGAGGAGTCCTCACGTCTGCTGCGTATGGAGGACGAGCTCCACAAGCGGGTCATCGGCCAGGTCGACGCCGTCAAGGCGCTGTCGAAGGCGATCCGTCGTACGCGTGCGGGCCTCAAGGACCCGAAGCGTCCGGGTGGTTCGTTCATCTTCGCCGGCCCGTCCGGTGTCGGTAAGACCGAGCTGTCCAAGGCCCTCGCGGAGTTCCTCTTCGGTGACGAGGACGCGCTGATCTCCCTCGACATGTCGGAGTTCAGCGAGAAGCACACGGTCTCGCGGCTCTTCGGTTCGCCCCCCGGCTACGTGGGCTACGAAGAGGGCGGCCAGCTGACCGAGAAGGTCCGCCGCAAGCCGTTCTCCGTCGTCCTGTTCGACGAGGTCGAGAAGGCCCACCCGGACATCTTCAACTCGCTGTTGCAGATCCTGGAGGACGGTCGCCTGACCGACTCCCAGGGCCGGGTCGTGGACTTCAAGAACACGGTCATCATCATGACGACCAACCTCGGCACCCGGGACATCTCCAAGGGCTTCAACCTGGGCTTCGCGGCCTCGGGTGACAAGAAGACCAACTACGAGCGCATGAAGAACAAGGTCTCGGACGAGCTCAAGCAGCACTTCCGGCCCGAGTTCCTCAACCGTGTCGACGACGTGGTCGTCTTCCCGCAGCTGACCCAGGCCGACATCCTCCAGATCGTCGACCTGATGATCGGCAAGGTGGACGAGCGCCTCAAGGACCGGGACATGGGCATCGAGCTCTCCCAGTCCGCCAAGGAGCTGCTGTCCACGAAGGGTTACGACCAGGTGCTGGGCGCGCGGCCGCTGCGTCGCACGATCCAGCGCGAGATCGAGGACACGCTCTCGGAGAAGATCCTCTTCGGCGAGCTGCGTCCCGGTCACATCGTGGTCGTGGACACGGAGGGCGAGGGCGAGACCCAGACCTTCACCTTCCGCGGTGAGGAGAAGGCGGCGCTGCCCGACGTCCCGCCGATCGAGCAGGCGGCCGGCGGTGCCGGGCCGAACCTGAGCAAGGAGGCGTAAGCCTCACACGGCCGCAGGGCCGACGAGAGGGGCCGGTGCTCACAGAGCACCGGCCCCTCTCGCGTACGCGGTCCGCCGGGAGTGGGTCAGGACAACTGGCCGTCGTAGTCCGGGAGTTTGAAGGTCTTCTCGGCGTGGCCGCCCGACAGGTCGGTGGCGCTGTTGCCGATGTTCGCGATGATCGTGTAGCCCTTGTTCTCGATGTCGACGCGCTGGGCGGTCTTGTAGGTGGCGACGTCCTTGAACAGGTCGATGAAGTTGCGGACGTACAGGCCGCTGACCTGGTAGCCGACCTGCTTGAGGTTGTAGTCGGTGGCCGAGGCGATGATGCCGGGGCGGGCGGTCACGAAGAACAGGGATACGCCGTGCTCCTGGGCGTACTTCGCGACGTCCAGGACGGGCTTGTTGGCCGGCTGGGGGTAGCTGAAGCCGAAGTCGGTCTCCAGCGTGGTGTTGTCGATGTCGAGGACGATCGCCTGCTTCTCGCCGGACTTGGGGGCGGCGATGCGTGCCTTCAGATAGGGGAGGGCCTGGCCCATGACGGCCCGGCAGTCGGTCTGCCAGGTCGCGTAGTCGACGTCCGCAGCGGCGGCCGTGGCGGTCGTGGAGGCGCTTGCGGGGGTCGTCGCGGCCTCGGCGGGGACGGCCAGGGCGAGGAGTGCGGCTGCGGAGACGGTGCTTACGGCTGTGCTGCGCGCCCAGGGGCGTCTGCTTCTCATGTTTGTGGGGGTCCTCTCACGTCCGTATGCCGTTGTCTGGTGCATGTTCGGTGGCGAGGGTGGCGCGAGGGGAACCGTAGGGTTACTGGGTGGTAAGTCGCCAGAGACGTGCGTCACATGACGGGGTTTTTCGAAAGGGCCCCCGGTGACTTGCCGCACAGGCGATTTGTCCATTACTAGGCGGAATAGTGGGGTGTTCGGGGTGTGATTCCGGGAGGTACATGAACTTCCCGGGCGTCCGTTCTCGACCCATTACTACATTCCGTCGTAGATGCGCTGTTTGGGCGTATTCGGCCCCTCGGGTTACCAAGGGATGCGCCAACCGGCCGCCGTCGTGCGCCGGGTGGCTCTCCTGTCCCCGGCTTCATGAGGTTTCGAATGTTCCAGCGCGTCTCCCACCGCTCTTCCCGTACGTCTCTGCTCCGCACCCGTGTGGCCGTCGTGGCCGCGTCCGTCGGGGCGTCGGCTGTGCTGGGGGCCGGAGTCGCCTCGGCCGCGTCCCACTCGCCCTCCTGGGTCGACCCGGTGAAGAAGTACACGCTCAGCGCGAGCTTCGCGCAGGCCGGTGGCATGTGGCAGTCCACCCACAGTGGGCAGGACTTCGCGGTGCCGAGCGGTACGACCGTCGTCGCCGCGCACGGCGGGACCGTCGTCAAGGCGGGTCCGGGCGGTGCCGGTGACGGTGCCGCCTACGGCAACGCCATCGTGATCAAGCACGGCAACAAGAGGTACTCGCAGTACGCCCACCTCTCCCGGATAAAGGTCAAGGTCGGCCAGGTCGTCAAGACCGGTCAGCGCATCGCCCTGTCCGGCAACACGGGTAACTCCAGCGGCCCGCACCTGCACTTCGAGATACGCACCACCCCGAACTACGGCTCGGCCATCGACCCGGTCGCCTTCCTGCGCGCCAAGGGCGTCAAGGTCTGAGCGGGGGTCGTCCGACGGTCGGGGTGACCGTGCGCGGCGAGTTCTGTCGGGTCGGGCGCGCGGGGGGCATGTATGGCGGGCGCGCCTACGTCGGGTCGGTCGGGGCGGGGGTCCGGGCCGCTGGGGGGCGCGAGTGTCCGTCGGACGGACGCCGCCCCTGAGGTGAGTCGGGCGGGTGAGTCGTTCGAGCTGCCTCGGGGGGTGGGCGGGCGCGCGTGAGCCGCTGGTGCTGCCTTCGGGAGGGCCGTGGGCGTGAGTGCCCAGGGTCGCCTCCGGGGCGGATGGCGGGTTCCGGTCCTCGTGCCGTCTTCGGGGTGAGGGGCGGGTGCCGGTCCTTGGGTCGCCTCCGGGGGGCGCAGGGCGGGTGCTGGCCCTCGTGGTGGCTGAGGTGTGCGTGGTTTGGGCTGTCTCTGGGCGGAACCGCGGACGGGGCTTCCCCGGGCCATGCCCCTCCGGGGCGGATGGCGGGCGCCAGTCCTTGTGTCGCCCTCCGGGGCACATGGCAGACCCCGGTCCTCGTGTCGCCTCCCGGCGAAGGGCAGCCGCTGGTCCTCGTGCAGGGCCCGAGGCGTGAGTCGTTCCCGCTCCCGCGGGGCCGAGGTGCGGGCGCGCGCCAGCCCCAGGCCGGCTACCTTGCCCGAATCCCAGCCCCCTAGCCGTTACCCCCACCCCGGTGGGCCCGGGTGACCAGGTCTGTCGCTACCTCCAGAACTGCCTTGCGCTTGGACTCCGGGTCCCCGGTGATGTCCTGGAGGAAGAACATCCCCGCGTGCAGGGTGAAGATCGCGCTGACGCAGCGGACCTGGTCGGTCAGGTCCGCCTCGGGGTCGACGATGATCTCCCGCAACCCCTGCATGCGCTCCTTGAAGGTCTCACCGACACGCAGTTCACGGACCGTCGCCTGGTTCTCCTGCATGAAGCGGAACAAGGGAGTCGCACCGGCCAGCGTCTCGCTGTAGCGCCGTACGATCTCCTGCTTCGTCTCCAGCGTGTGCGGCTGCTTCCGGCCCCACTCGATCAGGTCGAGGATCGGCTGCGTCAGATCGTCGAAGATGCTGACGAGGATCTCTTCCTTGGTCTTGAAGTGGTAGTACAGCGCCGCCTTGGTGACATCCAGGTGCTCGGCGATCTCCCGCAGGGACGTCTTCTCGTACCCCTGCTCCGCGAAGAGTTCGAGGGCCACGTCCTGGATGCGCTGGCGCGTGTTGCCGCGGCGCTGCTGCTTCGTGACGTCCATGGTGCCGCCCATCCTCGTGCTCCTCGGCTTTCCATAAAACTTACTTGACGCCCGGCTAGTTACGCGTCTACCTTCCCCAGTGTAGACAACTAGCCGGGCGGCAAGTAAGTAGCCCGGCGGGGGCAGTACAGCAGGACCTCAGGGGAGTGGGAACGATGGCGGACACACAGACGGTCGAGACGGAGCCGGACAAGAAACAGCGCAGTGTGCGGGTCGTCCTGCTCGCGCTGATGATCACCATGATGCTCGCGATGCTCGACAACATGATCGTGGGCACCGCGATGCCGACGATCGTCGGCGAGCTCGGCGGACTCGAGCACCTCTCGTGGGTCGTGACGGCCTACACGCTGGCCACCGCCGCCGCCACCCCGCTCTGGGGCAAGCTCGGCGACATGTACGGCCGCAAGGGCGTCTTCATGAGCTCGATCGTGCTCTTCCTGATCGGCTCCGCGCTCAGCGGCATGGCCCAGGACATGGGGCAGCTCATCGGCTTCCGGGCCGTGCAGGGCCTCGGAGCCGGTGGTCTGATGGTCGGCGTCATGGCGATCATCGGTGACCTGATCCCGCCGCGGGAGCGTGGCAAGTACCAGGGCATGATGGCCGGCGTCATGGCGCTCGCGATGATCGGCGGCCCGCTGGTCGGCGGCACCATCACCGACAACTGGGGCTGGCGCTGGTCCTTCTACATCAACCTGCCGCTCGGTGTCGTCTCGCTCGGTCTGATCAGCGCGGTGCTGCACCTGCCCAAGAAGCGCGCACAGGCCCGTATCGACTACCTGGGCGCCGCCCTGCTGACCGTCGGCATCACCTCCATCGTGCTGGTGACCACCTGGGGCGGCACGGAGTACGCCTGGACCTCCGCGCGGATCATGGAGCTGATCGGCATCGGGGTCGCCGCGCTCGTCGGGTTCGTGTTCTGGCAGACCAAGGCGGCCGAGCCGGTCGTACCGCTGCACATCTTCCGCAGCCGCAACTTCACGCTGATGTCGGTCATCGGCTTCATCACCGGCTTCGTGATGTTCGGCGCCACGCTCTTCCTGCCGCTGTACCAGCAGTCCGTGCAGGGGGCCTCCGCGACCAATTCCGGGCTCCTCCTGCTGCCGATGCTCGGCGCGATGCTGGTGACCTCGATGGTCGCGGGCCGGATCACCACCAACAGCGGTCGGTACTACGTCTTCCCGGTCGTCGGCAGTGTCCTGATGGTGATCGGCCTGTACCTGCTGTCGACGATGGACACGGGGACCTCGCGGTTCACCTCCGGTGTCTTCATGGCCGTCGTCGGGCTCGGCATGGGCTGCCTGATGCAGATCACCATGCTGGTCGCGCAGAACAGCGTCGAGATGAAGGACATGGGCGTCGCGTCCTCCTCCACCACCCTCTTCCGCACGCTCGGCTCCTCCTTCGGTGTGGCCATCATGGGCGCGCTGTTCAACCACCGGGTCCAGGACGTCATGGCCGAGCGAGGCGGCGCGATGGGGGCCAAGGTGACCGAGCAGTCCGCGACGCTGAACGCGAAGGGCCTGGAGAAGTTGCCGGCCACGGTGCGCGAGGCGTACCAGTTCGCGGTGTCGGCGGGCACGCACTCGGCGTTCCTGCTCGGCTCGATCGTCGCCGTGGTCGCGCTGGTGGCGGCGGTGTTCGTCAAGGAAGTGCCGCTGAAGGGAGCGGGACCGCAGAAGTCGGCGGACGACGCGGCCCCGGCTCCGCTGGTCGAGGTCTGAGCCGCCTCTCCTGAACCGAAGGCCCCCGGACTGTGTCCGCCCCGGGGGCCTTCTTCATGTCCACCCGCGGGTCGGCATGTCCAGCCGCTGGGTCGACATGTCCGGCCGCGGGGTCGATGTCAGTGCCGCATGCCACCATCGACCCATGGACAAAGTGCGGCAGATCCGGCTCGCCAAGGACGCCATGGACCGGGACTGGGCCGACCCGGAGCTGGACCTCGGCGCCGTCGCCGCGCATGCCGGGTACTCGCGCTATCACTTCCTCAGGGCCTTCAAGGAGGCGTACGGCGAGACACCCGGGCAGTACCTCACGCACCGGCGGATCGAGCGGGCCGAGGAGATGCTGCGCGGGGCCGATCTGAGCGTCACCGAGATCTGCCACCTGGTCGGCTTCAGCAGCCTCGGCACCTTCTCCGCCCGCTTCAAGGCGCACACCGGGCTCACCCCGAGCGAGTACCGCACCCGGCACGTGGGCCGGGGCGCCGCCCTGATCCCCGGCTGCTACGCCATGCTCTGGGCCGGCGGCTTCCCCACCGCGAGGGACCCGGGAAGGACCGCAACTTCGAAGAAGCGGCCCGATCCCGCCGCTGCCTACGGTGACAGGGAGCAACCCCCGGACGACAGGAGAGCGGAGCCATGATCAAGGGACTGGGCATCGTCACCGTATGGACCTTCGACCAGCGACGCACCAAGGCCTTCTTCACCGAGAAGCTGGGCTTCGAGGTGCGCAGCGAGGTCTCGATGGGCGAGATGACATGGGTCACCGTCGGCGCCAAGGAGCAGGAGGGTGTCGAACTGACCTTGATGAGCCTCGACGGCCCGGGCCTGGACCCCGAGTCCGCCGAGGCACTGAAGAAGCTCGTCGGCAAGGGCGTGATGGGCGCGGGAGCGTTCCGTACCGACGACTGCCGCGGTGACTACGAGACGTTCCGGGCACGCGGGGTGGAGTTCATCCAGGAGCCGCAGGAGCGGCCGTACGGCATCGAGGCGATCTTCCGCGACGACAACGGCAACTGGTACTCGCTGACCCAGCGCAGCGCGGAGCTGGACTTCTCCAAGGACTGGGCGTCGTGACGAAGGACGTGGCCGAGGCCGACCACACTGCAGAGGCCGACCACACTGCCGTACGGGTCGCCCTCTGGTGGGCCCTGCACGTCCGCGCGGATCCGCCGCCGTGTGTGCCGGAGGACGAGATCGGGCTGCGGCTCTCGGCCCCGGCCGGCGGGACCGGCCCGACATGGATGTGGACGCCACCCGCCGCACCCGGGCGTCGATCGTGGCCCGGACGCGCTGATCCGTCCACCGGTCACGGCAGCATCGGATAGCTCCCCGTGGCCGTCGGCGCATGCTCCGGCAGCCACAGCACCGCCACCGCTCCCTCCGCGGGGACCCCGTCCGGTGGCCCGGCCGGGCGGACGTTGCGGAAGGTCAGCCGCGCGCCCAGCACCCGGGCCTGCCCCGCCGCGATCGTCAGCCCCAGCCCGTGCCCGTGTCCCGCGCGGTCCGCGCTGCCCGTGCGGAAGCGGCTCGGGCCGTCCGCGAGGAGATCCTCGGGGAAGCCGGGGCCGTGGTCGCGGACGCGGATGACGCGGCCCTCGACGGTGACCTGGACGGGCGGCTTGCCGTGCCGGGCGGCATTGGCGAGGAGGTTGAACAGGACCCGCTCCAGGCGGCGCGGATCGGTCGTGACCTCCGACTCGTGCACCACGCGGACCTCGATCTTCGGATCCTTGGCCGCCACCCGGCGGGTGACGAACTCGCCGAGCAGGATGTCCTGGAGCTCCGCCCGCTCGTTGGCGCCGTCGAGGCGGGCCACCTCCAGGACGTCCTCGACGAGGGTGCGCATGGCCTTCGCCCGGTCCAGGACCAGCTCCGTGGGCCGGCCAGGAGGCAACAGTTCCGCCGCCGTCAGCAGACCCGTCACCGGTGTCCGCAGCTCGTGCGCGATGTCCGCGGTGACCCGGCGTTCCGCCTCCAGCCGCTGCTGGAGGGCGTCCGCCATGGCGTCCACGGCGCTCGCGAGGTCGTCGGTCTCGTCCCGTACGACCCCGCCGATCGCGTCCCTGACCCGGACATTCGTCTCACCCTTGGCCATCTGGTTGGCCGCGGTCGCCGCCTTCCGCAACCGCCGCGACAACTGCCCCCCGATGAGCACACCGAGCGCGCTGCCGCCGAGGACCACCGCGATGGAACCGATCACCAGGGCCTGGTCGAGGTCGTTGAGGATGTCGGTGCTGCGGTCGGTGAACCCGGTGTGCAGGGACAGCACATGGCCGCCCTTGACCGGGACGGCCGCCCAGATGTCCGGACCCCGGTCGGGGCGGTCGGAGACATACGTGGCCCGGCGGCCCTCCTCGACCTTCTCGCGCAGCGCGGGCGGCAGACGGCGGTCGTCGACCGCGATACTGGGGAAGTTCGGCTTACCCGTCAGCTCGAAGTTGCGCTGGGCGATCTGGATCCGCTCGTCCGCGAGGTCCCGCGCGTTGTCCAGCATCGAGACGCGCGCCGCGTTGTGCACGACCAGGCTGAGCGCTACCGCCACGAGCGCGCCGACCAGCGCGATGGCCGCGCTCAGCTTCCACCTCAGCCCGGTCCGCACGGCCATGCGCTCCGCCACCGGGCCCCGAAGGATCCCCCGCATACCCCAGGTCCCCCTGCTCAGGCCTTCAACTTGTAGCCGAAGCCACGGACCGTCTCGATCCGGTCCTGGCCGATCTTGGTCCGCAGCCGCTGCACATGGACGTCGACGACCCGGGTGTCACCGCCCCAGCCGTAGTCCCACACCCGCTCCAGCAGCTTGTCGCGGGACAGGACCGTGCCCGGCGCGGAGGAGAACTCCAGCAGCAGCCGCATCTCGGTCGGAGTGAGCGCCACCGTCCGCCCGGCCCTGCGCACCTCCATGCCCTCGGTATCGATCTCCAGTTCGCCGAAGGTCAGCACGCCCCCGGCGGCCGCGTCCTCGCTCACCTCGCCCCGGTCGGCCCCGCCCGCGTGCCCGAAGCGGCGCAGCACCGCACGTATCCGGGCGACCAGGACGGCCCCGTCGAAGGGCTTGGTCACGTAGTCGTCGGCGCCGGCCTCCAGACCGAGCACCACGTCGATCGAGTCGGCGCGCGCCGACAGCATGATCACCGGCACGGTCGACTCGTCGCGGATACGGCGGCACAGGCTGACCCCGTCCAGACCCGGGACCATGACGTCCAGCAGGGCGATGTCGGGGCGGTCCGCCCGGAACGCCTCCAGCCCCGACAGTCCGTCGGGCATGGCGGTGACCGCGAAGCCGTCCCGCTCCAGGGCGAGTTGGGTGGCCTCGCGGATGACGTCGTCGTCCTCGACGAACAGCACATGGGTCTGGTCTGCCATCCGGGTGCTCTCACTCTTCGGGGTCGTTGCGGTCACTGGGGGATCGTTCCGGGCGGCCCGATCGGTTCACGCCGTAGGCCGGCGGACCATGCCGTACGTCAACTGTCGGGCACCGGCGTCGGATCCGTGCCCACGACGTCGCTGTAGTCGCTGTGCGTCCGGTACACCGCGGCGAACCTCCCCGAGGCCCAGCGGTACGTGATCACGTTCTCGCCCGACGGGTCCGAGACCGGGTCGCCCTTCTCGTACACCTGCTTGGTCACCACCAGATCGCCGCGGTCGATCTCGGCGTAGACCGGAGGTTCCTCGGTCTGGAAGACATTCTGGTACGAACCGTCTTCCTCGCGATACACGTACGAGCCGACACCCACCAGATCCGCACAGGTCACGACGTTGACGACGACGTCGTCGGCCGAGCCGCCGGTCAGGTCGCCGTAGAACAGGTCGACCGGGTACTGGTCGGTGCCGCAGGGCTCCAGATCGCGCTTGACCGCATCGGAGACCTTCGGGTCCGACTTGAGGAGAGCGACGGCCCCTTTCCGGTCCAGACGCGGGGAGGCGACGGCGGACGACAGGGCGGACGGCAGGGCCGTGGATGAGCCGCCGCCCCCCGCGACCGCGTGCGCAGGCCCCTCGTCACGGGTGCCGGTGCCGCCGGTGGCGCAGGCGGAGACGAAAAGGGCGAGGGCGGCCAGCACGGCCACCGCCGTGCTCGCCGCCTGGAAGATCCCCCGGACCGGAGCGAGGTCCGGCCGGGTGGGCCCGGGTTCGGTCAGGCCGCCGCGCAACGCTCCCGCTCCTCACGCTCCAGCGCGCGTGCGTCCAGGTCGCGGGCCTCCAGCTCCTCGCGGAGCCGGGCGAGCGCCCGGTGCAGCGTGCTCTTGACCGTACCGGCCGACATGCCGAGGGCGGCGGCCGTCTCCTCCGTGGACATCTGCTCCCAGTGTCGCAGCACCACGACGCTGCGCTGTTTGGGGGCGAGCACCTTCATGACGTCCATCAGCAGGGCGCGGTCCGCGTGCTGCTCGGTGGAGTCGTCGACCGAGGCGTCCGGGAGCTGCTCGGTCGGGACCTCCTCCAGCTTCCGCGCCCGCCACCACTCCGTGCGGGTGTTGATCATCACCCGGCGCAGGTAGGCGTCCGCGAGCCGCTTGTCCTCGATGGTCTCCCAGCGGCCGTACGTCCGCACGAGCGCCGTCTGGAGCAGGTCCTGCGCGTCGACCGGGTCCGGGACCAGACGGCGTGCGCTGCGCAGCAACGCGTCCTGCCGGGTGCGGACGTACTCCTCGAACTCGAGCACCTCGCCCTGCGCCATGTCGACCGCCTCCTGATCCCCGTTCCGGCAGTCCCTGCCGGTTCTCATCTCATGTGCTGCCGCCTGGTGTGCGGCATGGCAACGAAGCTACGGAGTTGTTGTCACGGGGCTGTGCGAAGCAGCGCGCGGCTGGCACTCGGCTGTCCGTCGGTTGTGTAACGGAAGCCGAAAACGGGTAAACCGGCGCGGGCATTCGCGCCGGTTCAGGGGGATTTGCCCGTTTGCTTCGTGACGGGCTACGTCAACGGCAGCCGATACAAACCACCCTGGAGGGGCTCGACGAGCCCGTCCGCGACCAGACCGTCCAGCGCCCGCGCCCGCTGCACCGGCTCGTGCCACACCCGGTCCAGCACCGCCTGCGGCACGGGCGCGTGGGCCTCCCGCAGCACGGCGAGCAGCTTGCCGCGCACCTGACGGTCGGTACCGGCGTACGTCTGACCGCGCCGCGGCGGCCCGTCGTGCTCGGGCTTGCCGGCCAGCCGCCAGGCGCACTGGGTGGCGATGGGGCAGCGCCCGCAGGCCTCGTTCTTGGCTGTGCACACCAGCGCGCCCAACTCCATGGAGGCGGCGGCCCAGCGCGCGGCGACGCCCTCGTCCTGCGGCAGCAGTGCGCGGGCGAGCTTGCGCTCGGCGGCGGTGGTGGCGTTGGGCGGGTACTGCACCCCGGCCACCGCCCGCGCGAAGACCCGCCGGACATTGGTGTCCAGCACCGCGTGCCGCTGCCCGTACGCGAAGGAGGCGACGGCGGCGGCCGTGTACTCGCCGATGCCGGGCAGCGCGAGCAGTTGTGCGTGGTCCGTCGGTACGTCACCGCCGTGCCGTTCCGTTATGGCGACGGCGGCGCCGTGCAGCCGCAGGGCCCGGCGGGGATAGCCGAGCCGGCCCCAGGCGCGCACGGCCTCGCCGGGCGCCTCCGCGGCCAGATCGGCGGGCCGTGGCCACCGCGCGAGCCACTGCTCGTAGACCGGCAGCACCCGGCTCACGGGCGTCTGCTGGAGCATGAACTCACTGACCATCACCCCCCACGGCCCGGCCTCGGGCCGCCGCCACGGCAGATCCCGGGCGTGCTCGTCGAACCAGTCGATGACGGGGGAGTGCAGGTCCGCTCCGCGCGGAGCGTCGGTGACGCCGTCGGCGGAGCTGCTGTTCGGGGGCTGGGGCTGGGGCTGGGGCTGGGGCTGGGGCTGGGGCTGGGGCTGGGGCTGGGGCTTCGTGGGCGCAGTCATGGCCTTCCGATCCTGCCATGGCCGGGGGCCCGCGCGGGGGTACCGCCATGCCGGGGGCCACGGGACCTGAAGAGCGCCGGCGGTGCGGACCGCCGCACAGGGCCCGGCCACCGCCCGCGCCCTGGCCGTGCGGAGTTCGGAGCCGACCGGCGTCGGCAGGGGAGGTGCCGCTCCCACCGATCGGTGGGAGCCGGGAGCAACTCGTGGTGGAGGCGGGGGAGTCGGAAGACAGTCGTGGCCAGAGGTGCAAGGCACGCGATCGCGAACATACGGGCGGCGTCGGCGAACAGGGCGCCGAGGCGCAGGAGTCCGGCCTGCGTCCATCTCCCGACGCCGTGCGGTACCCACGTGCGGGTGTCAGCCGCGAAGCCGGTGATGTCCCGGTGGCTCCTGGCGACCTCGAAGTCCATGGTCACGGACCGTAGGCGGCGGGCCGATACGGTCACGCCCCGCGATCGTCACGTGTCAGTTTCCGGAATGATGATCCTGAAAAGTTGTGGCGCCCGGCGGCGGGTGAGGGCGGCGAACTCGCCGATCTCTCGTACAGTTTGCGCCGTGGGATCTCTGCGCAATCCGGTCGGGCCGCTTCCCTCCTCCATCTACTGGCGACGGAGGGCTGTCATGCTGTCCGTCCTCGCCGTGCTGGCGCTGCTGATCGCGTGGATCGTCAGCTCCGACGGCGGAGGCGGCAGGAACGGCGCAGGCGGGCCCAACGACAAGAATCCCTCCCCCTCGACGATCACCCCGGGACCTTCCGGTTCCGGGCCCGCGATCAGTCAGGCCCCGGGCGGCCGCGGCGAGTCGACCACCGGCGGGGACACCGGCGGAGGTTCGGGGTCGGGCGCCGGTTCCGGTTCCGGCGCGGGGGCCGGCGCGGGAGCCGGCGGTGGGACCGGTACGGGTGGCTCCGCGGGGGCGGGCGGGCCCGGCAGCGGTGGCGCCGGTGGCGGGGGCATCGCCGGGAGCGGCGGTACGGGCATCGGCGTCGGACAGGGCGACACCCTTCCGGGCGGTTCCTCGCTGCCCAACTGCACAGCGGGCGCGGTGAGGTTGAGCGTGCGCAGTCTGCACAACGCCTACGAGCCCGGTCAGACGCCCACGTTGCTGCTGACCGCGACGAACTCCTCCGGCAGCGACTGCAAGGTCGATCTCGGGCCGAAGCGCGCGGTGTTGACCATCACTCAGGCCGGCGAGGACGACCCGTACTGGTCGTCCGCCGACTGCCCCAAGACCCCGGGGAACCTGGTCTACCGGGCTCCGGCCGGGAGCAGCATCACGTACACGGTGAAGTGGGACCGCAAGCCGAGTGCTCCGCAGTGTGCGACACCGCCCGCGGGGTCGGCGGGGGCGGGGACGTACCTGGTGGAGGTCAAGGCACCCGGGTACAGCACGGCTCAGGCTTCGTTCGTGCTGGAGAACGACTGAGCGACCATGAGGGTGCCGCGGACGGTTGTTCGTTGTCTGCGGCCCGGTGGGGGCTTGTCGCGCCCACGCGGCGGAGCCGCAGATGAATACAGCCCCGCGCCCCGAAAAGCCCTATACGTACCGTTCCAGGATCGAGCTCTCCGCCAGCCTCGACAGGCCCTCCCTGACGCTCCTTGCCCTTGCCTCGCCCACTCCGTCCACCGTCTGCAGGTCGTCGACGCTGGCCGCCAACAGCTTCTGGAGGCCGCCGAAGTGTTCCACCAGGCGGTCGATGATCGCGCCGGGCAGGCGGGGGACCTTGGCCAGGAGCCGGAAACCCCGGGGGGAGACGCCCGAGTCGATCGCCTCGGGGGAGCCGGTGTAGCCCAGGGCACGGGCCACGGTGGGCAGTTCGAGGAGCTCGGCGTGGCTCAGGGCGTCCAGTTCGTACAGCGCCTCCTCGACCGTGCGGGAGCGCTTCGCGGTGGGTTCGGGGACGTAGTCCCGGACCACCAGTTCGCGTTCCGGCTCCACGCCCGCGATCAGCTCGTCCAGCTGGAGGGCGAGGAGGCGTCCGTCCGTGCCGAGTTCGACCACGTACTCGGCGATCTCGGTCGCGATACGGCGGACCATTTCCAGGCGCTGGGCCACGGCCGAGACGTCCCGGACCGTCACGAGGTCCTCGATCTCCAGCGCGGAGAGCGTGCCCGCGACCTCGTCCAGACGCAGCTTGTAGCGCTCCAGGGTCGCCAGGGCCTGGTTCGCGCGGGACAGGATCGCCGCCGAGTCCTCCAGGACACGGCGCTGGCCGTCGACGTACAGGGCGATGAGGCGCATCGACTGGGAGACCGAGACGACCGGGAAGCCGACCTGCTTGCTCACCCGGTCCGCGGTGCGGTGCCTGGTGCCCGTCTCCTCCGTCGGGATCGTCGCGTCGGGCACGAACTGCACGCCCGCCCGCAGGATCTTCGACAGGTCGGACGAGAGCACGATGCCGCCGTCCAGCTTGCACAGCTCACGCAGGCGCGTGGCCGCGAACTCGACGTCCAGGACGAAACCGCCCGTGCACATCGTCTCCACCGTCTTGTCGAAGCCGAGCACGATGAGTCCGCCGGTGTTGCCGCGCAGCACCCGCTCTAGGCCGTCGCGCAGGGGGGTACCGGGGGCCACGGCGCTCAGGGAGGCGCGCATCAGGCCATCGGAACCGGCACTCCCACCGGACTTTCCGGGAGCTGCTGCCCGGTCGTTGGCTGCCACTGCTCTCCTCCGGTCGCGGGGTCTTGGGCGCTCCCGTGTCGCACATTCGGTTCGTACGGACGGGCGAGACCAGGGCAAAGTCTACCGGCGGTCCTCAGCGTCCCGGGGGGCCTCTCGCCGACGAGAGCGCGGAAGGACCCTCAGGGCGTCCCCTATGTCCGCCACTTCCAGGACCTTCATGCCGGCCGGGATCTTGCCGGGATCGCCCGGTACGAGTGCGTGCGTGAAGCCCAGACGGTGTGCTTCGGAGAGCCTGCGCTGGACGCCCGTGACCCGTCTGACCTCGCCCGCGAGGCCCACTTCGCCGATCGCGACGAGGTTCTTGGGCAGCGGGGTGTCGCTGGCCGCCGACGCCAGGGCGAGGGCGATCGCCAGGTCCGCGGCGGGTTCCGAAAGCTTTACCCCGCCGACCGTCGCGGAGTAGATGTCCCGCTTGCCGAGTGCGCTGATCCGGCCGCGCTGCTCCAGGACGGCGAGCATCATCGAGACGCGGGAGGTCTCCAGACCCGAGGTGGTGCGCCTGGGAGAGGGGATCTGCGAGTCGACGGTGAGCGCCTGGACCTCGGCCACCAGGGGACGGCGGCCCTCCAGGGTGACGGTGAGGCAGGTGCCGGGGACCGGTTCGTCACGACGTGTCAGGAAAAGTCCGCTCGGATCCGCCAGGCCCGTGATGCCCTCGTCGTGCAGCTCGAAGCAGCCGACCTCGTCGGTGGCGCCGTAGCGGTTCTTGACGCCCCGTACGAGCCTGAGGCGCGCGTGGCGGTCGCCCTCGAAGCTCAGGACCACGTCCACGAGGTGCTCCAGCAGACGCGGGCCGGCGATCGCACCGTCCTTGGTGACATGGCCCACCAGGAGGGTGGACATCCCGCGCTCCTTGGAGACCCGGATGAGCGCCCCGGCCACCTCGCGCACCTGGGCCATGCCGCCGGGGGCGCCGTCGATCTCCGGGGAGGCCACCGTCTGCACCGAGTCGAGGATCAGCAGCGACGGCTTCACCGCGTCCAGGTGTCCGAGGACCGAGGACAGGTCGGTCTCGGCGGCGAGATACAGGTGGTCGTCGATCGCGCCGATGCGGTCGGCGCGCATCCGGACCTGGCTCGCGGACTCCTCGCCGGTCACATAGAGCGTGCGGTGCTCGTCACTCGCCGACTTGGCCGCCACGTCCAGCAGCAGCGTGGACTTGCCGACGCCGGGCTCGCCCGCGAGGAGCACCACCGCGCCGGGCACGAGGCCGCCGCCGAGCACCCGGTCCAGCTCGGGCACGCCGGTGGAGCGGGCGGTGGCCTGACGGCCGTCGACCTGGCCGATGGGCACGGCGGAGGTGGTCACACGGCCGGGTGCCGTCGTACGCACGGCGGGCGCGCCGTACTCCTCGATCGTCCCCCAGGCCTGGCACTCGGGGCAGCGACCGAGCCACTTGGCCGTCTGCCACCCGCACTCGGTGCAGCGGTAGGACGGACGCTCCTTGGCGGACTTCGTACGGGCAGCCATGCACGAACCGTAACCGCCGACACTGACAATCAGGCCGCCGCCCACCGGACGGGAGGCGCTCCGGCATCCGGCCACTCCCGCGCTCCGGCATGTGAATCAGCCACGTCCCGATGGGAACAAGCCATCGGATCAAGGGTTCCCGTCCCCTATTGAGGGATCGTTTCACCCGTACGGAGTAAAAGTGCTCAAGCCGCAGGAAGGGGTCATGTTTCGCCCCCTACGGTCCACGGATGATGAGCAGCAGTCCGGAGACCTCGACCCGCACCACCGGCGCGCACCGGGCGCAACGGCAGGAGCGCGACCGCGGTGCGGCCCGCACGCCGGCACAGCGGCCGCCCACGCGCTACGAGCCGTACCTGGACGGCCTGTTCACCTACTGCATGTCCGTGCTGTGCGACCACGACGCGGCGACCACCGCCCTCGGTGACGTCCTCGCGCTCGCCGAGCGGCGCGGCGGCCCGGACGCGGCCGGCGACCGCAGGGCCTGGCTGTACGCACTGGCCCGCTGGGCTTGTCTGCGCAAGCTGGCCGAGGCCAAGCAGAAACGTCAGGCCACGCACGCGGCAGGGCGTCACGGAACTCACCAGGAGGCCGCCGAACCCCCGGCCGCCGAGGACGTCCTGGAGTCACGGCGGCGTGAACTCTCCCTGCTGGCCTGGCCGGAGGCGGCCGGTACGACCCCCGAGCAGCGCGAGGCGCTCGAACTCGCCGTGCGCCACCACCTCGCCGCCCACGAGGTCGCCGCCGTCCTCGGCATGGACCTCGCCCGCGCCCGTGAACTGCTCGCCTCCGCCGCCTGCGAGGTCGAGCGCACGCGCGCGGCCCTCGCCGTCGTCGAGACCGGTGACTGTCCGAGCGTGGCGCGGCTCACCGGCGACCACCAGTTCGTGCTCAGCTCCGCCCTGCGCCGCGAACTCGTGCGCCATGTCGACGACTGCCCGCGCTGCCGCCGCAGTGCCGAGCGCGCGGTCCCCGGCCGCTGGCCCGGCACCATGACCACGCCCGCCGAACTGCCCGTGCTCGAAGCACCCCGAGCGGCCCTGCACAGGGTGCTGGCGCACCCGCCACGCGCGCGTGGCGCCGCCGTGCCCCGCTTCGACCGGCGCGGCTTCCCGATGGACCCCAAGGACCGGGCCGCCCGCCGCGACCGCCTTCGCGCGCGTGCCGTCACCACGACCGTGGTCGCCACCGTCGTCGCGGCCCCCGTGCTCGCCCTGTGGGCCGCCTACCGGGGCGGTCCCGGCGAGGGGGCCGACGGCCACTCCGCCAGCGCCAGCGAGGCGCACGGCCCCGACAGCCTGGACGGCGTGGCGGCGAGCGGCGGCTACCAGAACGCCGGCAACGCGAGCACGAGACCCGGGAACCGTTTCGCCAAGGACGGGCGGCCCGATGTCTCCGTGGAGGTCGTCAGCGTCGCCGGTGCCGGCAAGAAGGGCGCCGGACACCTGGAGGTCGACGCCGACAACAACGGCGACACCACGCTGATCACCCTCACCGCGACCGGCGACGCCCCGGTCCGCTGGTCGGCCACCACGGGAGCCTCCTGGCTCTACCTCAGCCGGTCCTCGGGAACCCTGAAGCCCGGCGAGGCGTTGACGATCAAGGTGTACGTCGACCATCTGCGTGAGCCGTCCGGCCCCTGGAGCGCGCGCGTGGCGATCTCACCGGCCGGCGCCGTCGTCACCATCCAGGGCTACGGCACGGCGCCCGCACCGTCCACCCCCGGCGAGCCGACGACACCCCCGCCCAGCCCCAGCCCCACGGCCTCGGCCCCTTCGGATCCCACCCCCAGCGACCCGCCGACCCCGTCTCCCTCCCCCACCCCGCCGGACCCCACCCCGTCCGGCCCGGCGAGCCCGACACCGTCGCCCGTGGACAGCGGCGACCCCAGCCCGTCCGCGTCGTAGCAGATGCGGCGGGGGAGCCGGGGCGGGTGGCGTCGGGGCCGTCGGTGAGGGGGCGGGTGGCGTCGGGGCCGTCGAGGAGGTTGGCAGGTGCCGTCCGGGAGCGTCGTCGGAGTGCCCGCGACAGCAGACGTGCCCAGCGCCCCCCACCCACAGGTTCCCGTCGCTCAGACGGCCGGGTCCGCCGGATGCGGTGCCAGCAGGGGCAGTTGCGAGGCCAGGCGCTGCTCACAGAGCTCGACCAGACGGTCGTAGCCGGCCTTGCCCATCAGTTCGATCAGCTCGGGGCGGTAGGAGACGTAGACCGGGTCGCCGGCGCCGTGTGCCGAGGTCGCCGACGTGCACCACCAGTGCAGGTCGTGGCCGCCCGGACCCCAGCCGCGCCGGTCGTACTCGCCGATCGACACCTGGAGCACGCGGGTGTCGTCGGGCCGGTCGATCCAGTCGTACGTCCGTCGCACCGGCAGCTGCCAGCACACGTCCGGCTTGGTCTCCAGCGGCTCGCGGCCCTCCCGCAGCGCCAGGATGTGCAGCGAGCAGCCCTGGCCGCCCGCGAAGCCGGGCCGGTTCTGGAAGATGCACGAGCCCTGGAACGGCCGGGTCTGCCGGTCGCCGTCCTCGTCCTCGGAGATCCAGCCGTTGCGTGTGCCCTCGTCGTGGTGCTGCCAGATCTCCGGAGTGAGTCGCGCCACGTGCTCGGCGACCCGCTGCTCGTCGTCCTCGTCGGAGAAGTGGGCACCCAGCGTGCAGCACCCGTCGTCCGCCCGGCCCGCCTGGATGCCCTGGCAGCCGCTGCCGAAGATGCAGTTCCAGCGAGAGGTCAGCCAGGTCAGATCGCAGCGGAAGACCTGCTCGTCGTCCGCCGGATCCGGGAACTCCACCCACGCGCGCGCGAAGTCGAGCCCCTTCTCGTCGTCCTTGAGAGCCTTCATGGCCTTCCGCGACTGCTTCGGCGACTTCGGCGGCTTCACCCGCGAAGGACCGTCGGCAGATACGGCCGTTTTGTCGTCCTTCACCTTTTTCGTCTTTGGCACGCGTCCAGGGTAAGTCGCCCGAGGCCCCTCCGGAGACAGTCCGACGCCCGGCTGGCAGTAGCGTGCCCTCCATGAGACTCGGTGTCCTCGACGTGGGATCGAACACGGTGCACCTGCTGGTGGTGGACGCACACCCCGGCGCACGCCCCCTGCCCGCGCACTCGCACAAGGCGGAACTGCGCCTTGCCCAACTCCTCGACCAGGCCGGTGCGATCGGTCCCGAAGGCGTCGAGAAACTGGTCTCGGTCGTCAAGGACGCGCTCCAGGCCGCCGAGGACAAGGGTGTCGAGGACCTGCTCCCGTTCGCCACCTCCGCCGTCCGCGAGGCCAGCAACGCCGACGACGTCCTCACGCGCGTGCAGGCCGAGACCGGTGTCGAGCTCCAGGTCCTCACCGGCGCCGAGGAGGCCCGCCTCACCTTCCTCGCGGCCCGCCGCTGGTTCGGCTGGTCGGCGGGCAAGCTCCTGGTCCTCGACATCGGCGGCGGCTCCCTGGAGATCGCCTACGGCATCGACGAGGAACCGGACACGGCGGTCTCCCTGCCGCTCGGCGCGGGCCGTCTCACCGCGGGCTGGCTCCCCGGCGACCCCCCGGACCCGGACCACATACGGGCCCTACGACGGCACGTGCGCGCCCAGATAGCCCGCACGGTCGGCGAGTTCGCCCGCTTCGGCGCCCCCGACCACGTGGTCGCCACTTCCAAGACCTTCAAGCAGCTGGCCCGCCTGGCCGGTGCGGCCCGCTCCGCCGAGGGCCTCTACGTCCAGCGCGAACTGAAGCGCGAGTCCCTGGAGGCTTGGGTCCCGCGACTGGCCGGGATGACGACGGACCAGCGGGCCGAACTCCCGGGCGTCTCGGAGGGCCGGGCCAACCAGCTCCTGGCGGGCGCTCTGGTCGCCGAGGGCGCGATGGACCTGTTCGGCGTGGAGACGGTCGACATCTGCCCATGGGCGCTGAGGGAAGGCGTGATCCTGCGCAGACTTGACCACATGGGTTCGGCGCAGGGCCTTTAGGGGCGCGCGGAACCGGGCGACAAGCCAGGACGCACGCGAACCCGCCCAGTGGCAAGCGCCACAACGGCCAGGAGGCGTTCCGTCCCACCCCGGCGGACGCCGTAGGCTGACGACCGTGGCAGAACCAGTCGTACGGATCCCGGATGCGAAGGTCGCCCTCTCGACGGCCTCCGTCTACCCGGAGTCGACGGCGACGGCCTTCGAGATCGCCGCACGTCTCGGGTACGACGGCGTCGAGGTCATGGTGTGGACCGACCCGGTCAGCCAGGACATCGAGGCCCTGCGCCGGCTCTCCGACTACCACGGGATCCCCATACTCGCCGTGCACGCCCCCTGCCTGCTCATCACGCAGCGGGTGTGGTCCACGGACCCCTGGGTCAAGCTCCAGCGTGCCCGGGCGGCCGCCGAGAAGCTGGGCGCGAGCACCGTCGTCGTCCACCCGCCCTTTCGCTGGCAGCGCCAGTACGCCCGCGACTTCGTCAGCGGGATCTGGCGGATGGCGAACGAGACGGACGTACGGTTCGCTGTCGAGAACATGTACCCCTGGCGCTACCGCGACCGCGAGATGCTCGCCTACGCCCCCGACTGGGACGTCACCAAGGACGACTACCGGCACTTCACGATCGACCTCAGCCATGCGGCGACCTCCCGGACCGACGCGATGGAGATGGTCGACCGGATGGGAGACCGCCTCGGCCACGTCCACCTCGCCGACGGCAAGGGTTCCGCGAAGGACGAGCACCTCGTGCCCGGCCGTGGCGGCCAGCCCTGCGCCGAGCTCCTGGAGCGCCTCGCGCTGAGCGGCTTCGACGGCCATGTCGTCATCGAGGTCAACACCCGCCGCGCGATGTCCGGCGCCGAACGTGAGGCCGACCTCGCCGAGGCCCTGGCCTTCACCCGCCTCCATCTGGCCTCGCCGGTGCGGGTGCGGCGGCGATGAGCCGGCGGGCAGGTGTGCGGGTGTCCTCGGCGGTGGGGCCGAGGGGGCGTGCCGGCGTCCCTGGCGGTGAGGAGCCGGGGCGGCGTACAGGTGCGTCCGGCAGTAGGGGCCGAGGTGGCGCGCAGATGCGTCCGTCGTTGGGGAGCGGAGCGGGCGTGCGGGTGCCTTCGGCGGTGAGGAGCCGAGCAGGCGTGCAGGTGCCCCCAGCGACAACGAACCGCGCGGACGTGAAGGCGCCCCGGTCGTGAGCCACAGCGATCCCGCCCCGGCTGTGAGCGGCGTCACCGCCCGGAAGCGTGGCCGTCCCCGTCGTACGGAATCGGACGCGGCCGGTACCCGCGGCCGGATCCTCGTCGCGGCCCGCGAGGAGTTCGCCGAGCGGGGCTACGAGAAGACGTCCGTGCGCGGGATCGCCAAGGCCGCCGGGGTCGACTCGGCCCTGGTCCACCACTACTTCGGCACCAAGGAACAGGTCTTCGAGGCGGCCGTGGAGATCGCCGCCGCGCCCGCGCTGAGCGCGCCGGCCGCCCTCGCCGAGGGCCCTGTCGAGGACATCGGAGAGCGCCTCACCCGCTTCATCTTCGGTGTCTGGGAGAACCCGGCGACGCGCATGCCGCTCCTGGCGATCGTCCGCTCCGCCGTGAACAACGAGACCGCGGCCACCGTCTTCCGCCGGCTCGTCGCCGCCCAGCTGCTGCGCCGCATCGCCGACCAGCTGGACCTGCCCGACGCCGAGCTGCGAGCCGAACTGGCGGCCGCGCAGCTCGTGGGGACGGCCATGCTGCGGTACGTGATCAAGGTGGAGCCGCTGGCGTCGACGGACATCGAGCAGATCATCGCGCGGGTGGCCCCGGTGGTGCAGAGCCATCTGACCGGACCCTGACTCCGAGACGGGCGTCCCGCATTCCGGACACCTTGTCCCGACCCCTGGATGACCGGCGTACGCTCGTTAGCAGTCAGAAGTCTCATACGACCGTCTCTGAAGTCTCTGACGACCGTCTCTGAAGGAGCGAGCGACGATGCCCGAGCTGAGGTCCCGCACAGTCACCCACGGCCGCAACATGGCGGGCGCACGCGCCCTTATGCGCGCCTCCGGTGTACCCGGTGCGGACATCGGCCGCAAGCCGATCATCGCGGTCGCCAACTCCTTCACGGAGTTCGTGCCGGGCCACACCCACCTGCAGCCGGTCGGCCGGATCGTCTCCGAGGCGATCGTCGCTGCCGGTGGCATCCCGCGCGAGTTCAACACCATCGCCGTCGACGACGGCATCGCGATGGGCCACGGGGGAATGCTCTACAGCCTGCCCTCCCGCGACCTGATCGCGGACTCGGTCGAGTACATGGTCGAGGCCCACTGCGCGGACGCCCTGATCTGCATCTCCAACTGCGACAAGATCACCCCGGGCATGCTGAACGCCGCGCTGCGGCTCAACATCCCCACGGTCTTCGTCTCCGGCGGCCCGATGGAGTCCGGCCGCGCGACCCTCGTGGACGGCACGGTCCGCACGCTCGACCTGGTCGACGCCATGTCCGACGCGGTGAACGAGAAGATCTCCGACGAGGACATGCTCCGCATCGAGGAGAACGCCTGCCCGACCTGCGGCAGCTGTTCCGGCATGTTCACCGCCAACTCGATGAACTGCCTGACGGAGGCCATCGGCCTGTCCCTCCCCGGCAACGGCTCGGTCCTGGCCACGCACACGGCCCGCAAGCAGCTGTACGTCGACGCGGCCGACACCGTCATGGACATCACCCGCCGCTACTACGAGCAGGACGACGAGACGGTCCTGCCGCGCAACGTCGCCACCTTCGCGGCCTTCGAGAACGCCATGGCCCTCGACATCGCCATGGGCGGCTCGACCAACACGATCCTGCACCTGCTCGCGGCGGCCCAGGAGGCGGGCGTCCCCTTCGGCCTGGGTGAGATCGACGCGGTCTCCCGCCGCGTCCCCTGCCTCGCGAAGGTCGCCCCGAACGTCGCGAAGGACCGCACGTACTACATGGAGGACGTGCACCGTGCGGGCGGCATCCCCGCCCTCCTCGGCGAACTGCACCGCGCGGGCCTGCTCAACGAGGACGTGCACTCGGTCCACAGCCCGTCCCTGTCGGACTGGCTCAAGACCTGGGACGTCCGCGGCGGCTCGCCGTCCCCCAAGGCCCTGGAACTGTGGCACGCGGCCCCCGGCTGCGTCCGCTCCGCCGAGGCCTTCTCCCAGTCGGAGCGCTGGGCGTCCCTGGACGAGGACGCCGCCGGCGGCTGCATCCGCAGCGTCGAGCACGCTTACTCCAAGGACGGCGGCCTGGCCGTCCTCAAGGGCAACCTCGCGGTCGACGGCTGTGTCGTGAAGACGGCCGGCGTCGACGAGTCGATCTGGACCTTCGAGGGCCCGGCCGTCGTCTGCGAGTCGCAGGAGGAGGCCGTCCAGAAGATCCTCACCCAGCAGGTCAAGGAGGGCGACGTCGTCGTCATCCGCTACGAGGGCCCCAAGGGCGGCCCCGGCATGCAGGAGATGCTCTACCCGACCTCGTACCTGAAGGGCCGCGGCCTCGGCAAGGCCTGCGCCCTGATCACCGACGGCCGCTTCTCCGGCGGCACCTCGGGCCTGTCCATCGGCCACGCCTCCCCGGAGGCCGCGGCCGGCGGCACCATCGCCCTCGTCGAGGACGGCGACCGCATCCGCATCGACATCCCCGGCCGGTCGATCGAGCTCCTGGTCGACGACGCCGAGCTCGCCCGCCGCGAGGCGGCCCTGGACGGCGTGTACGCCCCGAAGAACCGCGAGCGCAAGGTCTCGGCCGCACTGCGGGCCTACGCGGCGATGGCCACCAGCGCCGACAAGGGCGCGGTGCGGGACGTGTCGAAGCTGGGCTGAGCACCCGACGCGGGGCCGCCTCCTCGGGGGCGGCCCTTCGCGTTGCCCGGATCACCAGGCCGACGGCTCGCGGGCGTCCACGGCGAACACGGTGCCGTCGGGGGCGGTGGCGTAGACCCGGCCGCCGGCGACGGTGGGCGATGGCAGTGTGCCGACGACGGAGCCCGAGTTCGAGCCGAGGCGCGCCGGGGTCTGCCCGACGAGCCGGCCCTTGCCGGCGTCGACGGCGAGCAGCCGTCCGTCTGCGGTGGTGAAGTACACATGGCGGTCGTCGGCCACCGGTACGGAACCCCGGCTCACCGATGTCTCGAGATTCCAGAGCCGCTTGCCCGACGCCGTGTCCACGGCGTCCAGGGAACCGCTCATCGCCAGCACGTAGACCATGTTCCCGCGCACTGTGGCCTGGGCATCGGGACGCGCCACCGGGAGCTTCACCCGGCGCGACGACTCAGTGGCCGGTGTGTAGCGGACGACGGCCTCCGTGTCGCCGTACAGGTTGTTCGTCGAGAGGAAGAAGACGGACCCTCCGTGCGCGCCCACTGGAATGAGGTTGCCGCTCAGCCGGGCGTCCCAGCGCACAACCCCGGTAGTGGGGTCCACCGCGGTGACCCGGGTGCTCGACGCGTCGAGGGAGAGGTTCGTCGTGTACACCAGAGGGTCCCCGTCGAACGAGACGAAGGTCGGCGTGGGCTGTCCCGGTATCCGCAGGTTCCACTTGGTGGCACCCGTCGCGGCGTCCACACCGGTGACCGTCCCGTCGAGGAGGGTCAGCAGGAGCATCCCCCCTGCGACCTGCAAGCCGTGGTGTTCGGGCAGAGTGCGCCCCCAACGCGCCTTGCCCGAGGCGGGGTCGAGCGCTTCGAGGCGTCGACCTTCCTCCACCATCGGCTGTACGAGACCACTCTCGACGGCCGGTGGCTTGCTGAGCCTCGACTCGGCGACGGAGTGTCGCCACCGCAAGGCACCGTCGGCCGGGTCCAGAGCGAAGACCGTGCCGGACTGTGCGCAGATCAACTGGCCTGCCCCGTAGGAGCATTGCGCCGGACCCGTGGCCTTGGGCACCGGGTTCGCCGTCCAGCCGGCGAACCCGGCGGCCGCGGTGGGCTTGTCACCGCTCTTCGCGGTCGCGTCCTCACTGCTGCTCAACCACTGGACCGAGGCAAGGGCACCGACCAGGATCAGCACGACCGCGACGGCCACGAAGAGCGTCCTTCGGGAGGGACGCCGCCCGGGCCGTGACGCCTGCTCCTTCGGCTCGGGCCCCGGCACGTCACCCGTGCGCTGCGCCGGTATGAACGTCTGTGTGTCGTACGAGGCCGCGACGGACCGCAACTCCCGCATCAGCTCGTCCGGAGTGGGCCGGTCCTCGGGCTCCTTGGCGAGACACCGCACGATGAGCGGCGCGAGATTCGTCGGTACGCCGGTCAGATCCGGCTCGTCGTGCACGACCTGGTAGGCGACGACATACGGACTGTCGGAGTCGAACGGCCCGCGCCCCGTGGCCGCGTGCACCATCACGGAGCCGAGGGCGAAGATGTCGGCGGCGGGCCCCACCTCACGCGGCCGCCGGAACTGCTCGGGCGCCATGAACGGCGGGGTCCCGATCAACTTCCCCGTCTCGGTACGAAGTTCGCTGTCCTTTGGCCGAGAAATGCCGAAGTCGATGACCTTGGGACCGTCGTCGGCGAGCAGCACGTTGCTCGGCTTGAGGTCCCGGTGCACGACCCCGACCCGATGGATGTCACGCAGCGCCTCCGCCAGACCCGCCATCAGGCGCCGCAACTGGTCGGGCGCCATCGGGCCGTTCCGTTTCACCTCGTCGGAGAGTGTGGGCCCGGGGATGAACAACGTGGCCATCCAGGGCCGCTCGGCATCGGGATCGGCATCGACGACGGACGCGGTGAACGCCCCGCTGACCTTCCGCGCCGCGGCCACCTCCTGCCGGAAACGTCCCCTGAACTCGGGATCCTTGGCGAACTCGGTGTGTACGACCTTCACCGCGAGCTTCATCCCAGAGGTGCTGCGCGCGACGTGCACCACGCCCATCCCGCCGGACCCGAGGCATGACTCCAGCCGGTAGTGACCGGCGTACTCGGGAAGTTCCGCTTCCGCGCCCGCTCCGGTGTTGCCCTGTGGCGCCATGGAACCACCCCCGTGCTGATCGTCCGCGCGCGCGACACACGGAGCCTATTCGATGACTCGTACGGGACAGAGGCGGCTTGCTAGTGTCCGCGTGCGAGTTACGCACATGTGTTTCATGGCGTGATTTAGGGGAATCAACGGGACCCCATGGCAGTCATGGGGACCAACGGGGGAGGACTTGCATGTCTGTTGACCGTGTGGAAGAGACCGGGGGCGCCGAGGCGACCGAGGCCCTGTCGGCGGTGGCATCGATCCGGTACTACTCAGTCGCGCCCGGAGTCCGGCTCAACGTCCGCAACGGCCCGGGCACGAGCTACAGCGTCGTGCGGGTGCTGCCCGAAGGCGCCAAGGTACCGATCTACTGCCAGACGCCGGGCACGTCGGTGAGCGGCCCCTACGGCACCAGCAACATCTGGGACAACATCAGCAACGGCCAGTACGTCTCCGACGCCTACATACTCACCGGCAGCGACGGCTACGTCGCCGACCGCTGCTCCTGAACCTCCTCGGGGGAAACCGCATGACATCCCGGAAACGCTGATCCGTCATGCAACCTGGGACAACATCGCCAACGGCGAGTTCGTCTCGGCCACCTACGTCCATACCAGTAGCGACGGCTACGTGGCGTCACGCTGCGGCTGATCCCGAAGGGAGCCCGCCCCCGTCCCAGAGCCATAATCGTCCCGTGAGCGACGATTCCGGCACCCAGGACATCCCCGCGGGCTCCCCAGAGGGCGGCGGCCCCCGCCCCGACCCGATCCGTTTCTTCGGCACGACCTGGGTGAACCACGACAACGGCTACGCCCTCCGCCGCGTCGGCGCGGCCACCGGCTCCCTCGCCGCCACCGTCGCCTCCTGCGTGATCCTCCGCTTCGCCTACGAGGGTCTCCAGATCGCCGACACCGGCAGCTTCGTGACCGTCCTCGTCATCGCGATGTTCGCCATCTGCAGCGCGCTGGCCTTCCGCAACACCTGGGACGGCTTCGGCAAGCACCCCGACCCCGACCGCCAGGCATCCCTCCGCGGCCTCCTGGCCATCGGGTTCGTGGGCTCGCTGCTCGCCTATTTCTTCCGCACCTTCATCGAGGCGCCGGGAGAGGGGCTCCGGCGCAAGGAGTACGAGACGGCGCTGAAACTGCACGAGAAGCGAGGCGCTCGGCGCACGGGCGACCCCTCCAAGAAGAAACGCCGCCGCTGAGCGCGCCGGAAACCACCGACGACGCACCGCCCGCCCACCCCTCCGCTTCTCACCGAAAACTCATCGCTCCCCCTTACCCCTCCCCGTCACCATGGCCCTATGACGGCCTCCTTCCACACCAGCCGAGCCCAGTCCTTCAACGCCGCCGCAGCTCAATACGCCGCGAACCGCCCCTCCTACCCGCCCGCCCTCTTCGACGCGATCGAGGAACTCGCCGACCGCACCCTCACCGGCGCCCGGGTCGCCGACATCGGGGCCGGTACCGGGATAGCGACCGCGCTGCTGCACGCCCGCGGTGCCGAGGTCGTCGCGGTCGAACCCGGGAACGGCATGGCCGAGCAGTTCCGCCGCACCCACCCCCACATCCCGATCATCAGGGGCGACGGCAACGACCTCCCCCTCCTCACGGACTCCGCCGACCTCCTCACCTACGCCCAGTCCTGGCACTGGACCGACCCGGCCCGCGCGGTCCCGGAAGCCTGCCGCGTACTGCGGCCGGGCGGTGCGCTGGCCCTGTGGTGGAACACCTACGCCCTCGACGTCCCCTGGATCGCCGGCCAGGTCGACCGGGTCACCGAACACTTCAAGGACTACGGCGCCCACCCGGCCGTCGAGGTCAACGGCAATGGAGCCCGGTCCGCCCTGGCCGACCCCAGCGGCCGCCTGGAGTTCACCCACCGAGTGGTCCGCTGGAGCCGCCACGTGCCCGTCGACACCCACCTCGCCAACATCGGCAGCCACTCGCTGTTCCTGGTCGCGGGTGAGGATCACGCCGAGGTCTTCCTCACCGAGGAGCGGCGGATCCTGCTGGAGCTCTTCCCCGGCGGAACCGTCGAGGAGACCTACGACGTCGAGCTGCTGGTCGCCGTCAACGCCTGACCCCGCGGCGGCCCACCCTCGGCAACCACAGGGTGGGCCGCAGTGACGTGGCACACCCCAACACCCGTACGACCATCCCCGCCGGGCCGTCACCCCGAACACGACCACCTCGGCAGCGCCCCGAGCAGCCCGCGCCGGGTCTCCCGCGCCCCCCCGCCCCCCGAGTCCCGCGCCCCCGCGCCCTCAGCTCCCCGCCGCAGTCCGTGCGCCGCCCCACGCGCAGCCGGGCCCCATCCCACCGCCGCGCGCCTACGCCACCGAACGCGACCCGCTTGACGCGTCGGAGTGGCGGGAGGATTATTCATCGCATGATGAATAAAGAGCCAGGGCCACCCGCCGACAGCACGGACACCGAGCGCGCCACCGCCGCCGTCCACGCCGACGGACTCACCGTCGTCCGAGGCCCCCGCACCGTCCTGCGCGGCCTCGCCTTCGATGTCCCCCGCGGCCAGATCACCGGCCTCCTCGGTCCCTCGGGCTGCGGCAAGTCCACCCTGATGCGCTCGATCGTCGGCACCCAGGCCAAGGTCACCGGCACCCTCGACGTCCTCGGCCGGCCCGCGGGCCACCCCACCCTGCGCACCCGCATCGGCTACGTCACCCAGGCCCCCTCCGTCTACGACGACCTGACCGTCCGCCAGAACCTCGACTACTTCGCCGCGATCCTCGCCCCCGGCCGCGCCGCCGCCGACCGCCGCCAGTCCGACGTCACCCGAGCCATCGACGACGTCGACCTCGCCACCCACGCCGACTCCCTCGCGGGCAACCTCTCCGGCGGCCAGCGCAGCCGCGTCTCCCTCGCCGTCGCCCTCCTCGGCGCCCCCGAACTCCTCGTCCTCGACGAACCCACCGTCGGTCTCGACCCCGTCCTGCGCCGCGACCTCTGGAACCTGTTCCACGACATCACCGCCCGCCGCGGCGCCACCCTCCTCATCTCCTCCCACGTCATGGACGAGGCCGAACGCTGCCACCGCCTCCTCCTGATGCGCGACGGCGAGATCCTCGCCGACGACACCCCCGAGGCCCTGCGCACCCGCACCCACACCGACACGGTCGAGGAGGCCTTCCTCCACCTCGTCGACCAGGCCGTCGAGGCAAGCCGCACCAAGGAGCCCACACGATGACCACGACCACCACGCCCGAGCTCAGCCTGGCACCGGCCCCCACCAGCGCTCTCAGCCTCTCCCGCACCACAGCCACCGCGGCCCGGGTCCTGCGCCAGCTCCGCCACGACCCGCGCACCATCGCGATGATGATCCTGATCCCCTGCCTGATGCTGCTCCTGCTGCGCTATGTCTTCGACGGCAGCCCGCGCACCTTCGACAACATCGGCGCCTCCCTCCTCGGGATCTTCCCGCTGATCACGATGTTCCTGGTCACGTCCATCGCCACCCTGCGCGAACGCACCTCCGGCACCCTCGAACGCCTCCTCGCCATGCCCCTCGGCAAAGGCGACCTCATCGCCGGCTACGCCCTCGCCTTCGGCACCCTCGCGATCATCCAGTCCGCCCTCGCCACCGGCCTCGCCGTCTGGTTCCTAGGCCTCGACGTCATCGGCAGCCCCTGGCTCCTGCTGCTGGTCGCCCTGCTCGACGCCCTGCTCGGCACCGCCCTCGGCCTGTTTGTCTCGGCATTCGCCGCCTCCGAATTCCAGGCCGTCCAGTTCATGCCGGCCGTGATCTTCCCCCAACTCCTCCTCTGCGGCCTCTTCACCCCCCGTGACAACATGCACCCCGTCCTGAAGACCATCTCCGACTTCCTGCCCATGTCCTACGCCGTGGACGGCATGAACGAGGTCCTCAGGCACACGGACATGACAGCGACCTTCGTCCGCGACGCGCTGATCGTTGCGGGCTGCGCACTGCTGGTCCTGGGACTGGGCGCGGCGACCCTGAGGCGCAGGACCGAATAGGACCGCGCAGGACCGCCCCAAGCGCCGCCACCCACTCCAGGTCCCGCCCACCGGACACCCACCCCGCCCGCCCCGACCCGGTGCCAGACTGAATCGCATGAGTCAGAAAGTCGCAGTCCTCGGCACCGGCAAGATCGGCGAAGCCCTGCTCAGCGGAATGATCCGCGCCGGCTGGGCCCCGGCCGACCTCCTCGTCACCGCCCGCCGCCCCGAGCGAGCCGAAGAACTCCGCACCCGCTACGGAGTCAGCCCGGTCACGAACCCGGAAGCCGCCAAGACCGCCGACACCCTGATCCTCACGGTCAAGCCACAGGACATGGGCACCCTCCTCGACGAACTCGCCCCGCACGTCCCGGCCGACCGCCTGGTCATCAGCGGCGCCGCCGGCATCCCCACCTCCTTTTTCGAGGAGCGCCTCGCCACCGGCACTCCGGTCGTCCGTGTCATGACCAACACGCCCGCCCTCGTCGACGAGGCCATGTCCGTCATCTCCGCCGGCACCCACGCCACCGCCGACCACCTCGCCCACACCGAGGAGATCTTCGGCGCAGTCGGCAAGACGCTCCGCGTCCCCGAGTCCCAGCAGGACGCCTGCACCGCCCTCTCCGGCTCCGGACCGGCGTACTTCTTCTACCTGGTCGAAGCCATGACGGACGCGGGCATCCTGCTCGGCCTGCCCCGCGACAAGGCCCACGACCTGATCGTCCAGTCCGCTATCGGCGCCGCCACGATGCTCCGCGACAGCGGTGAACACCCGGTGAAGCTCCGCGAGAACGTCACGTCCCCTGCGGGCACCACCATCAACGCCATCCGCGAACTCGAGAACCACGGCGTACGGGCCGCCCTCATCGCCGCTCTCGAAGCCGCCCGCGACCGCAGCCGCGCGCTGGCCTCCGGCAAGAAGGACTGACGCCCGCAGGGCGCGGTCACCCGGCCGCGCCGAGCCGGCGGCGTGGCGGCGATGTGCCTGGCACTGCGCATCGCGCCTCGCCACCAGCCGTCAGACCAGACCTACGTGGCGGCGTCCATCACGACCCCGCTGTCGATCGCGCCGGTATCGACCGAGGCCGGAAGCAGCCCGATCGCGCGATAGGCGGCATCCACGGTCGGCCGCGCCATAGCCCGTGCCCTCTCCGCGCCATCCCGCAGCACCCCCTCCACATAGCCAGGATCCGCGCACAACTCCTTGTGCCTGTCCTGCACGGGCCTCAAGACCTCGACCACGGCCTCGGCGGTGTCCTTCTTCAAGGCGCCGTACGACTCATATACACCGCTCAGCTCCGATGGGTTCCCACCCGTGCAGGACGCGAGGATCTCCAGCAGATTCGCCGGCCCCGGACGGGCCTCCCGGTCGTACACGACGTCCCGCCCGCTGTCGGTCACGGCCCGCATCACCTTCTTCCGCACGACGTCCGGCTCGTCGAGCAGATAGACGATCCCCGGCCCGGAGTCGTCCGACTTCCCCATCTTCGACGTCGGCTCCTGGAGGTTCATGACCCGCGCACCCACCGTCGGCACGGTGGCCCGGGGCACCACGAACGTGTAGCCGTACCGCTGGTTGAACCGCACCGCCAGATCCCGCGTCAGCTCCACATGCTGAGCCTGGTCGTCCCCGACCGGCACCTCGTCGGCCCCGTACGCCAGGATGTCCGCGGCCATCAGCACCGGATACGTGAGCAGGGACAGCCGCACACTCCCGCCCCGCGTCCGCTCCCGAGCGGCCTTCTCCCGGTACTGGATCATGCGCCGCATCTCGCCGTCCGTGGCCACGCACTCCAGCACGTACGACAGCCGCGCGTGCTCGTCGACATGACTCTGTACGAACACGGTGCACAACTCGGGATCCAGCCCCGACGCGAGCAACAGCGTCGCCGCCTGCCGGCTCAGCCGACGCACCCGCGCCGGATCATGGTCGACGGTGAGGGCGTGCAGGTCGACGATGCAGAACAGCGACTCCGCCCGGCACTGGTCGACCGTGGCCCACTGCCGCATGGCTCCCAGGTAGTTACCCAGCGTCAGATGCCCCGTCGGCTTGATCCCGCTGAAGACCCGCGTCATCTCTCCACCTCCTGGTCGAGACCGCCGTCCCCGGCCGGCCGACCCTCAGGAGTCCTGGAGGGAGATACGCGAACGGCCGCCGAGGCGGCGGCCGTTGAGTGCATACGTACTTACGGCCGCCTTCAGGCGGCCCACCACTGCTGGGTGCACGTACGCGTTGTCATGCAGGCCAGCCTACGCCGCCGAGTGCCCGTCCGGAGCTGAGTTGACACCCCCCGGCCCGGTACGTAGTGTTCTCCGAGTTGTCCGACGTGAGCGCCGACCCCGGTCGGTCCCCGGACAGCCATTCCGCAGGTACCAGCCAACAAACGACGACAGTCGCTCTGTCTGCCGTCGCCGCATTGGCGTGCGTATTCGCGAAATGAGGAATCCACGTTCGAAAGGACGGTGGCCCCCGATTAGCTCGGGAGCCGGGAATCCGCTAAAGTCTCACTCGTCGGAACGGCCCAACGGCCGGGAAGACAAGCCCCGCTGACTGGGAATCAGGCCCGAAAGGATCTGGTAGAGTCGGAACCGCCGGAAAGGGAAACGCGAGAGCGGGAACCTGGAAAGCACCGAGGAAATCGGAACCGGAAACGGTCTGATAGAGTCGGAAACGCAAGACCGAAGGGAAAAGCCCGGAGGAAAGCCCGAGAGGGTGAGTACAAAGGAAGCGTCCGTTCCTTGAGAACTCAACAGCGTGCCAAAAATCAACGCCAGATATGTTGATACCCCGTCCATCGGACTTGTTCCGGTGGCGAGGTTCCTTTGAAAAAACACAGCGAGGACGCTGTGAACGACCGCCTTATTCCGGTGGTCGTTCCGCTCTCGTGTGTGTGCACCCGATTACGGGTAAACATTCACGGAGAGTTTGATCCTGGCTCAGGACGAACGCTGGCGGCGTGCTTAACACATGCAAGTCGAACGATGAACCACTTCGGTGGGGATTAGTGGCGAACGGGTGAGTAACACGTGGGCAATCTGCCCTTCACTCTGGGACAAGCCCTGGAAACGGGGTCTAATACCGGATACCACTCTCGCGGGCATCTGCGAGGGTTGAAAGCTCCGGCGGTGAAGGATGAGCCCGCGGCCTATCAGCTTGTTGGTGAGGTAATGGCTCACCAAGGCGACGACGG
>NZ_JBEXGM010000033.1:0-96452 GCF_040607335.1 Streptomyces sp. NPDC005303 | reverse complement strand
GTTACGTCATGCTCTGTGTTCATGATCCGCAACTGGAGGGTGACACACGGTGGAGCAGACAGGGCGCTGTGGGGGCCGGCACCACAGCCTCCAGGGGCGCGGGGAACTGCGCGACCAGCCACGGCGCACCCGCAGCCGCCTACGCCAGCGCGCTCTCCACGGCCGTCACGACCTCGTCCGACTCCGGCTCCGTCTGCGGGGAGAAGCGGGCCACGACCGACCCGTCCCGCCCGATGAGGAACTTCTCGAAGTTCCAGCGGATGTCCCCGCTGTGCCCCTCCGTGTCGGCGACATCGACGAGCCGCTCGTACAGCGCGTGCCGCCCCTCGCCGTTCACCTCGACCTTCTCGGTCAGCGGGAAGGTCACGCCGTACGTCGCCGAGCAGAACTCCGCGATCTCCTCGGCACTGCCGGGCTCCTGCCCGAGGAACTGGTTGCAGGGCACGCCGAGCACGGTGAAGCCCCGCTGCGCGTACCGCTCCTGGAGCTTCTCCAGCCCGTTGTACTGCGGGGTGAGCCCGCACTTGGAGGCCACGTTCACAATGAGGACGGCCTTGCCGGCGTACTGGGCGAGGTCGGCGGAGCCGCCCGTGAGCGCACCGATCTCGACGTCGAGGGGGGAGGAACCATCTGTAGTCGTCATGAGCGGATGCTAACTCCGCCCGGTGAATCCCCGGGTCCGGCCCTCGACGCCCTCCATCAGCACCTCCCCGCCCGCCGTCCGCACATACAGCACCGACCGCCCCGCCCGCCGCCGCTCCACCCAGCCCCGCGTCCACCAGCACCGAGCAGCGTGCCCAGGCTCGTGGGCACGCTCGGGGCGCCCGGGTCGGCGAGGGCGCCCGCGCAGCCGTAGACGAGGGCGTACCGCCCCGGCTCCTCCCACGTGGCCCAGCCGCGCCCGGCGTCACCGGGACGAAGACGACGAGTTCGGCTCACCCTGATGGCGACCGCGTCGACCGCGGTGACCCTGATGCCATTCGCTCTGGAGAGGCGGCGTGGTCCGGATGACGTGGCCCCTGACCGCCCGGAGTCTCGACCGGTACCTCGGTGAAGGCGAGGGGGACTGTCTTGACGTTCCGTTCCCCGAACTCCTTCAGATAGGTCTCGAGCGCCGGCGGGCGATAGCCGGGTTTGCCCTCGCGGCGGCGCAGGACCGTGTCGGCCAGGAACTCGTGGCCGACGAGGCGGCCCTGCTGGTCCCGCTCCTGCCCGATGGGCCGGTGCAGGGGCCGGAAGACCCGGTAGAAGCCCTTCCGGGACGGGACCCACGGGCCCATCGGGTCGGGGTGGACGGCGAAGTCGGCGCACTCCTGCGGGCGCATGTTGTCCGGTCCATCCGCGCTGAGGACCCGGGGGTCGAACTCCAGGCCGTACCGGGCGGCCTGCCGGACCATCCACAGGAGGGTGATGTCGGACAGGCCCGGGTCCTTCTCGCCGCCCCCGACGGAGAGGTGCACCCCGGCGAACCACACCTGCAGCAGCTCCTGGTTCCGTTCGGCGCCTTCCTGCTGCTGCCACAGCGTCGGTGGGAACGCCGAGCGCTCCTCGTCCACGGCCAGGGCCTGGAAGGCGCCGTTCACCGACCTGCTGAGGGTGGTGTCGTGGAAGGCCCAGCGGTGGTTGAAGCGGTCGACGAGCGGCTGCAGGAGCCGGGGCGCCGGAACCGGGATGCCCAGGGAGCCGACCGTGTCCCAGACGCCCACGAAACGGATCTCCGTCTCGTACGAGTACGCCCCGCGGAACAGCGTCGCGGCCACGCTGGTCGGCTTGTCGGCGCGGCTGCGGTACAGCGCCCACGCCTCGTCGATCCGGTCGCACTGTTCCGGGCGCAGGATGCCGCAGTTGTGCACCAGCCCGGCCAGGCTGCGCGCGGTGAACGCGCCCCGGCTGAACCCGAACAGGTACAGGGTGTCCCCGGGTTCGTAGGTGTGGATCAGGAAGCGGTAGGCGTCGAGCACGTTGCGTGAGAGGCCCACACCGAAGGCCCCGCCCCGCAGCCGTTCCCGCCGGTTCGTGCCGACCCCGCTGTGGTAGTACACCCGCTGTTCCGTTCCGGCAGCGGAGCGTCGCCGTACGGCCAGGGCCACCTTGGCGACATTCGTCTTGCTCGACTGGTCGGCGAGATTCCAGGTCCCGTCACAACAGACCACCAGACGCTTGGCCATCATGTGTCTCCTCTCCCTGTAGAGAGGACCCCACGACTGCTCGGTAGATACAGCCGGTACAGCCAGTACCGCAGGGACCGCGCCGACCCGCAACTCGGCGCACGGCGGCGGGCCGGCAGCGGCGCGTGGCGGTAGGCGGCGGATCGGCGGTGGGCCCGGCGGTCAGGCCACGACCGTGAAGAGTCCCGTCCTCTCGCCCAGCCTGGCCAGCGAGACCTTGCCGGGGATGCCGTTGGCGTCGGTGCCGGTGTAGCCGAGGTGGCGCTGCCACTTGGCGTAGGCGGCGACGGTCGTGGAGCCGAAGGAACCGTCCGAGGCATAGGACTTGGAGAGATAGCCGAGTTCGACGAGGGCGGCCTCGGTGAGGTTGGTGCCGACCATGTAGCTGACGTGGCCCTGCTTGGCCCCGGGGTCGGTCTTCGCGGCCTTGACCAACCGGGACAGGTCGACGCGGGGCTTGCCCGCCGGTTTCGTCGGCTCCGTCTTGCCGGTTTCCACGGCCAGTTGCTTCTTCACCGCGGCCCGGAAGTCGTCCATGTCGAAGCTCGGGTCGATCTTCCCCGGCTGGCACTCCTTGTGCCCGGCGACGGACTTCTCGCTCCACCCGTGCGCCCGGCAGATCGCCGCCGCCCACAGCACGGCCTGGCGGTACTGCGCTGCCGGGTAGGGGTCCCCGCCCTTGCCGAGGTTCTCGATCTCCAGGCCGTACAGACAGTCGTTGCCGTCGGCCTTCGCCGCGTCGTCGTGCGGGAGCGGCTTCTCCTCGCGGAGCGCGTTCAGGACATCGATGTCGGCGTAACCGGCGTGGTTGGTACGGCCGTTGCCGATCATCCACAGTCCGGCGGTCTTGCCGAGCCAGGCGTGGCACAGCGGTCCAGGCAGGTCGGATCTGCCCTTGAAGCAGAGCTCCTTGTCGTTGTGACCGCCGGTGTGGTGGATCAGCACCCCGATGACGGGGCCGAAGGACTTCCCGGACGCGGCGTCGCGGTTGTGGGTCTTCCAGCCGGAGTGCTCGTGCACGGTCAGGCCCTCGGCCTTCAGTACGGCGAGCATCTTCGCGGCGGACAGGGGAGTGGCCATGGCTGCGTTTCCCTCCGGGGCGACGCGCGGAGAACGCGTCAAGTAGGCTACGGATCTTGAGAGTTGTGGCGCGAATGGCACTCAGTGGTACGTGCTCGCCGCACCTGCCGCTCATGATTGCGCCAATGCCGCGCCCCGGTCGGGAAATCGAGGGATTCGCAGCCGAACGGAGTCAACGGCCCTCGCCCACAAGGGGGGTTACGCCGTGTGTGGGGGGCCGGAACTCTGAGCGCTGCCGCCTTGCTGCCGTCCCTGACGGCGTCGTATGCGCACGGTCTTCCGGTGACTGGTGACTGGTGACCGGTATTCGGCGTTCGGCGCGGCGGTCCGAGGGGGAACGACCGCCGCGCCGAGCCCGGTTCACCGAGCCGGATCACCGTGGCGGGATCGCTGGTGCGGATCCCGAGGCCGGATCACCGTGGTGTGGCAACGGTGCTGATCGCTGGGGCTCTGGTTCAGCCCGGCGCCACCGCGCGGCCGGTCTGGGGCGAGATCATGCCGGAGCACAGCCCCTTGGCGGCCAGTGTCTGTGCGATGCGCGGGATCGCCGCGCGGGTGTTGGCGGGCCAGTCGTGCATGAGGATGACCTGCCCGGCCGTGAGCCGGCCGACCGCCGAGACGATCGCGTCGGTACTGGCGTTGTTCCAGTCCTGCGAGTCGACCTGCCACAGGACCTCGGTCAGCCCGTACTTCGCCTCTACGGCCTTCACGGTCGCGTTGGTCTCGCCGTACGGCGGCCGGAACAGCCTCGGTGTGCCGCCACCGGCGTTCGCGATCGCCTGCTGGGTACGGGAGATCTCCGAATCGATCGTGGCCTGGCTCTGCTGGGTCAGATGCGGGTGCGTGTAGCTGTGGTTGCCGACCCACATCCCGGCGCTGACCTGGGCCCTGACGAGCGCCGGGTTGGCGGCGGCGTACTGGCCCTCGTTGAACATGGTGGCCCTGAGCCCGTACTGCTTCAGGGAGTTGAGCAGGGTGGTGGTGCCACTGCCCGGACCGTCGTCGAAGGTGAGGCCGACGTATCCGGAGCAGGCGGCGGCCTGCGCGGGGGCAGCGGCGGCGGGGACGGTGAGGGTGCCGGCGGCGGCCAGAGCGGCGGTCGCCAGTAACGGGATGTGCGCCCGGGCCCTCATCACGCCACCGTGATGTTGGAGCTGCCGCTGCTCTGGTAACCCTCGGTCGCGAGGATCATGTAGTACTTGAAGCTGCCCATCGGCATGCCGACGCGGGACCAGGCGTCGAAGTGGTTGCCGGTGGTGATCGAGCCGCCGGTCCGCCTCGACTGCCGCACGCTCCAGTACTGGTTGAAGGTCTTGGTGCCTTCCACGGACGGGGCGTTGTAGCGGGTGGTCTGGTAGATGTCGTACGTCCCGCCGTCGCTGGTGACGGTGCCCTTGTACGTTCCGGTGGGCCGGTAGGTGCCCCAGTTGTCGACGATGTAGTACTCGACGAGCGGGTTCGAGGTCCAGCCGTAGAGGGCCAGGTAGGCGTTGCCGGACGGGCTGAAACTGCCGGAGTAGTTCACGGTCCTGCGGGAGCCGTTGCTCCAGCCCTTGCCGGCCACGAAGTTGCCGGTGTTGCGCCAGGAGGTGCTGTAGTTGCCGCCGGAGTTCAGGGTCATGGAGACGGTGCCCTGGGCGTCCGTCCAGAACGAGTAGTAGTAGCCGTTGTTGGTCCCGGTCTGGTTCGTGGTGATGACCGTGGCCGCCTCGGCGGTGCCGGGCAGGGCCAGCGTGGCTCCGGTGGCCAGCAGGAGGCCGCAGACGCTGCGGCGCGTCGGGTGTGCGGGTGTGTCAGTCATGTCCCACAGTTTTGGCCTGCCCCTGTCAAGCGTCAACAGTTTCGGCAGATGTTTCGAATGCTTCGAGATCCCTCTCACCTGAGGAAATCGTCGAAATCTTTCGGAAGATCGGAGGGTGTGGAGGGGAATGGAGGCGGGCTAGCTCCGAATGTTTCGAAACGCTTCCGGATACCCTGGGGCATAAGAAAAGGCAGGGAGGTCGACACCTCCTTGCCGTGTTCAACGTATAGCGCACCAGGGGACTTGCGGCAAGGCCCCCGTCGAGGCGCACACTTACCGGCCGTAGGCCCCACGGCCGCTGACCTCGAACCGGAGCTGCTGACTTGAATTCCCTGCCCACCAGCGTGTTCGACCTTCCCGAGCGCCTCGCCGCCAAGGCCGACCCGACGCTGATCGCCGCCGACGAGGAGCACTTCGCGGCCATCGCGGCGTGCCTGGAGCAGACGACCGCCGAACTGTCCGACACCCTCGCCACCACCCTGAGGGCGCCCGGCGGCATCGGCCAGGAAGCGATGGACCGGGACACGGAGGTCCACCGCCTCGGCGCCCGGCTGCGCACCCTGCGCCGCTTCGGCCTGGACCTGTGCCTCGGACACATGGTCGGCGCGGACGACGCCGAGCCCGTCTACGTCGGACGGCTCGGCCTCACGGACAGCACGGGCCGCCGACTGCTCGTCGACTGGCGTTCCCCGGCGGCCGAGCCGTTCTTCGGGGCCACCCACGCCAACCCGATGGGCCTGGCCAGCCGCCGCAGGTACCGCTGGACGAACGGCCGGATCAGCGACTACTGGGACGAGGTGTTCGCCCCCGACGGCTTCGCCGGGCACGCCGCGCTCGACGACCAGTCCGCCTTCATCGCCAGCCTCGGCACCGACCGCTCCGAACGGATGCGGGACGTCCTCGGCACCATCCAGGCCGACCAGGACGCCATCATCCGCGCGGGATCCCGTGGCGCGCTCGTCGTCGACGGCGGGCCCGGCACCGGCAAGACCGTCGTCGCCCTGCACCGTTCCGCCTACCTCCTGCACTCCGACCCGCGTCTGGGCCACCGTCGCGGCGGCGTCCTGTTTGTCGGCCCGCACCGGCCCTACCTGGCCTACGTCTCCGACGTCCTGCCCAGCCTCGGCGAGGAGGGCGTGCAGACCTGCGTCCTCCGGGACCTCGTGGCCGAGGGAGCCGCAGCGGGCGTCGAGACCGACCCGGAGGTGGCCCGCCTGAAGTCCTCGGCGGACCTGGTCCGGGCGATCGAGAAGGCCGTACGGTTCTACGAGGAGCCGCCCACCGAGGGCATGACCGTCACCACCCACTGGTCCGACATCCCGCTGACCGCCGCCGACTGGGCCGAGGCGTTCGACGCGGCCGAGGGCGCCCCGCACAACGACGCGCGCGACCAGGTCTGGAACGAACTGCTCACGATCCTGGTCGACCGGCACGAGGGCGACGCCCCGGAGGCGCTGCTCCGCAAGTCCCTGCGCCAGAACAGGGAACTGCTCACCGCCTTCAACCGCGCGTGGCCGCTCCTGGAGGCGGCCGACCTGGTCTCCGACCTGTGGACCGTCCCCGCCTACCTGCGGATGTGCGCTCCCTGGCTGGACCGCGAAGAGGTACGGACCTTGCAGCGCGCCGAGGGCCAGGCCTGGACGGTGTCCGACCTGCCGCTCCTGGACGCGGCACGCCAGCGGCTCGGCGACCCGGAGATCTCCCGCCGCAGGCGCCGCAACGAGGCCACCGTCGCCGCCGAACGCGAGCGCATGGCCACGGTCGTGGACAACCTGAGCGCGGTCGCCGACGACGAGTACGGCATGGGCCTGGTGACGATGCTCCGCGGCGAGGACTTCCACCACGCCCTGGTGGACGAGTCCGCCCTGCACATCGCCGACCCCGACCTGCTGGCCGGCCCGTTCGCGCACGTCGTCGTGGACGAGGCACAGGAACTGACCGACGCGGAGTGGCAGATGCTGCTGCTGCGCTGCCCGTCCCGCAGCTTCACCATCGTCGGCGACCGCGCCCAGGCGAGGCACGGCTTCACCGAGTCCTGGCAGGAGAGGCTGGAGCGGGTGGGCCTGGACCGTGTGGAGATGGCCTCCCTGAGCATCAACTACCGCACCCCGGAAGAGATCATGAAGGAGGCCGAGCCGGTCATCCGCACGGCTCTCCCCGACGCCAACGTCCCCACGTCGATCCGCAGCACCGGCATCCCGGTCACCCACGGCCCGGTCTCGGACCTGCACCGGATCCTCGACACCTGGCTCACCACCCACCCCGAGGGCATCGCCTGCGTCATCGGCGACCCCGGGTTCCGCTCGACGCCCCGGGTCCACTCCCTGACCCCAGTGCTCTCCAAGGGCCTCGAGTTCGACCTGGTGATCCTCGTGGACCCGCAGAACTTCGGAGAGGGCGTCGAGGGGGCGGTCGACCGGTACGTGGCGATGACCCGGGCGACGCAACGACTCGTGGTGCTCACCAGCTCCTGAGGCAGGGGTCCTGAGCTCCTGAGGCGGGGGTTCTCAGCTTCTGAGGCAGGGGTTCTCAGCTTCTGAGGCGGGGGTCCTCGCCCTGCCTCAGAAGCCGAGGACCCCCGCACCGAACGCCTGGAGCCCGCCGCCGACGCCCGCGGCGGGCCACCGGCTGATCGCCGCTCCTAGTCGACGCGGGTGGGACCGTCGTCGGACCTCTTCTCCTTGCTGGTGGGGAGCTGGAGCAGGCCGTTGTTCTCGCTCTGCTCCGGGCGCCGGCCGTTGGAGTCCTGGGCGTTGGAGTCCTGGCCGTTCAGGTTCTGGCGGACCGAGTCGAGAATCGTCAGACCCTGGGACACCAGGCCGGCGGCGATCTCGCCGAGACCGTCCGCGCCGTTGAGGACGTTGACGTTGGCGCCGGCCAGACCGCCGGCCGCCTCCTTCACGATCTGCGGGAGCTGGTCGATCAGCATCCGGTCCAGCGCGACCCGGTCGTACGAGGCCGCCGCCTCGGCCTGGATCTTCATGCGCTGGGCGTCGGCGGCGGCGAGCACCCTGATCCGCTCGGCCTCGGCCTCGGCGGGCTTCACGATCTCGGCCACCAGCTGCTGCTGGCGCAGCTTGGCCTGGCGCTCGGCCAGCTCGGTCTGGGCGGCGAGCACCTCCTGCTGGGCATGGGCCTGCGCCAGCGGCCCGGCCTGGGAGGCATGCGCCTGGGCGCGGTCCACCTCGGCGGAGTACTCCGCCCTCACGACGGCGGTCTGCCGGGCGTACTCGGCCTGCTTGCGGGCCGCTTCCTGCTCCGCCTCGGCGGAGGCCTGGGTGGCCTGGGCCTGGGCGATCTGGGCCTGCCGCTGGATGGCCGCCTTGTGCGGCGCGGACATCGCGTCGATGTAGCCGGCGTCGCCGTCGTCGATCGACTGGATCTGCAACGAGTCCACGATCAGACCGATCTTGGCCATCTCGGTCTTGGAGGTGTCCAGGACCTCCGCCGCGAGCTTCTGCCGCTCGGTGACGATCTCCTCGACCGTCATCGAGCCGATGATCGCCCGCAGGTGGCCGGCGAAGATACGGCCGGTCAGGACCGACATCTGGTCCTGGTCGGAGAGGAAGCGCTGGCCCGCGTTGATGATGCTCTCGTGGTCGTTGCCGACCTTGAACGCGATGACCGCGCGGACGTGCAGCGCGATGCCCTGCCGGGTCACACAGGTCTCGGTGACCTCGGACTCGCACATCGACAGGGTCAGGAAGCGGGTCTTGCGAAAGAACGGGATCACGAACTTGCCGTGCCCCGTCACCACTCGGAAAGGCGCGCCCCCCAGTCCCCGCCGGCCCCCCGAGATCAACATCGCCTCGTCGGGAGCGGGGACGCGGTATCCGAACATGCTTGTACTCCTCAGTCGGCGTCGGCGGTGTCGCCGCCGAGCGCGTCCAATGGATCCACCCACTCGATGACGCCGACCTCCCGGCATCCACGTGATTCGATCACGAGCACCGTCGCGCCCATGGGCAGGGGATCCTCCGACCAGGCGAGAAACGTCTCGGAGCCGCCTCTGACCCGCACCAGGACCTCACCGGGGCCCGCGGATCCGCGCGTTCCGATGAGTACCTTCCCTGTGCAGCCGATCACGGCCTCGTCCTGCGGCATCACCGGCCGTCCTCCTCCTCCTGGCCCCAGGATTCCGACGATAGACCCAGTCCGCCCGCCACCCAACGGGCAGCACGCCCCGTCCTGCGCCGACACCCGCGAGTCCGCCTTCCAGCGGCGGGTTCCGTAGGTGGGTGCGGGTGCGGGTGCGGAGGCGGCGGCTGCGCCAGGGTCAGCCGCCGTGGTGGAGGCGCACCGGACCGATCAGCTGGACGACGGGGTCGTTCTCGGCGAGGTGACGCGGTTCGTCGGTGACGCCGGTGGCGCTGTGGCACTGCAGCCGCTTGACCCAGGGGGTGCCGCCGACGATGGCGTGGGTGAGCAGCGCGGTGCGCGGGTCGGTGATCTCGCAGAACTCGGCGGCGAGGGCGGGGGAGGCCTTGGCGAGGAAGGGGAATTAGTCGATGACCGCGGCGGTGGGCTTCCCTCTGTCGGCGATGCGCATGAGCTCGGTGACCGCCCTCCCAGTGGGCGAAGCGGAACAGGGTGGGACCGTAATACCAGGCAGGCGCCTTGGAGGTTGTCGAGCCGTGGCACGTGCGGGTGCCGGCGCGATCTCGACCTGCCCCGACCCCTTGACGAGTTCACTCGTTGGGAAGTTCGGAGCCAAATTCGACACTTGCGGCTCGGACCCAGGCGGGTTGGTTGGGGTCATCCGGTATAGGTGTACCGAGAGTATCGCCGAGGAGGAGTTTAAAAAGAGCCTGCCTCCGCTTGCGGCCAAGAGTGAATTTTCTTGCAACCCGCAAGTAGGTTCCCGCAATGCACTCCCACACCTCAATTTCACCGTCGCGAAATTGAGGAAGGTCTCGCCTGAAGGAGATGACGGTCTCATTCCAGCTCTGTGGAAATACATCCATGAGAGCTTCGCGGATGAATCTGATCCTCCTCAACTGCGGCTGCGTCAGCGGTGGCCCGAGCATGGGGTTGGGTGCCAACTTTTCGAGGGGCATCGAAATTTTCTCGGCGGCATGCATCCGGTACAGCTTGGCGTACGCCTCCGGCTTCGTGACACGCAGCGCCTCGAGAGCCGCGAGGAACGGACCCTTGTCCGTAGCATCGAATGCGTATCTGTCGGCAAGGTGCGGACTGAACCGCATGACCTCTCTTCGGTCGACGCGATACCAGACGGGAAGGATCCTCTTTCTGTCACCCATTTCCAATGTGATCAGGCTTCGAAATTCATATTCGGGCCATGGTTTACTCAGGAAGCTGGGGCTGAGTACGACGAGGCCGTAGTTTGATTCTTGAAGTCCCTTGTCGATCGAGGCGGAGAGGCTGTCGCCCACCGTGAGGGAGTGCTCGTCGTACCAGGTTTTCAGTCCGAGCTGCATCAAGGACGCAGCCAGGGGGCGCACGAATTCCTCCTTATCCTCAGAGGCGTGCGAGATGAATAAGTCGTACTTGGCGTTCAACAACGGGCCTCCAGGGACGGCCGACCAATTCTCGTCAGTATGACATGAGGGGTGGTCGACGTTCGCTGGTCGGACCCCGCCCTGCGGTGGTGTCCTGCACGCCGACGATCCGAAGAGCCGCCGTCGCCGCGCCGTCCCGCCGCCTGCCCTCTACATCGGCCCCCTCGCTGGCAACCGCCTCCGGCCGGAAGTTGCCGCACCAAGGCAGGGGAGAGATGACGCGCGTCCGACGACGTCTCCGCCATCCTGGACGTCTACACATACGTCGTCCAGGACCCTCAGCGCGAGACCATGAGCCACATGGACCGGCTACTCCGAAAAGCGGCGCCCCGGTCGTGAGTGACCGCCCGTGCTGACGTCAGAGGTGGATGTCAAAGGCCCCGGACCATGATCGGTCCGGGGCCTTTGCGCTGGTGCCCCCGGCAGGATTCGAACCTGCGACACCCGCTTTAGGAGAGCGGTGCTCTATCCCCTGAGCTACGAAGGCGAGCCGACGTCAGACAGGGTAGCCGATCGAGGCGTCGGTGTTCTTCCCGGTTCAGGGCTGGGCCAGGTGATCGTCCACTTGCGGTTGGTCCGGCCGGTGACACGTCCACAGGATCGGCTCGGTGCCGTGCGAATCAAGCCCGCGGCCCCGGTCGCCGTGCGTCACATCGTCGCCCGCAGATGGCTGACCGTGACGAAGTGGTAGCCCTGGGCGGAGAGGGTGCGCAGGATCTGCGGTACGGCGGCGACGGACGTGGGGTGGATGTCGTGCAGGAGGACGACGTCGTTGCGCTTCACCTTGGAGATGACCGACTGGGCGACCCTTGCGGCGTCGGGGTACTTCCAGTCCTCGGTGTCCAGGGTCCACAGCACCGCCGAGAGCCGGGTGGCCTGGCGGACGGTGCTGTTGACGGCGCCGTAGGGCGGGCGGAACAGGGTGGGCGCCTGGCCGGTGGCCGCCTTGATCGCGGCGCTCGTGCGGTTCAGCTGGTAGGCGACCTCCTCGGCGGTGAGCTTGGTGAGGTCGGGGTGACTGTACGAGTGGTTGCCGACCTCGTTGCCCGCGCGGACCTCGGCGCGCACCAGGGCGGGGTGGGCGACGACGTTCTGGCCGACCGTGAAGAAGGTGGCCCGGGCGTCGTACTGGGCGAGATGGGTGAGGAGGGTCGCGGTGTACGTGGCCGACGGGCCGTCGTCGAAGGTCAGGGCGACGCACTTGACCTGCTCGCAGTCGGTGTCGTCGTCGCCGGAGGCGGTGTGCGTGGGGACCGCCGGCGTGGGAGTGGCGGTCGCGCCGAGGTCGAGCGAGCCGGACGGGCTGACGCTCTGCTCCTGGACGCGCTTGCCGAAGGCGGACAGCCAGGGCGTGACCGTGGCCTTGGGCAGGGTCACGACGTAGGACCCGGCGGCCCCGGCCCCGACCGCGCCGGGGTCGAAGGTCACCCGCAGTCCGCCGGTCGCGGTGAAGGCCATGTCGTCGAGCTCGCCGGTCAGGGCCGACCGGTCGCCGAACGCCTGGTCCAGGGTGTCCGGGTCGGTGCCTTCGCGGCCTTCGAGCCCGCTCCTCAACGCGGCGAGGAAGGCCTCCCGGGAGCCGCTGTCGACGAGGTCCAGCGCGGTGCGGGACCTGCCCGCCCCGCCGTCGTACCAGTAGGTGCGCCGGCCCAGTCCGCTGCCCGCCCCGCTACCGCCGAGGGTGGTGAGGCGGACGCCGAGGACGTCCCCGGAGGCGACCAGGAACTGGTGGCTGATGTTGAGCTCGCCGCCGTCGTCGGACGCGGAACCGTCCTCGCACGACGCGCGGAAGGCCGCCAGGCGCCACTGGACGTCCTTCTTCATCTCGGCCGTCATCGCGGTCGCGCCGGGCACGTCCGGGTAGCTGGTCGCCCAGGCGCACGAGGTGGACTCGCTGTTGTCGCTGACGATCTGCAGACCCTTGATCCTCGCGGGGTCGACGGTCCGCGTGGGGGAGGGGGCGGCGGACGCTCCGGGCCGAGCGGTGGCGGTCCCGCTCGCCGTTCCGGGGGATCCGGACGAGCAGGCCGTCGCCAGGGCGAGCGAGCCGAGGAGCAGGAGGGAGGGGAGGAGACGATGAGTGCGCATGGGGCCGCAACCTGGGGTCGAAGGGGTTTTCCGAAACCCGATCGTGCAGGTCAGGGGCTTTTTTCAGCGACCGTCGACGTCCCCCTGAACAAAAAACCTCAGGGGCACACGCGCCGATACGGCGCGTCGGACACATAGGTTCGCCACTGCGCCTCGGTGAGGCCGCCGTCGAACCGCTCGCACAGGACGCGGACGACGTCGGCCGGGGCCACGGGGTGCCGTTGGAGCAGCACGTTCGGGCCGCTCGCGTAGAGGACCGAGTCGTCGCGGGTGAAGGCGAGGGCGTCGATCTCGTCGCCCGCGGTCGGCAGGTCGGTGCCGAGCTGCTGCTGCCCGGCGGTGTCCCACAGCCGCAGGGTGCCGTTCGCTCCGCCGACCGCCAGGGTGGCGCCGTCGGCGGAGAAGGTGAGCACGTTCACCGCCTCGGCGTCGCCCTGGGCGGCGGTGTCGGAGGTGCCGGTCAGGATGCCGAGGCGGTTGCGCAGCTCGCCGTCCCACAGGGTGACGTGCCCGGTGCTGTCGCCGACGGCGAGCCGGGTGCCGTCGGGGCTGAAGGCCAGCGCGGTGACCTGCCGGCCGTCGGCCAGGGGGCGCCCGGTGACCCGGCCGGAGGGCAGCTCGGCGTACTGGTCGGAGGAGCCGGCGAGCAGTCCGCCGTCGGGCCGCAGGGCGAGCGTGCCCGGATACAGGACGCCCTTGGGACCGGCCGTACGGCGGTGGGTGGCGGTGTCCCACATCTCGACCGTGCCGCCGCCGTTCGCGTCGCGCACGGCCAGCAGGGTCCGGCCGCCGGGGCCGAGGGCGATCCCGGAGACGGCACGGTCGGCCGCGCCGGACGTCTCGAACGTCGTACGGACGCGGTGGGCGCCGACGTCCCAGACGGTGAAGCGCTGCCGCAGGGAGCCGTGTGCGGACACCGTGTCGGCGACGGCGAGAGCCTTGCCGTCCGGGGTGAAGGCGAGCTTCGGGATCCCGCCACCGTCACCGTCGCCATCGCCGCCGGGCAGCGGACCGAGCGTGGCGTGCGCGAGGGCCGCCCCACCGCGGGTGGCGCGCAGGTCGAGACGGAAGGCCTTACCGGATCCGGAGCCGGACCCGGATCCGGAGCCGGACCCGGAGCCGGCATCGGTGACCGTGGCCAGGACCGTGCCGTCCGGGCTGAGCGCGGTCGCGTCCGTCGGGGTGCTCCGCCAGGGGGTGTTCAGACGGTCGCTCAGGTTGTCCGTGTGGACGGTGGCGCCGTCCAGATAGCGCAGGGTCCTGCTGCGCCGGTCGGGGTCCCAGGTCAGCTCCCGCACCTCGGCCCCGGCCGTCGGCGTACGGAAGACCAGTCCGCCGCCGTTCGCCATCTGCCATACGGCGACCTCCTGGCCGTCCGCCGTGGCCAGGAACTCCCCGTCCGGGGAGAGCGCGGCGTCGCTGAAGCCGGTGGCGTCGCCGCTGGTGAAGTCGGCAAGGGTCCGTCCGGCCGAGACGTCCCAGACGGTCGCCGTGGTGCCGTGGACGGAGGCCAGGCGCCGGCCGTCCGCGCTCAGCCGCAGCAGCCGGGAGCCGTCGTCCGCGCCCGAACCGGTGCCGCACACCGTGCCGTCCGCCTTCTCCCAGGCGCCCGGCAGCCGTCTGCCGTGGACGGTGTCCCACACCTGAGGTGCGCCTCCGGCCGTGCACAGGGCGAGGAGGCGGCCGCCCGGACCGACCGAGACGTCGGTCGGGCCGCCCGACATGTCCTTGGTGAACAGGACCTTGCCGTCGCCGGTCCGGCGCACCCGTACCGGGCCCGGTCCGTCCGAGGGCCCGGTGACATAGGCGCTGCCGTCGGCCGCCGCCCCCCAGTAGCTCGTCTCGGCCAGGTCGGCGGCGGACTCACCGGCGGTGAAGTCCCACAGGGTGTCGCCGCCCTCGCCGGTGAGGACGAGGAAGCGGGCGTCCGGGCCCATCTGCGAGGCCTCCGAGGCGCTGGGCAGGTGGTACGTGGCGGTGACCCGGTGGTCGGCCATGTTCCGCACGGTGACCCGGGGGCCCGTGACGGTGACGAGGGTGCGGCCCTGGCCGGTGAGGAAACGGCGGGTGTTCTCGCCGGTCCGGGGATCGGTGTAGGCGTCCCGCTCCGGCCGGGACAGGGACTCCAGCAGGGCCGAGCGGGACTCCGTCAGCGGGGCCAGGCGCCACGCGGCGACGGAGAGCAGGGCGGCCGTACGGGGGTCACTGGACCGCAGGCTCTCGGACACCGTGGCCAGGCGCCGGGCGGCGGCCTTCGCCGCCTCCTCCTCACTCACCTGGTTCCGCTGCCAGGCCAGCAGCCCCGCGGCCAGCGCCAGTAGGAGGAACACCGCGAGCCCCACGCTGAGATTCCGGGTACGCCGAGCGGCCCGCACCCCGGCCATCTGCTCGGCGTCCCGGCCGGCGAGGGAGGCGGCGAGGAAGGAACGCTCCAGCGGGGCGAGATCGTCGTAGTGAGGGTGCCGCACAGAGTCGTGCGGGTGCCGCACAGAGTCGTGCGGGTGGCTTACAGAGTCGTGAGGCTGCCGTTCAGAGTCGTGAGGCCGCCGTTCAGAGTCGTGCGGGTGCCGTACGGACGGGGTCTCGCCGCCGAACAGCTCCTCCGCCCGCGCCAGCCGCGTCCCCCGGTACAGCGCGCCCGCGTCCCGGTTCAGTTCCTCCCAGGCGCGGGCCGACTCCCCGAGCTGTCGCTGCGCGCGCAGCCGCTCCCGGTCGGCCTCGATCCACTCCGCCAGCCGGGGCCAGCCGGTGATCAGGACCTCGTGGGCCAGTTCGACGGTGTCGCCGTCCAGGGCGACCAGGCGGGCGGCGGCGAGGCGTTCCAGGACGTCCTCCGCGCCGGGTCCGAGTTCGGCCCGGGACGCGGGGCGGCGGGTGTCGGCGGCGCCGTCGCCGGGGGCGATCAGCCTCAGCAGGATGCGACGGGCGGTACGGGCCTGCTCCGGGGCGAGATCGCCGTAGACCTGTTCGGCGCTCGCGGCGATCGCTCCGCGCACCCCGCCCGTCTCCTCGTATCCGGCCAGGGTGAGGGTCCGGCCGCGGCGCCGGCGCCAGGTCTCGAGGAGGGCGTGCGAGAGCATCGGCAGGGCGCCCGGCTGCTCGGCGACCTCGTCGATGACCCGGGCGGTCAGCACCCGCTCCACGTTCAGCCCCTCGGCGCTCGCGGGACCGGTGATCGCCTCCCGCAACTCGTCCCGGCTCATCGGCCCGACCAGCAGGTTCGCCCGGCTGACCGCCTCGGCGAGCCCGGGATGGCCGGCGCAGTGGCCGTAGAAGTCACCGCGGACGGCGATGGCCACGCGCAGCCGGCTCGACTCGTCGCGGGCGCGCAGCAGCAGGTCGAGGAAGCGGTCGCGTTCCTCGCGGTCGTGGCAGAGGGTGAACAACTCCTCGAACTGGTCGACGACCACCCAGGTGTCCAGCTCGCCGTCCAGCGGCGTGAGCGCGTTCTGGTGGGTGTGCGCGGGCCGGTCGCCCGGGGTGAGGACACGGATCACCGCCGGGCGTTCGCCCCCTTCCGCCGTCCGCAGCGCCGGGATCAGCCCCGCCCGCAGCAACGACGACTTGCCGCTGCCGGACGCGCCGAACACGGCCGCGAACCGGTGCGCGCGCACCAGCTCCAGCAGCTCGCCGACCTGCTTGTCCCGGCCGAAGAAGAGGTCGCTGTCGCCGGGCTCGAACCGCGCCAGGCCCCGGTAGGGCGCCCGCTCCCCGGCGGACGGCACCCGGACCTCCGCGTCCGCCTCGCGCCAGCGCCCCTCCCACTCCTCCGGGTCCGCGCCGAGCACCTCGGCATAGGCCCGGACGACCGCGAGCGAGGGCAGCTGGTCGCCGGCCGCCGCCTGGGAGAGCGCCGTTGTCGAGTAGCCCGCCTTCTCGGCCATCTCCCGGTACGGCGGCTTCCCCGCCTTCTCGCGCAGCAGGCGCAGGTCGTACGCCAGCCGCTGCACGGGTCCGGCATCGGGGTCCACCGGCTTCTCGCGTCGTCCCACCGGGCGTACCTCTCGAGCCTCACCGACCATCGAACGGGCGCCCAAGGTACGTTTCTCCTCCTCTCCGAGGCAATTCCGGCCCATTTGTCGGACAGCGAGGTCAGCGCACCGTGCGGTAGGCGTTGTGGATGGTGCCGGTGTAGGTGTTGCCGTCCGTGTCGGTCAGGGACGAGCGGAGCGTGACCGTGCCGGCCTTCTTCGGGTGGGTGAGGGTCAGGTACCGCTTGCCGGTGCGGTCCTGGTGCACGGCCGCCGGCCTCCAGGTGCGGCCTCCGTCGTACGACACGCTCACGGTCAGCGACTTCAGGTGCCCCTTGGCCGCGGCCGGGCCCTGGAGGGACAGCGGCACGGTGAGGCGGGCGCCCGCCTTCGCGGTGTCGGTCAGGCTCAGCTTCGGGTGGAAACGGACCACGGAGAGCGGGAACGCGACGGCCGTGCTGTCGCCCGCGTCACCGGAGACGAAGGTCCACACCGCGTCGACCCGGTCGCTGACCTTGACGTCCGAGCCGCGGTCGGCGCTGACGGACAGCCGGTAGCGGGTCTTCTGGGCGAGGAGCCGGCCGTAGACCTGCGGGCAGGTGTCCTCGGTGAAGGAGCCGACGACCCGGGAGCCGGTGGTCAGCCTGGTGGTGATCGTGGTCCTGGGGAAGTAGCCGAAGTTCCCCGCGCCGTCCGCGAACATCGGCACACACACGTTGTAGTAGCCGCCGGTCCGCGTGCCGCCGATGCCCGCCCCGACGGCCGGTCCGCCGACACCGCCGTTGAACGTGACCCGGTAGGCGCGGTTGGGTGCGAAGCGGCGGGCGGTGAGCGCGGAGACCGCGTCCTCGTTGTGCATGCCGTTGACGACCCGGGCGCCCAGGTACCAGCTCAGTCCGCGGTCGGCGCTGAGGTACTGCACGAGCGACGCGGTCGGCGCCGCACGCAGCTCGCCCGTCACCCCGAGGGACGCCCGGCCGAGCTGCGGCCAGCCCGCGTAGGACCAGTCCGTCTGGGGAGCGGTCTCGGCCCGGGACAGGGCGGTGGCGACCGAGGCGGTCACCTTGGCCATGCCCTGCGTGGAGGCGAACGTGCGGGTCAGTCCGTTGAAGTAGCCGCCCTTGCGGGTGCTGACCAGGTCGTACGCCGGTGAGGTGGCGGTGCGCTGCCAGATCCCGCCGAGCTGGGCGACGAAGGAGGCGGCCGGCGCACCGGAGCCGATCTGGCCGAGGTAGGTGGTGCTGTCGACGGTGGTTCCGCCGGCGTAGTCGTAGGCGGACTTGGCGCCACGGGCCGCGAAGAGGACCTGCGCGTCGCGCAGCTTCGCCCCACGGTCGGGGGCGGTGACCTTCACCGGCTTTGTCCTGCGCCCGTCGAGGGCGAGCGAGGTGTCGTGGTCGAGCACCAGGCGCGGCGCCACCATCACGGCCTCGCGTCCCGTGTCGTCGATGCTCTGGGCGTCGATCACGTAGTGACCCTCGGGCAACCGCACGGTGGCCGTGCCGTCGGGGTGGTTCTTGCCGTCGTCGAAGGGCGTGTACTGCCTGCCGGTGTCCAGGTTCGCCACCGTGACATCGGGGACGTCGTCGCGCTTGCCGTCGCGCCGGGTGACCGTCAGCTTCAGCTTGTACGACTCTCCCGCCCGGACCACGCCCAGTGCGGTGCGCGTGCTCTGCCCGCCGCCGCTCGTGGTGACCGCGCCCGAGTAGGCACCGTCGGCGCTGCCGAGGCGGGGGTCGGCGGTGGCCGTGGCCTGTGCGGTGCCGCCGGCCGGGACGGTGAGCCGGGCCGGGGAGACGGTGAACATGCCGGTGGGCGCGCTCGTGCCGCCGGGGCCGGTGGCGGCGGTGGTCAGGTCCAGGGTGACGGGCTCGGTGCCCGCGTTGCGGTAGGTGAGCGTGCGGCTCACCGGCTTGTCGTCGCTGTGCGGCCAGGCGGCTGTGCCGAAATCGACGGAGGACGGCTCGGTGGTGACCTCGGTGCCGGTCGCCCGGGTCAGGTCGACGCGGCCCGCGCCGGTCTCGTGGGCGGTGGTGCCGGTCAGCGGCTTCGCGGAGGCCGTCAGCGCGGCCTTGATGCGGTCACCGGTCCAGTCGGGGTGTTCCTGGGCGAGGATGGCGGCGGCGCCCGCGGTGTGCGGGGTGGCCATGGAGGTGCCCGACATCGTCACGTACCCGGGTGCGACCTCCTCGCCGAGGGTGCCGTGGACGGCCTCCGCGGCGACGGTGTCGACGCCGGGTGCGGCGATGTCCGGCTTCAGGGCGCCGTCCGCGGTCGGGCCGCGGCTGGAGAAGGAGGCGAGCCGGTCGTCGCCGTCCACCGCGGCGACGGTCAGCGCGGAGGCGGCCGAGCCCGGGGAGTCGACGGTCGTGTCGGACGGTCCCTCGTTGCCCGCGGCGATCACGAACAGGGCGTGCGAGGAGGCCGACAGGTCGTTCACGGCCTTCTCCATCGGGTCCGTCCCGGTGGCGTCGGTGGAGCCCAGGCTCATGCTGACGACCTTGGCGCCCTGTGCCACGGCCCACTGCATCCCGGCGATGATCGCCGAGTCCGCTCCGGCGCCGGTGTCGTCGAGGACCTTGCCGACGAGGAGTCGCGCGCCCGGCGCCACCCCCTCGTACTTGCCGTCGCTCTCCGCTCCCGAGCCGACGACGGTGGAGGCGACATGGGTGCCGTGCCCCACCTTGTCGTCGGTGGAGCCGGATCCGGAGAAGTCCTTCGCCTTGAGGATCCGGCCCTTGAGGTCCGGGTGGGTGGCGTCGACACCGGTGTCCAGGACGGCGACCTTCACGCCCTTGCCGTCGTAACCGGCCTTCCAGGCGGAGGGGGCGCCGATCTGCGTGACCCCGCCCTTGGGGTCGGGGGCATCGGCGGCGGGGGCACCGGCTGCGGTCTCCGCGGTCGTACGGACGCGCCCGTCCAGCCAGACGCGGTCGATGCCGGGTGCGGTCGTCACGCTGCCCCGGTCCGCGGGCTCGGTCAGGGCCTGCCACACCTTCGCGGTGTCCGGCTTGTCGGCGGTGACCGCCTCACCGTGGACGGCGGGCAGGTCCAGCACCGAGTCGGTGTCGGCCGCGAGGGTGCTCCGGGCGGCGGCCCGGGTCCCGGCGCTGCCCCTGTAGGCGACGATCAGCGGCAGCCGCTTGCGATGGGCGTCGTCGTACTTGTCCTCGACCAGTTCCGTGACGTCGAAGAGACGGCGGTCCAGCTTCCCGCGGGCCAGCAGCCGGACCGCGTCCCGGGGGATGACGTAGGTGTGGCCGCCGAAGCTCCGCACCGAGTAGCCGATGCCGCCGCGGCCCTTGCCCGGTCGGACGCCGGCGAGGTGGCCCCGGCTGTCGACGCCGACGGTGTCACCGGTCAGCAGCGTCACATGGGCGGTGGCCCGGAGCGCGGTGCCCGGTGCCGCGGCGGACGCGTCGGCCGCGGCGGGGGTGACGGCGGCGGTGGCGGTGAGCCCGGCGACCGCCAGCAGCGCCGGTATCCCGTACGCGGCACTTCTGCCGGTCCGGCTGTGCTTGTTCAGCAAGGTGAGGTCTCGCTTCCCCGTGGGTCGGTGGATGGTTCCTGGGCACGTCGACGAGGGGGAATGCCGACGGCCGGAACCGAGTCTCGGGCCGCGGGGAATTGGTCAGTAGCCCGTCACGGGCACTGAAAAACGGGAAGGAACGCCGACGGGGTCAGAGAAGCGCGACCTTCGTGAAGTGGCCCGCCGCCCGGAGTTCCGTCTCGATGCGGCTCGCCGTCAGGCGCAGTTCGGGGAGGAGTTCGTCGACGCACTCCTCGGGGGTGCGGCCCGCCGCGTGCAGGGCCACGTTCACGGCGGCGACCGCCCGGCCCGTACGGTCGCGCAGGGGGACGGCGATGGTGCGGAGGCCGTCTTCCCAGGCCTCGTCCAGCAGGGCGTAGCCCTGGGTGCGGACGTGGGCGAAGGCGGCGGAGTCCTCCGTGTCCGACAGCAGGACCCGGCCCAGGGAGGTCGCCGCGGCCGGCAGCCGGGTGCCCACCCTGATGTCCACGCTCATGATCCGCGGGGACATCGCCCGTGCCGTGTACTGGATCTCCGCGGTCGGTCCCGAGGACACCAGGACCGCCAGTGCCGTCGACTCGCCCACCCGCGCCGACAGGTCCGTCAGGTGCGGGGTGGCGATGCGGGGGAGGGAGGTGCGGGACAGGGGCGGGAAGCCCAGGGACAGCACCCTCGGGGTCAGGGTGAAGGTCCGGGACTCCGGCTGCTGGCGGACCAGGCCCAGGTGTTCGTAGGTGATCAGGGCCCGGCGGGCCGTCGCCCGGGCGAGGCCCGTCGCCCGCGCCACGTCCGTCAGGGTCAGCGCGGCCCGGCCCTCCCCGAACGCCGTCAGCACGGTGAGACCCCGGGCCAGGGACTCGACGAAGTCGCGGCCCAGTTCGGTCTTGGACGTGCCGATCCAGGAGGCGAGGTCCGTGGGGGGCGGCCCCGGGTCCGGCTCCGGGGCGGACGCCAGCTCGCGTTCCATCTCGGCCACCGTCGCCCGCAGTCGCGGCAGCAGGGTCTCGCGCAGGTCCGCCGCCGAGTGGCGGCTGGTGTGGCTCACGACGTTCGCCACGCAGGCGATCCGGGCGGTGCGCGGGTCCCGTACCGGGACGGAGACCGCCACCAGTCCCGGTTCGATCAACTGGTCGTCCAGCGCCCAGCCGTTGCGGCCCGCCTGTGCCGCCGCAGCCTCGAACTCCTCGTCCAGGAGCGGGAGTTCCCGAGGGGGTACGGCCGGGAAGCCCCGGTTCGCCGGGTCCGCCGTCCGGCGTTCGCGCCAGGTCCGCCAGTCGTCGTCCGTCCACTCGGACGCGAACAGGGGCCCCGGCGCGGTGCGTTCGGCCGGGAGCAGGTCCCCGATGCGGAAGCTGAGGGACATCGCGCGGCGGCGGGTGGCCTGGTGGATGAAGCGGATGCCGTCGCGGTCCGCGACCGCCAGCGACACCGACTCGTCCAGCTCGTCGGCGAGGGCGTCGGCCCGCGGGGAGAGCAGGGCGGGCAGGCGCAGGGCGGCGAGATAGGCGTTGCCGAGTTCCATGAGCCGGGGGGTCGTCACCGCGTCCCGGCCGTCCAGACGGACGTATCCCATGCGGGCCAGCGTGGAGGTGATGCGGTCGACCGTGGAACGCGCCAGGCCCGTCGCCCGCTCCAGGCCGCTCAGGCTCAGCGTCCCGCCCGCCTCGGTCAGCTCCCGCAGCACCCTGACCCCCCGGATCAGCGGCGCGACCGCCTCGGCCGGCACGGCAGACTCCGGCCCCGGCACCGGCACCGGCGGGGAAGTGGTGGTCTCAGCGGGCATCGGCTCTCCGGTACGGCGGTCGCGGCAGGCCTACGGTAATCCGAACGGCGCTCGCGGCACGCCCACGGTCGTCCGACCCGGCGCTTCCGCTCCGCCCCTACCCCCGCGTCACCGACACCCGGTAGTCCCCGTCCCCGTCCACCCCCAGCACCCGCACCCGGATCCCCTTGGCCGGGTCCCGGAACTCCTCCCCGGGTGCGAACGGCGCGTCCGAGAGTTCCGCGTGGACGTTGGGGCTGCGGGTGCAGCCTCCGCTGTTCCGCCGCGAGTCGTACACGCGCACCGGCCCCCGCCCGGTGTCCACGTCCGCGTCGACCTTGTAGATGAGGACGCCCGGCCGGCACACCGTCTCGTCGTTGCCCCCGCGGGTGCGCAGCTCGACCGCGTAGCCGGTGCGGCGGCCGAAGGGGACGAAGAGGAGCTTGGTGCCGGGGCCGGACCGGGCCAGTGGGGTCAGCGAGTACTCCGAGGTCCCGGGCGCCGTCACACAGTGGACCTGGGTCGCGTCCAGCCAGCCGAGCTTCCACTTGTGCCAGCCGAGGAGGTCGTTGTTGGCGCCCCAGTCCTCGCTCATGATGTCCCAGTGGCCGGCCGCGCCCCCGCCGTCCTGGGTGTAGAGGTCGGGCAGCCCGAAGACATGGCCGTTCTCGTGGGGCAGGACCCGGTAGCCGGTCTGCGGGTAGGAACCGGAGCCGTCGTCCTGACGGGAGTACACGAAGGAGGCGTTGGCGACGGGGACGCCGTCGGCGACCGGGGCGTCGGAGTTGCCGGCGAAGGTCACCGACAGGACCGTGTCCAGGGCGGAGGGACCCGCGTTCGGGGTCACCAGGACGTTCAGGAAGTCGTACGACCGGAAGTCCACCCTGGGGTCGGCGGCGGTCACGATGTCCTGGATGAGTCGGCGGTAGCCGGGGTCGAAGGGGGCGCCGCGCTCTATGCCGTAGGCCCGGAAGGACTTCGGCATGCGCAGCCAGTCGGTGATCGGGGCCTCGGGGTGGTAGTCGAGACGGCCGTAGGAACTGGTGCGGAACCATTCCTGGGTCTGCGGGAAGAACTCGCGGAAGCGGTCCAGGGCGGTGCCGGAGCCGGGCACGTCGGAGAAGTCGATCATCAGGGTGAGGGCGCGGACGGTGCCGGTGGAGCGGGAGTAGCCGCCGGGTGTGGGCAGACCCTCGGACATCTGGACGGCCGGCCCGCCGCTGATCAGACAGGCGCCGTGGCTTTCGGAGCGGTTCAGGGCGACCGGGCCGGCGGTCGTGGCCTCGGGGACGAGGCGCTCGGTGCCGGCCGAGGTGCTGACTGCGAGGGTCAGTACGGTCACGGACGCGAGCGCAGCGAGGCGGCGCGGGCGTATGCGACGTCTGTTCCACGGCATGCGAGCACCCTTCGGAGCACGGCAGCCGCTGGTCGGAGGGCTGCACCTCTTCGATCACCCTGGGCCGGTGGAGGGGTGCACGCCCGCTGGAGGAGACCGAACGTGGGTATCGCAGAACCTGTGACTCAGGTCACAACAGGATTTCTCCTCAACCTGAAATAACCGGGGAGCGTCTCCCCGTTTAGACCTGTGTCCGAGCGAAACGGGGACCGAGTCCCCGGATCACCCGCCAGCAGAGGAGCACACCGTGCAGACCGCTCTCACCGTGCAGCGCAAAGCGCCCCGCGCCGACGCCCTGCGCAACCGCGAGCGGATCGTCACCGCCGCCAGCGAGATGTTCACCGAGTTCGGCCCCGATGTGCCGCTCGACGAGATCGCGCGCCGGGCCGGCGTCGGCAACGCCACGGTGTACCGCAACTTCCCCGACCGCGACGCGCTCGTCCGTGAGGTCGTCTGCTCCGTCATGGACCGGACGTCCGAGGCGGCCGAGCTCGCACTCGCGCAGACCGGGGACGCCTTCGATGCCCTGGAGCGCTTCGTGCACGCCTCCGCCGACGAGCGGATCACGGCACTGTGCCCGATGGTCCAGGGCACCTTCGACCAGCACCACCCCGACCTGGTGGCAGCACGTCAACGCATCGAGCAGCTCGTCGAGCAGCTCATGGACCGGGCCAGGGCGGCCGGTCAGCTCCGCGCGGACGTGAGCGTCGGTGACCTGATGGTCGCCGTGGCCCAGCTGTCCCGGCCCCCGGCCGGTACCGGCTGCCTCACCCTCGACGGGTTCGTGCACCGCACCCTTCAGCTGTTCCTGGACGGACTGCGGGCCCCGGCCCGCTCCGAACTGCCGGGCGCGGCGCTGAGCATGGAGGACCTCCGCCAGGCCTGATCCGACCGACGAGAACCGATTAGTTCAGAGCGCGAGCACTGTCTCTACAACGACTTTCGACCGGCCGTCACCGAAGACGGACCGTCCCCTTAAGACATCCTTTTTCCGTTCCGAAGTCCCGAAGTGGGTACCCCCATGTCTGAAACAGCCGCAAAGGCTCCCGGCGCACCGGCCGGGTCCGGTGACGCCAACCGCTGGAAAGCACTCGTCTTCATCGCGCTCGCCCAGCTGATGGTCGTTCTCGACGCGACCATCGTGAACATCGCCCTGCCGTCAGCCCAGACCGACCTGGGCATCTCCGACGGCAACCGCCAGTGGGTCGTCACGGCCTACGCGCTCGCCTTCGGCGGACTTCTGCTCTTCGGCGGCCGCATAGCCGACCTGTGGGGCCGAAAGAACGCCTTCGTGGTCGGCCTGATCGGCTTCGCGCTGGCCTCCGCACTGGGCGGCGCGGCCACCAGCGGCGCCATGATGTTCGGCGCCCGTGCCCTCCAGGGCGTCTTCGGCGCGCTGCTCGCGCCCGCCGCGCTCTCCCTGCTCGCCGTGATGTTCACGGACGCCAAGGAGCGTGCCAAGGCCTTCGGTATCTACGGCGCGATCGCCGGTGGCGGCGGCGCCGTGGGCTTCATCCTCGGCGGTGTGCTGACCGAGTACATGGACTGGCGCTGGACGTTCTTCGTGAACATCCCGTTCGCGATCGTCGCCGCGCTCGGCGCGTACTTCGTCATCCGTGAGCCCGAGGGCGGCCGCAACCGCAACCCGCTCGACATCCCCGGCGTCCTGCTGTCCACCCTGGGCCTGGTCGCGCTGGTCTACGGCTTCACCCGCGCCGAGTCCGACGGCTGGGGCGACTCCGTGACCGTCGGCATGTTCGTCGCCTCCGCGGTCCTGCTCATCTCCTTCGTCATCACCGAGGCCAGGGTCAAGGCCCCGCTGCTGCCCCTGCGCGTGATCACCGACCGCAACCGCGGCGGGATCTACCTCTCCCTCGGCATCGCGATCATCGCGATGTTCGGCACCTTCCTGTTCCTCACCTACTACCTGCAGATCGTGAAGGGCTACACGCCGATCAAGACCGGCTTCGCCTTCATGCCGATGATCGTCGGCATGATGGTCGGCTCCACCCAGATCGGCACCCGTCTGATGACCCGCCTGCCGGCCCGTCTGCTGATGGGCCCCGGCTTCCTGGTCGCCGCGGTCGGCATGCTGCTGATGACGCAGCTGGAGATCGGCTCGTCGTACGCCTCGACGATCCTGCCCGCGATGCTGCTGCTCGGCCTCGGCATGGGTACGGCGTTCATGCCCGCCATGTCCCTGGCCACCCTGGGCGTCGAGCCCCGTGACGCCGGTGTCGCCTCCGCGATGGTCAACACCTCGCAGCAGGTGGGCGGCGCGATCGGTACGGCCCTGCTGAACACGATCGCCGCGTCGGCCACGACCTCCTACATCGCCGACCACATCGGCTCCGCGACCTCCAAGTCGCAGGCGCAGCTCGTGGCGCTGGAGGGCCAGGTGCACGGCTACACCAACGCGATCTGGTTCGCCGTCGGCATGCTGGTGCTCGCCGCCGCGATCGTCGTGACCCTCGTCAACGCCGGCCGCCCGGACACGACCGCCGTGACCGGCTCCGGAGAGGGTGCCGAGGAGGAGCTGGCGATCCCGGTCGTCGCTCACTGACGGCGACCGGTCGGTAGTACCCCTTCGAGAATCACGTACGTACGGGGAAGGGGACGCCCCGTACGTACGACCCCAGGAACTGCCCTGGTCCCGCTGAGTGAGCGGCTCAGCGGAGCCAGGGCAGATCCGCGCCCGCCTCGTTCGGCTGGAGCCCCTCGGCGATGATCTGCATGATCTCGCCGAGGGATTTCTGCTGTTCCGGGGTGAGCCGGTCGAAGACGGCGTTGCGTACGGCCCGCACATGGCCCGGCGCGGCGCCCCGCAGCATCTCCAGGCCCGGCTCCGTGAGCACCGCGAACTGGCCGCGCTTGTCGTCGGGGCAGTCCTCCCGGCGCACCCAGCCGTTGCGCTCCAGACGGGCGATCGCGTGCGAGAGCCGGGACCGGGTGATCTTCGCCTTCATGGCCAGCTCGGTCATCCGCAGCCGCCGCTGCGGGGCATCGGCGAGGCCGACGAGCAGCCCGTAGTAGATGTGCGGCATGCCGGCGTCCCGCTGGAGCTGGCGGTCGAGGTGGTCCTCAAGAAGAGTCGTGGCGTGCACGTACGAGCGCCAGGTGCGCTGCTCTTCGTCGTCGAGCCACTGGGGCTCCTCGTCGGGGGCGGGTGCCGTGTTCATGTCTCCCACTCTACGAGCTTTCTCCTTGAAGCTTAAACAAATGAGGCGTACAGTCATGTCATAAGAAGCTTTAAATTTGAAGCACTCAGTGCATCGGAAGTACCGGAGGAGTCCCCACCATGTCCGCCGACACGCTGGAGCGCATGCCCGCCCTCTATCTGAGTCACGGCGCCCCGCCGCTCGCCGACGACCCGATCTGGCCCGGTGAGCTCGCCGCCTGGTCCGCGGACCTGCCCCGCCCCAAGGCGATCCTCATGGTCTCCGCCCACTGGGAGGAGGCCCCCCTCGCCCTCGGCGCGGTACGGACCGTCCCGCTCGTCTACGACTTCTGGGGCTTCCCCGAGCACTACTACAAGGTGACGTACGGTGCCCCCGGCGCGCCCGAACTCGCCGAGTCCGTACGCAAGTTGCTGCGTGCCCCCGGCATCCCCGTGCAGGACATCCCGGACCGCGGACTCGACCACGGGGCGTACGTCCCCCTCGTCGAGATGTTCCCCGAGGCCGACATCCCCGTCCTGCAGATCTCCATGCCGACCCTCGACCCCGTCAAGCTGATGGACATCGGCCGCAAGCTGGCCCCCCTGCGCGACGAGGGCGTCCTGATCGTCGGCTCCGGCTTCTTCACCCACAATCTCGCGGCCCTGCGCCACACCGGCTCCGGAGTGCCCACCTGGTCCTCCGAGTTCGACGACTGGGGCCGGCGGGCCCTGGAGGCCCGGGACGTGGACTCCCTGCTGGACTTCCTCCACAAGGCCCCGGCCGGGCGCTACGCCCACCCCCGCACCGAGCACTTCGCGCCTCTCTTCGTCACCATGGGCGCGGCGGACGTGAGCGGTGAGCTGGACACGCAGAAGTCCGTCATCGACGGGTTCTGGTTGGGGATGGCCAAGCGGTCGGTCCAGTTCGGCTGAGCCTTTCCGTGAGGCCTACAGGTCCTTCTCGTACCAGGCCACGTCCCAGTAGCGGCCGAACTTCCGGCCCACCTCCCGGTAGGTGCCGACGTACCGGAACCCGAAGCGTTCATGCAGCCGCGTGGACGCTTCGTTGGGCTGTGCGATGCCCGCGTAGGCGCGATGCAGGTCCTCGCCCGCCAGCGCCTCGAAGAGAGCCTTGTAGAGGAGTGTGCCGACGCCCCGGCCACCCGCGTCCGGGGCGAGGTAGACGGTGACCTCCACGGAGGTCGCGTACGCGGGCTTCGCGCGAAAGGGGCTGGATGTGGCGTACCCGAGGATCCGCTGTGAGGTTCCTGGCGGGTCCGTGTCGGTGGCAACCATCAGACGGTACGGGCCGTCTTCAGGGTGGGAGAGCAGCCAAGGGCGGCGCTCTTCCGGGGTGAAGACGGCGGTGTCGAATGTGATCGGCGTCTCACGGACGTAGTGGTTGTAGAGGTCGGTGAGGGCCCCGAGGTCGCTTTCGACTCCCGGCCTGACCTGCACCTCTGTACGTTCCGATGACATCGCGTCTCCTCGCGTGGCCGGACAGGGTACTGCAAGATCAGAAAAATAGCGGCACGGCTTGGGAATTCTGTCCGGTTTCCAGTCGTTGTTTCCATCGGATGCAGGGCACCCGAGGAGAGTCCGGAAAGCAACCGGAGCCGGGACCCAGCGTCCGTAGGACCACCCGCTGACCCAACATCGCAAGGGAGCACGCATGGCAACCCGTGCCGTCGCCCGTCGTAAGTCCGCCACCGGCGGGTCTACCGACGCGGCACGCAGTGTTCGCGTCCATGGCGGCGAGATCGCCGACCGCGACCTGGTCGGCATGTACCTCGACGAGATCGCGCGTACGCCGCTGCTCGACGCCGCCAAGGAAGTCGAGCTGTCCCAGATCATCGAGGCGGGTGTGTTCGCCCGACAGGTCCTCGACGGGTTCGAGGAGGCCAAGGCGGACGCCACCCGCGAGGAGCTTGAGGCGTTGGTGGAGGAGAGTGAGCGCGCCAAGGACGTGTTCATCCGCTCCAACCTCCGCCTGGTCGTCGCCGTGGCCCGCCGCTACCCCCGCAGCGGCCTGCCCCTCCTCGACCTGATCCAGGAGGGCAACGCCGGCCTGGTGCGCGCGGTCGAGAAGTTCGACTACCGCAAGGGCTTCAAGTTCTCGACGTACGCGACCTGGTGGATCCGTCAGGCCATCACGCGCTCCATCGCCGACCAGTCCCGCACCATCCGGCTGCCCGTCCACCTCGTGGAGGAGCTGGGCCGCATCCGCCGAGTGCAGCGCGAGTTCAACCGCGAGCACGGCCGCGACCCGGAGCCCGCCGAGATCGCCGCCGAGCTCGGCTCCAACCCCGAGCGCGTGATCGACGTCCTGGACTGGGCCCGCGACCCGGTCTCGCTGAACATGTCGGTGGACGACGACGGCGACACCCAGTTCGGCGACCTCCTGGAGGACACGTCGGCGGTCTCGCCGGAGCAGTCGGTGCTGACGCTGCTGCGCAGCGAGGAACTGGACGACCTCATCGGCCGCCTCGACCAGCGCACCGCGTCCATCATCAAGATGCGGTACGGCATCGAGGACGGGCGCGAGCGCACGCTGACCGAGGTCGGCAAGGAGCACGGGCTCACCCGCGAGCGGATCCGGCAGATCGAGAAGCACGCCCTGCTGGAGCTGAAGAAGCTGGCGCGGTCCACCGGGTTCGACGCGGCGGCGTAGGCGGGGCGGACCCGCGTACGCCGGGTGGCGAAAGACCGCGTAAACATGGCTGTACTAGGCCGCTTAACCTGCCGGACCCTGGGCACAAGACTTCAGGGTCCACATGTTCGAGTCCCGGAGGTCATGCTTTCGGACCCGCCGGACCCTCCTGAACCAAGTCCCGACGCAACCCCCCCCCGGCGCCGGGACTCTCCCCGAGCCGGACCTCGGCGCCCCTCCCCCCGGGCGCCGGGGTCCGGCTCTTTTTCGCGACCCCGCAAACCCGAACGGTGGGTCACCCCGTACCTGAACCACGGGGTGACCCACCGAAGGGGAGATTCTGTCACATCGCCGCGGATGCCTCCGGCGGTTGAACGGGGGGTTCCTGGGCGGGTGCACGTGCGGTGGGGGCGGGCGTTCTGCGCAGTTCCCCGCGGTCGCCCGACTTCCGAACTTCCCACCCCCTCAGGCGACTTCCCCCGCCGCCCGTACCAGTCGTGTCCCCAACTCCCGCACCGTGTCAACGAGTTCCGGCGGCTCCTGCACCCGGAACTCCACCCCTGTCATCGCCAACCGCACCGCCATCCACTCCACCGAGTCCCCCACCGGCGCCCGCAACCGGCACCGTCCCGCGCCCAGGGGCTCCGGCACCCCCATCCATCCCGGCACCCGCGCCCCCACCACCGACACATCCGCCTCGAACGTCACGACCAGCTCGTACGTCTCCTGGCGGCGGTACATCGACTGCCGCAGATACTCCGCCGCACTCCCCGTCGGCAACTCCCGCGGTGCGAACCGCGCCCCCGTGGCGAAGGGGTCGTCCACCCGGTCGACCCGGAAGGTCCGCCAGTCGCCGCGGTCGAGGTCGTAGGCGACGAGGTACCAGCGCCGCCCGGTGGAGACCAGACGGTACGGCTCCACGACCCGTCGGGACTCGGCGCCGTCCTTCGCGCGGTAGGCGAACCGGAGCCGTTCGTGTCCGGCCACCGTGGACGCCATCACGGTCAGGGTCTCGGTCGGGATGCTCGCCCCGTCCCCGCTGGTGAGCGGAGTCGTCGCCGCCTGGAGGGTGGACACCCGGTGCCGGAGCCGGGAGGGCAGGACCTGTTCCAGTTTCGCCAGCGCCCGTACGGACGCCTCGTCCACCCCCTCGACCGCGTGCCCCGCCCCGGCCCGCAGCCCGACCGCGATGGCCACCGCCTCCTCGTCGTCGAGGACCAACGGGGGCATGGCCTTGCCCGCGACGAGCCGGTAGCCCCCGTCGGAGCCCTTGGTCGCCTGGACCGGGTAGCCCAGCTCGCGGAGGCGGTCGATGTCCCGCCGGACCGTGCGGCGGGAGACCCCGAGCCGGTCGGAGAGCTCGCCGCCGGGCCATTCGCGGGGCGTCTGGAGGAGGGAGAGGAGCGTCAGGAGCCGTGCCGGGGTGTCCGTCGTCATGAGTTCGAGAATGCCGTATGAGTAGGACACGATCTGACCTAATGGGCCCGTAGCTTCTTGGTATGACCTCCACCGAGACCACCCTTTCGGGTCCCCTCGACGCACAGCCCGCCGCGGGTGACCGGCGTCGCTGGTTCGCCCTCGCCATCGTGATGACCGCGGCCTTCATGGACCTCGTCGACGTCACGATCGTCAACATCGCCATACCGTCCATCCGGCAGGACTCCGGTGCCTCCGTCAGCCACATCCAGTGGATCACCGCCGGTTACGCCCTCGCCTTCGCCGCGGGGCTGATCACCGGAGGGCGGCTCGGTGACATCCACGGGCGCAAGCGGCTGTTCCTCGTCGGCATCGGCGGGTTCACGCTCGCGTCGGCGCTGTGCGGCTTCGCCGCGAACCCGGACATGCTGGTCGCGGCCCGGATCCTGCAGGGCGGCATGGCGGCGATGATGGTGCCGCAGGTCCTGTCGATCGTGCACGCGACCTTCCCGGCGCACGAGCGGGGCAAGGTGTTCGGGCTGTTCGGCGCGGTCGTCGGACTGGGGGCCGTCTCCGGTCCGCTGCTCGGGGCGCTGCTGACCGAGTGGAACCTCTTCGGGCTGGAGTGGCGGCCGATCTTCCTCATCAACCTGCCGGTCGGGATCATGGGGCTCGTGCTCGGAAGCCGTTTCATCACCGAGTCCAAGGCGCCGCGGGCGCTGAAGCTGGACCTGGTGGGCGTGGCCGTGGTCGTGCTCGGGCTGCTGATGCTGCTCTACCCGCTGACCCGCGGCGAGGAGCTGGACTGGCCGCTGTGGGGGTACGTGTCGATGGCGGGTGCGCCCCTCGTGTTCGCGGCACTGGTGGCCTACGAGAAGCGCAAGGGCGAGCGGGACGGGTCGCCGCTGGTGGAGCTGTCGCTGTTCAAGGTGAAGAGCTTCGCGGCCGGGATCGCGGTGCAGACCGTGTTCGGGGTCGGCCTCGGCATCTTCTTCCTGGTGTGGACGCTGTACATGCAGACCGGGCTGGGCTGGAGCCCGCTGCGCGCGGGGCTGACCGGGGTGCCGTTCTCGCTCGCCGTGTCCACGGCCGCCGGGCTCTCGGTGCAGAAGCTCGTGCCGCGGTTCGGCCGCGGGGTGCTCCAGGCCGGCGCGCTGCTGATGGTGGTGGGGGTGCTGCTCTACCTCTGGGAGGCCGAGCGGTACGGCATGTCGATCAGCTCGTGGCAGATGGCGTTGCCGCTGGTCGTGATGGGCGCCGGCATGGGCCTGATCGTCGCGCCGCTCACGGACGCGGTGCTGTCGGAGGTGCCGCGCGAGCACGCCGGCTCGGCGTCGGGGCTGATCAACACCGTGCAGCAGATGGGCAACGCGCTCGGACTCGGGCTGGTCTCGGTGGTCTTCTTCGGGGTCGTCGGCGACGACGTGCGGCCGGAACAGCTGGGCCCGGCCTTCGTGGACGCCTTCCAGCACGCGCTCGGGTGGGTCGCGGCGGTGATGGTCGTGATCTTCCTGCTGATGTTCGCGCTGCCCAAGCGGCCCGCGCTGCATGTGGAGGGGGCCACCGAGCTTCCCGTGGTGGAGGAGAAGGAGCCCGAGCTCGTCTCCTGAGACCCGAGTCGTGGGGCCCGGTACCTGCTGGGTACCGGGCCCTCTTGTTGCATTCAGGACCCCTGGTGAAGTCCGTTCATGCCCGGATGGCGTCCGAACCTGTTTACTTTCCGGAAATCCGGGCGTAGCCTCCCGACTGAAACCACACGTTCGGGCATCAGTCGGAGGTGAGCGGACATGTACGCACCGGAGCGACAGCAGGAGATCCTCCGGCTCGCCCGTGACGGCGGCCGGGTGGACGTCGTCTCGCTGGCCGAGGAGTTCCAGGTCACCGCGGAGACCATCCGGCGCGACCTGAAGGCCCTCGACCGCGCGGGGCTGCTGCGCCGGGTGCACGGCGGGGCCCTCCCGGCCGGGCGACTCGACTTCGAGCCGGACCTCGCCGAGCGCGAGACGACCGCGGCCGACGAGAAGGACCACATCGCCAAGGCGGCCCTCGCCGAACTGCCGACCGAGGGCACCCTGATCCTCGACGCCGGCACGACCGTGGCCCGCCTCGCGGCCGCCGTTCCGCTGGAGGCCTCGCTCACCGTCGTCACGCACAGCCTGCCGATCGCGGCCCGCCTCGCGGACCACCCCGGCATTCAGCTCCACCTCGTCGGGGGGCGCGTACGGCACCGTACGCGCGCCGCCGTGGACGCCTGGGCGCTGCGGGCGTACGGCGAGATCCGCGCCGACGTCCTCTTCGTGGCGGCCAACGGCTTCTCCGCCGAGCACGGCCTCACCACTCCCGACCTCGCCGAGGCCGCGGTCAAGCGCGCGGCGATCGCCGCCGCCCGCCGCGTGGTGCTGCTCGCCGACTCCGCCAAGCACGGCCAGGAGCACTTCGCCCGCTTCGGTGACCTGAGCGATGTGGACCTGCTGATCACCGACAGCGGGCTGAGCCCCGAAGACGCCGTCGCCATCGAGCGTGGCGGCACGGAAGTAGTGCGCGCATGATCCTCACCGTCACCCCGAACCCGTCCCTGGACCGTACGTACGAGGTCCCGTCCCTGGAGCGCGGCGAGGTCATCCGCGCCACCGGTGAACGCATGGACCCCGGCGGCAAGGGCGTCAACGTCTCGCGGGCCGTCACGGCCGCCGGGCAGCGCACGGTCGCGGTCCTGCCCCTGGGCGGGGCGCCGGGAGCGCTCGTCGCGGACCTGCTCCACGCGCAGGGCATCGAGGTGGCGCCGGTGCCGGTCGCGGGCGCCACCCGGTCGAACATCGCGCTCGCCGAGTCGGACGGGGTGCTCACGAAGATCAACGCGCCGGGTCCCGAGCTGTCGGACGCCGAGCAGGAGCTGTTGCTGGAGACGGTCCGCACGCAGTCGCGTGACGCCTCGTGGATCGCGTGCTGCGGGAGCCTGCCCCGGGGGCTCGCACCCTCCTGGTACGCCGAGGTGGTCGCGCGGGCGCACGCCGGTGGTGCACGGATCGCGCTGGACACCTCGGGGCCCGCGCTCCTGGAGGCGCTGCGCGAACGGCCCGACGTGGTGAAGCCCAACGCCGAGGAGCTCGCGGAGGCCGTCGGACGCCCCCTGTCCACCGTGGGCGACGCGGTGAAGGCGGCCGAGGAACTGCGGGAGATGGGGGCACGGGCAGTCCTCGCGAGCCTGGGCGCCGACGGGCAGCTGCTCGTGGACGGCTCGGGCACCTGGTTCGCCAGCGCCCGCGTGGCGGCCGTACGCAGCAATGTCGGCGCCGGTGACTCCTCGCTGGCCGGCTTCCTCATCGCGGGCGGCAGCGGCCCCGCGGCCCTCGCCTCCGCGGTCGCGCACGGCGCGGCGGCCGTCCAGCTCCCGGGCAGCGTGATGCCGACGCCGGACGACCTGGACCCAGCCGCGGTGACGGTCACGGCCGAGGTGCCGGTGGACCGGGTACTGAAGGAGCCGGTGTCATGAGCGGCCCCGCCGCGGTTTCCGGTACGGCGATCCCGCGCGACGCCGCCACGGCCGTACCGGCGCTGTTACTCCGCGCCGCCGCCCTCCTCCCCGAGAACCCCCACCGCACCACCCCCGTCCCCACCCCTTACGCCCACCCCACCCCCCGGGCGATACGCGTGCGAAGGAGCCCGCGATGAGCGACATGATCACCGCGGACCTGGTCGATCTCGACCTGTCCGCCGATACCAAGGAAGCGGCGGCCCGAGCCCTCGCCGAGCGCATGGTCGCCCTGGGCCGGGTGACCGACCTGGAGGGCTTCCTCGCCGACGTGGCCGCCCGCGAGGCACAGATGCCGACCGGCCTCGACGGCGGCATCGGCATCCCGCACTGCCGCAGCGAACACGTCACCGAGCCGACGCTCGCCTTCGGGCGCAGCGCCGCCGGGATCGACTTCGGCGCGCCGGACGGCCCCGCCGACCTGATCTTCCTGATCGCCGCACCGGCCGGCGCGGACGACGCCCACCTGACGATCCTGTCCTCCCTCGCGCGGCAGCTGATGAACACCGAGTTCACCGACGCGCTGCGGTCCGCGGGCGACCCGGGGAGCGCGGCGGCGCTGATCCGCGGGGACGAGGCGCCGACGGCCCCCGAGGCCACCCCGGGCGCCACCGAAGACTCCGTTGCGGCATCGGCGGCGGCCTCCGCCGATGCCGCAACGGCCACCACTGCTCCCGACGCTCCTGAGACCCCCTTCCGGATCGTCGCCGTCACCTCCTGCCCGACCGGAATCGCCCACACCTACATGGCCGCCGAGTCGCTGGAGAACGCCGGCCGCGAGACGGGCGTCGAAATCGTCGTCGAGACGCAGGGCTCGGCCGGGTTCGAGCGGCTCGACCCGGCCGTCATCGCGGCGGCGGACGGCGTGATCTTCGCGCACGACGTCCCCGTACGCGACAAGGACCGCTTCGCCGGCAAGCCCACCGTCGACGTCGGCGTGAAGGCCGGCATCAACCGGCCCGCGGAACTGATCACCGAGGTGCGCGGGAAGGCCGCGCGCGGTGAGGTGACGGCAGGCGCCGGCGCGGGCGCGGGGACGCCGGTCGAGCGGGCCGGCGAGTCCGGCGACAGCTACGGCACCAAGCTCCGCAAGTGGCTGATGACCGGCGTGAGTTACATGGTCCCGTTCGTCGCCGCGGGCGGCCTGCTGCTCGCCCTCGGGTTCGCGATCGGCGGCTGGCAGATCGCGAGCGCGCCCTCGGTCATGAAGCACTTCTCCTGGACCGAGATCGACAGCTGGGGCGCCCTGCTGTTCCAGATCGGCCAGGTCGCCTTCGGCTTCCTCATCCCGGTCCTCGCCGGATACATCGCGTACGGCATGGCGGACCGCCCCGGTCTCGTCCCCGGCTTCGTCGGCGGAATGATCGCCTCCAACATCGCCGCGGGCTTCCTCGGCGGCCTGGTCGCCGGTCTGCTGGCGGGTGCCGTGGTCCTCTCGATCCAGCGCATCAAGATCCCGCCGGTGCTGCGCGGCATCATGCCGGTGGTGGTGATCCCGCTGATCTCCTCACTGATCGTCGGCTTCCTGATGTTCGTCGTGATCGGCAAGCCCATCGCCGAGGCCCAGAAGGGCATGACGGACTGGCTCAACGGTCTCTCCGGCACCAACGCGATCGCGCTCGGCGTCCTCCTCGGCCTGATGATGTGCTTCGACCTCGGCGGCCCGGTCAACAAGGTCGCGTACGCCTTCGCCACCGCCGGAATCGCCGTGCAGGACCCGAGTGACTCCGCGATGAAGGTCATGGCCGCCGTGATGGCCGCGGGCATGGTCCCGCCGCTGGGCATGGCGCTGGCGACCACCGTCCGCAAGAAGCTCTTCACGCAGACCGAGCGCGAGAACGGCAAGGCCGCCTGGGTCCTGGGCGCGTCCTTCATCTCCGAGGGCGCGATCCCGTTCGCGGCGGCCGACCCGCTGCGGGTCATCCCGGCCTCGATGGCGGGCGGCGCGGTCACCGGCGCCCTGTCGATGGCCTTCGGCGCCACCCTGCGCGCCCCGCACGGCGGCATCTTCGTCGTCCCGCTGATCGGCAGCCCGTTCCTCTACCTGATCGCCATCGCTGCGGGCGTCTGTGTCACAACCGCCCTAGTGGTCGTCCTGAAGAGCATGCGCAAGCCGGTCCCCGGGGCGGCGGCCACCGCGGCGCCCGCCGCCAGGGCGGAGGCCAAGCAGCCGGTCGCCGCATAGGAACTGCCCCTTTGGGGCGGCCGTGAGGCGTTCACGGCACCTGCGAGATACGTCACGGTCCGGGGCCAAAGTCCCGGACCGTGGTGTCTACTGGAACGCATGCCTGAGCACGTCTCCGTCTACCAGTTGCTTGGTGTGACCCTGCTCGTCCTGGTGGTCGTCGCCTGGACCGCGGGGTTGGCCTACATGCTGCGCCATGGCCGCCACGAGGCCGTCGTGTGGCGCGTCGCCCATGGTCTGCCCGCCCTCCCGCGCCCGCGCCCGGCCGCTCCCGGTCATGAGCGCGTCGAGCTGACTCCGGCGGAGAAGGACGCGTTCGCGGGCCTGGTACGACAGCTCAGCGGCGGTCGCTGAGCCGGACTGTCGGCCGGCTCAGGACAGTTGCGCCGCCCGCCGCTCCATGGCGTCGCGGGCCGCGTCCTCGGAGACGTACACCTCGCACATGTGCCGCCCGTCGGGCGTCGCCGTGTGCTCGACCTCCCACAGGGAGATCTCCGCTCCGTCGCGCAGCAGGAACGCGTGCTCGTACAGCGAGAAACCCAGCCCGGCGCGGCCCGCCCGGCACGGCCGCCCGAACGCCTGCGTGATCTGGTGGGCGAACGCCTCCGCCAGCAGTGCGGCCGTCTGCTCATCCGGCCGGTCCGCGTTCTCCGCGCGGCGCAGGAGCCGGCGCGCGTGGTCCGCCGAGTCGTCCGGGACGTAGGCGTGCCGCGGTGGCTGCACGGGCGAGAGCTGCACCGTCACCGGCAGCTCGAAGTCCGGCGTGTCCTGCGGCAACGGCAGCCGCGCGGTCGCCGCCCGCAGCTCCTCCTCGTCGACGTACACCTCGTGCTGCGGAACGCTGTCCCGCGCGGTGTTGTGGACGAGCTCCCACAGCGTGAGCGCCGAGCCGTCGGCGAGCAGCCACGTGTGCCGGTACGTCTCCCGGTGCAGCCCCGCGCTGTGGTGCGCGGAGTGCAGCGAACTGTCGTACGCCAGCGCGCAGTCCAGTCGCCGGATCGTCTCGTCGGGCAGCTCGAAGGAGTTCAGGGCACGACCGAGGAGCCGCGCGAGGTGCTCCTCCGGAGACTCGGGCGACTCGGGTGGTTCGTACGCTGCCGTCTCGTACGGAACGCTCAAGGTTTCTCCCGGCGTTGCTGCATGTCACCTTGTGGGTGCATACCGTAGCCCCTCGGTCGGACATCATGTCCGGGAACCGAGAAAACGTGCGTCCGGAAAACGGCCGGGCCGGGCGGGAAATTCCCACACGGCCCGACGATCCGTCAAAAGCTCCCGGTCGGGAGGGCCTTGCGATGATCAGGAGGCGCTGACGGCGCTCCCCGTGACCCACTCGTTCCATGACATGTTCCAGCCGTTCAGCCCGTTGTCGGGCGCCACCGTCTTGTCGGGGGAGTTCTTCACGATCACCACGTCCCCGACCAGCGAGTTGTCGTAGAACCACTTGGCCGGGGTGTCCGCCTGCCCGCCCTTGACGTCCCGCAGACCGACGCACCCGTGGCTGGTGCCGGTGCGCCCGAAGGGGGGATTCCCCTTGCTGTACCAGTAGTTGCCGTGGATGAAGGTCCCCGACTGCGTCAGCCGCATCGCGTCCGGGACATCGGGGATGTCGTACGCGTTGGCGAGGGCGACGGTCCGGCTGTCCATGCGGATCTTCTTGTACTTCTCGGAGATCACCATCTGCCCGTTGTACGTGGTGAACTTCGGGCTGCCCGTCGAGATCGGCACCGACTTGACGGTCCGGCCGTCCCGTACGACCTTCATGGTCTGCGTGTCGGCGTCCACGGTGGACACCTGCGAGCGCCCGACCGTGAAGCTGACGGTCTTCTCCTGCACACCGGTGACGCCGTCGGCGCCCTCGACCCCGTCCAGGTCGATCTTCATCGTGACCTTGGATCCGGACTTCCAGTACTCCTCGGGCCGGAAGTCGAGCCGCTGCGCCCCGAACCAGTGCCCGACCACCTGCTGGCCGCTGCTGGAGCTGACGGTGATGTGCGACTGCACGGCCTTCTTGTCGCTGATCGCCTTGTCGAAGGTGAACGACACCGGCATCCCCGCACCGACCGTCGTCCCGTCGTCCGGCGTGTACGTCCCGATGAAGCTGTTCGCCTTCGAGACGGTCGTGAAGACGGACTTCGAGGTCACGGCCCTGCCGTCCGCGTCCTTCGCCGTCGCGGCTATCTCGTACTTCGTCCCCCGCTCCAGCTGCTCCCTGGGCTTCCAGCTCCCGCCGCCCGCGGCCAACGACCCCGGGATCTCCTGCCCCGTGCCCGCCTCCGTCATCTTCACGCCGGTCAGCGTGCCGTCGCTGACCTTCACGCCGGTCGAGTTGATCGACGCGCCTGTCGAACCGTTCCTGGCGGAGAACGCGATCTGCGCCGCGGAGGTCTTCGCGGGGTCCTTGCCGCCCTTGCCCGCACTCTTGGTGTCGGAGTCGCCTCCGCACGCGGTGAGGGTGAGGGCGCCGACCATCAGGACGGCACAGGCCCCCAGTGCGCGCCGCGCTGCTGTGTCCGGCGTTGTCACGAAATACTCCATATTCGTGTGGTGTGCACGGTCCGCTCCACCCCCCTATGAAGGGGGAGGGACCCGGACCCGGTCCCTGCCCGGGTTCCCTGAGAGCGCGACGAATGCGCCCGCGGGGGTGCCGGGTGAGGTTGTGGGGCGGGCGCGGGTCCGTGGTGGCCGGGCGCGCAGTTCCCCGCGCCCCTGATGCCTGCGGCGGCCTGTGCCGCCCCGTGGGTGGATCGGAGCTGACGGCACGTCGTGGCCCGGGTGACCGCAACTCCCCAAGGGCGCGGGGAACTGCGCGGTCAGCCCCCACCGGCCCGCAGACAGCCGACTACCGAACCCATGCAGGCCGCTGCGGGCATCACGCTCCAGACCAGTACAACTCCCGGTAGGAAGGCCACGCCCCACCCGCCCCCTCCACCGACTCCGCCGCCCGCACCGCCCGCACGATCGCGCGTGTCACCACGTCCGCGCCCGCGGCGAGCACGGAGTTGAGGGCGAGTGGGTCCCCGGCGTCGAGCGGCCGTGCCCCCGTGGCCAGGGTGAACACCGTGTCGCCGTCGTGCAGCAGGTGCACCGGCCGCACGGCACGCGCGATGCCGTCGTGAGCGGTCCCCGCCACCTTCTGGGCCTGAGCCTTCGACAGTTCCGCGTCCGTGGCCACCACCGCGAGCGTGGTGTTCAGCGGGGGCGGCGCGTTCTTCGCCGCGGTCTCGGCGAGCCGCCGGAGCGCGGCCTCATGCACCCGCTCCTCCGGGTACCGCACCCGCCCCTCGAACAACTCCCCGTACAGAACCCCCGTCTCCGGATCAGAAACCGCCCCCACCGCGTTGGCCACCACCAACGCCGCCACGGTGATCCCCGAGGGCAGGACGACACTCGCCGTCCCCACCCCGCCCTTCATCGCCCCGACCGCGGCCCCCGTCCCCGCCCCCACACACCCCACCGCAACCTCCGCACCGAAGGCACTCGCCGCCGCGGCCTCGACGGCGGCCCGCCCGGTCGCCGCGTCCGGCCGGGCCCGGAAGTCCCCGCCCCGCCCCAGGTCGAAGACACAGGCGGCAGGCACGACCGGCACCACATGCGCGGGATCCGGTCCGACCCGCACCCCCCGGCCCCGCTCCTCCAGCCAGGCCATCACCCCGGAGGCCGCGTCCAGCCCGTACGCGCTGCCCCCGGTCAGCACGATCGCCTCGACCTTCTGCACCAGGTTGCGCGGATCGAGCGCGTCCGTCTCCTTGGTGCCGGGCCCTCCGCCGCGCACGTCCACCGCGGCGACGGCCCCGCCCTCCGGGGCGAGCACGACGGTGGTGCCGGTGAGCCAACCGCCGCCGGTACGCGTCGCGTGCCCCACGCGCACCCCCGCGACATCCGTCAGAGCGTCAACTGTCATGGGACCAGTCTCGTCCAGCCACCGTCCCGGCCGGACGAGGTCAGGCCACCCGGGCCGGCTCCTGACTCTCCCGCGCCGCCATCCGCGCGCTCAGCGTCGTCCCGGTCACCACGGCCAGCGCCGCCACGATGCCCGCCGCGAGTACCGCTCGCTCGCCCAGGAAGGTGCAGCAGATCACCAGCAACGCCGTGACCGGCAGCACCAGTTGCTGCGAGATGCCCACCTTGAAGTACCGCGCGTGCAGGAGCCAGACGGTGAGCAGATAGAGCGAGGTCGGCAGGGTCACCGCGGCCGACGCGGCCAGTGTCGAGATGTGCGCTTTGCCGACGGCCTGCTCCACGGCCACCTCCAGCCCCGCCCCGATCGCGGCGGCCGAGGCGAACACCACGTAGTGACCGTAACCCCACAGGAAAGCCTGTCTGCTGGAGCGCAGATGACCGTGGATGGGCACCACGAAATAGATCCACCAGGCGGCGAAGACGATCAGCAGTCCACCCGCGGCGATCGGCAACAGCTCGTTCAGCGCGTCGTGCTCGTCGATGCCGGACTTCACGGCGACCGTGGCGGCGGCGATCGTCTCGCCGAGCACGATGATCGTGAACAGCCCGTAGCGTTCCGCGATGTGATGCGGATGCCACGACGTCGGATGGTCCCTCTCGGCGAAGGGCGGCACGCACATCTCCAGCACCGCCATCACCAGGAACACCCAGGGCCGGCCGCCCTCCGGCAGCACCAGCAGCCCCAGCCAGCCGACCTGGCACAGCAGCACGCCGAACGCGTACCGCAGGGCCATCGTCCGCTCCGCGCCCTCGGTCGCACGTGCCACCCGCAGCCACTGTGCGATCAGTGCCAGCCGCATGATCACATAGCCCAACCACACGGCCAGGAACTCGTGGTCCTCGAACGCCCTGGACACCCCGGCCGCCAGCACCAGGACCCCGGCGATCTGGACCAGGGTGACGACCCGGTACAACGCGTCGTCGTTGTCGTACGCCGAGGCGAACCACGTGAAGTTCATCCACGCCCACCAGATGGCGAAGAAGACCATCGCGTAGTTGAGGATCCCCTCGCCGGCGTGCCCCTCGGCCACGGCGTGGACCAGGGCAACGCCCGCCTGGGCGATGGCCACGACGAAGCACAGGTCGAAGAAGAGCTCCAGCGGCGAGGCGACCCGATGCGCCTCGTCCCGGCCGCGGGCGGTGATTCTGCGCAGTGGACTGCGGGTCGGACTGAACGTCATGGAGCCAAGCACAGCAGATACCGTCCGGAAACGCTTGTGGACTGTTCACCGGCCCCGGTCGGCCGGGAGGCCGGGCCGGGACCGGGGTGGGTGTGGGTGGGCGCTCCCACGGTGGGCGCCCGGCAGGGCCGTACCCTGGAGTCATGAGTAGCGTCCCCCGCCCCGAGCCCCGCGAGCCCAAGCCCGCGCTGGTCTTCGACGATCCGCTGGACCAGCAGTCCTCGGACGACACCGACGGAGGCTGGGGCGACCGGCCGCGCACCGACGGCGACAGCGCGGCCGACCTGAAGCGCTTCCTCGACGAGAAGCCGCCCCACCACCTCTGAGCGAGCCGCACGGCCCGGTTCGCTAGCGCCCGTCGTGGCCCGAGCCCCGCTGGGCGACCAGGGCGTCGCGGATCTCCTTGAGGACCTCCAGCTCGGTCACCTCGATGATCTCGTGCGTGCCCTCCTTCGCCTTCCGGCGGGCCTCCATCCGAGCCAGGTACTTCGACATCGGCAGGACCATCAGGAAGTAGACGACGGCCGCGGTGATCACGAAGGTGAGCGTGGCGCCGAGGACCGAACCCCAGAGGATCCGTACGCCCGACGCGCTGTCGCCGGTCCCCGTGCAGGGGGCCTTGATGCACGAGTTGTAGCTGTCGAGGTTCTTGGTGCCGATGGCCCCGACCAGCGGGTTGATGATTCCCTTCACCACCGAGTTGACGATGTTGGTGAAGGCGGCGCCGATGACCACCGCGACTGCCAGATCGACGACGTTCCCCCGCATCAGGAAGGCCTTGAAGCCCTCCAAGACGCTCGGCTTCTTCTCGCTCACCTAGAGGCCTCTTCTCGCACGCACAGGTTGTGGAACAAACAGCTCCGCAACCTACGTCAACGCGAGGTGACCCTGTCCAATTGGGTGGCTCGAAGGACGGACTTGACGGAAGCTCCCGCAACGGACGGATCACACGGCTCAACACAGCGTCACCGCCAGCCGTGCCGTCGCGCTCGCGCCCGCGAGGCGGGCCGCCGTCGACCGCGGCACCGAGAGCACGACCAGCGCCCCGCCCTCGGTCGCGTCGTCCAGCGGCTCCGGCACCTTGGTCACCCGTGCCCCGCGCGCGACCACCCGGGCATCCCCGCCCAGCGCCGACTCCTCGGCGGCGATCACGTCGACCCGGTCCCCGGGCCGCAGCAGCCGGACCGTCGCCCCGTCGGCGATGCGCACCGGCGCCGACACCGTCTCCACGGCACGGTGCGCCCGCACGGATCCGAGCGCGGTCGCCGGGTGCCCCCGCGCCCCGTCGCCGCCCCGCGGACCCGCCGCCACCAGCGCGGCCGCGGTGACGGCCAGGCCGAGGGCCACGGCACGCCTGCGGTTCCTTACGAACCGCCGTAGCCGATGCTGCCCGCCGCGAACCCGCACCGGTGCGAAGTGCGGGACCTCGCAGGTCGGGGGAGCATCGGTGCCGGGCGGGCACGGAACGAGGGGAGAGGGGGACGGAGCGAAGGACATGAGGACCACCACCAGCGACGGGACGACGGCTTGCGCTGCCACGATGCGGCTTCGCGCCGAATCCCGCCGAGGCCGGTGCACTACCGGCCGGTTGTGGAAAACTCCCTCACCCGAACGAGAACTTCCGCCCCTGCTACGGCAGTTCGAACCCCGGATCCATCCCGCCCAGCGCGTTCGCGCACAGGCAGTCCCGCTCCCCGTTCGCAGGCAGCGCGGCCACCGCGTCGAACAGCACGTCCCGCAGCCGGTCCACGTTCGCCGCGAACACCCGCAGCACCTCGTCGTGCGAGACGCCCTCACCGGTCTCGGCGCCCGCGTCGAGGTCGGTGACCAGGGTCAACGACGTGTAGCAGAGCTCCAGTTCACGGGCGAGGGAGGCTTCGGGGTGGCCGGTCATGCCCACCACCGACCAGCCCTGCGCCTGGTGCCACACCGACTCGGCGCGGGTCGAGAACCGCGGCCCCTCGACCACGACCAGCGTGCCGCCGTCCACCGCCTCCCAGTCCCGGCCCCGGGCCGCCTTCAGCGCGGCCGCCCGCCCGACGGGGCAGTAGGGGTCGGCCAGGGACACATGCACCACGTTCGGCAGGCCGCCGTCCGGCAGTGGCAGCCCGTCGAAGTACGTTCCGGCGCGGGACTTCGTACGGTCCACCAGCTGGTCCGGCACCAGCAGGGTGCCCGGCCCGTACTCGGGGCGCAGCCCGCCCACCGCGCACGGTCCGAGGACCTGCCGTGCCCCCACCGACCTGAGCGCCCACAGATTGGCCCGGTAGTTGATCCGGTGAGGCGGCAGATGGTGGCCGCGTCCGTGCCGGGGCAGGAAGGCGACCCGCCGGCCGGCGACCTCGCCGAGGAAGAGGGAGTCGCTGGGCGGACCGTAGGGGGTGTCCACCTGGATCTCGGTCACGTCCTCGAGGAACGAGTAGAGGCCCGAGCCGCCGATTACACCGATCTCTGCGTTCGCCATGACCAGCACAGTATCCGGACCCGGAAACCAGCGGCGGCCGGGCCGGGGAAACACCGAAGACCCTGCCGTCGTACGACGGCAGGGTCCCGAATGTGAGACCTATGCGGCGGAGCTGCTGCTGGACGTGGTGCCCGAGCTCGACGACTTCGAGTCCGAGGAGGACGACGAAGTGGAAGAGGACGACTCGGACGACGACGAGGTGGACGTCGACGGCTTCGAGGACGACGACGCCGGCGAGCTGCTCGACGAGGAGCCGCGGCTGTCGTTGCGGTAGAAGCCGGAGCCCTTGAAGACGATGCCGACCGCGGAGAACACCTTCTTGAGGCGGCCCTGGCAGTTGGGGCACTCGGTCAGAGCGTCGTCGGTGAACTTCTGCACCGCCTCGAGGCCCTCGCCGCACTCGGTGCACTGGTACTGGTAGGTGGGCACTGTCTTCCTCCTGGCACTCTCACTCAATGAGTGCTAACGATGGTCCATAGTGACGTATTCCTGAGAATCAGTCCACTGCCACCGGCACTCGGTGACCGACGCCACGCGCGACGGTCCGGCCGCGGGGGCGTGCCGCGAGGCGGGAACGCAGCGCCACGAGGGTCGCCAGGGCGAGCAGAGTGCCGCCCATCGGCACCAGGAACCCGACGCCGCCCCAGAAGCGGTCCTCCAGCTGTCCGGCGATCGTGACGGCGGCCGCCTGGCCGAGCGCCACCGCGCCGGTCAGCCAGGTGAAGGCCTCGGTGCGGGCGCCGGCCGGGACCAGGTCCTCGACCAGGGTGTAGCCGGTGATCAGGGCGGGCGCGATGCACATGCCGACCAGGAGGCCGAGGCCGGCCAGGACGAGCACCGAGTGCGCGGCCCACAGTCCGGAGGCGGTCAGCGCGAGGGCGCCGTAGCCGACGACGAGGCGCCGCTGGGGGGCCACCTTCCAGGCGATGGCCCCGCAGACCAGACCGGAGAGCATGTTGCCCGCGGCGAAGACGCCGTACAGGACACCGTTCAGGCCGGGCTCGCCGATCGACTCGCTGAACGCGGCGAGCGAGACCTGCATGCCGCCGAAGACGGAACCGATGCCGAGGAAGGTCACGATCAGGACCCGCACCCCGGGGACGCGCAGCGCCGAGGCGTGCTCCACGCGTGCGTGCCCGTCGACCGCGGTGACGGTCGGCTGCGTGCTCTTCTGCGCGGCGAACAGCAGGCCGCCCAGCAGCGTCAGCGACGCCTCCGTCAGCAGGCCCGCGGCGGGGTGGACGGCGGTGCACAGGGCGGTGGCCAGCAGCGGGCCGAAGACGAAGGTCAGCTCGTCCGTGACGGACTCGAAGGCCGCCGCCGTGGTCATCAGGGGCGAGTCCTGGAGCTTGACGCCCCAGCGGGCGCGCACCATGGGCCCGATCTGCGGCACCGAGGCACCGGTGGGCACGGCCGCGGCGAACAGCGCCCACAGGGGTGCGTGCGTGAGGGCGAGGGCGGTCAGGGACAGGCCCGACAGGGTGTGCACCAGGACGCCGGGGATCAGTACGGCGCGCTGCCCGTGGCGGTCGGCGAGACGGCCGCTGTACGGCGCGAACAGCGCCATGGAGACACCGGTGACGGCCGCGACGGCGCCCGCCGCACCGTAAGAGCCGGTGGTGTGCTGCACGAGCAGCACGAGGGAGAGGGTGAGCATCGCGAACGGCTGGCGTGCCGCGAAGCCGGGGAGCAGGAACGTCCAGGCGCCGCGGGTGCGCAGCAGCTGCCCGTATCCCGGGCGGGAGGAGGTGACCGTGGATGCCACGGCCCGTGCCTTTCTGCCGCCTGGTAGCGCGCCTGTGCGGGGGCGCCGAGAGCTGTCCTCTTGCGCGGACTGCGGTAGATGCCGAAGAGCACTCTCAGGGACGTCTCGGCCGCCATACGGTCGCGCCAGCTCTGCGTCAGGCAGAGTTGGTTCGATCAGGGGTCAGCCCTCATCGTACAGGGGGCGCGTAACACACCCTTAACGTGAGCCGTCGGCTTCGCCCGTGCCCAGCCAGTCGGCCAGTTTGCCGCCGTGGCCCACCGCGCGCAGGCGCCGTTCGGCGGCGTCGCGGACCGGGTCGGTGGCGACGACGAGCAGCTCGTCCCCGCGTCGCAGCACGGTCGTGGGCAGCGGGACGAACGATTTTGCATCGCGGACGACCAGAGTCACCGCGGCCCCGGCAGGCAGCCGCAGCTCGTTGACCTCGACGCCGTGCATCCGGGAACCCTCGGGGATCGCGACGGACAGCAGGTGCCCGCGCAGCCGCTCCAGGGGCGCCGACTCGATGCCGAGGTCGGCGGCGTCGGAGTCGCCGCCCAGGCGCAGGGTGCGTGCCAGCCAGGGCAGCGTCGGACCCTGCACGAGGGTGTAGACGACGACCAGGACGAAGACGATGTTGAAGACGCGACGGCTGCCCTCGATGCCGCTCACCATGGGGATCGTCGCCAGGATGATGGGGACGGCTCCGCGCAGTCCGGCCCAGGACATGAGCGTCTGCTCCTGCCAGGGCACCCGGAACGGCGTCAGGCACAGGAAGACGCTCAGCGGTCGCGCCACCATGGTCAGCACCAGCCCTATGACGAGCCCGGGCAGTACGTCGTCGCCCAGTTCGTGCGGGGTGACCAGCAGGCCGAGCAGGACGAACATGCCGATCTGGGCGATCCAGCCGAGCCCGTCGGCGAAACCGCGGGTGGCGGGCCAGTGCGGCAGCTTGGCGTTGCCCATCGCCATGGCGGCGAGATAGACAGCGAGGAACCCGCTGCCGTGCGCCAGCGCGCCCGCCGCGTACGCGGTGACGGCGATCGCCATGACGGCGATCGGATAGAGACCGGACGCGGGCAGCGCGACGTGCCTGAGGCCCCAGGAGCCCAGCCAGCCCACCGCGATACCGATGGCGGCGCCGATGGCCAGCTCCAGAGTTATCTCGGCGATCAGCGTGTACCAGTGCTCGATCGGACCGGTCTGGGAGAAGGCGACCACCAGGATGACCACCGGGGCGTCGTTGAAGCCCGACTCGGCCTCCAGCGTGCCCGTCACGCGCGCGGGCAGGGGGATCCTGCGCAGCACCGAGAAGACCGCCGCCGCGTCCGTCGAGGAGACGACCGCCCCGATGATGAGCGCCTGGCGCCACTCGAGGCCGATCAGGTAGTGCGCGGCCGTCGCCGTGACCCCGACGCTCACCGCGACCCCGCCCAGCGCCAGCGCGGTGGCGGCCGGCAGGGCCGGCTTGATCTCCTTCCACTTCGTGCCGAGACCGCCCTCGGCCAGGATCACGACCAGGGCCGCGTACCCGATGACCTGGGTCAGTTCGGCGTTGTCGAAGTGGATGTCGCCGACGCCGTCCTGGCCCATGGCGATGCCGATCCCCAGGTACACGAGCAGGCTGGGGAGCCCGCTGCGCGAGGAGATCCGGACCGCTGCCACGGCGACGAGCAGGACGAGCGAGCAGACGAGCAGGAGCTGGTTGAGGTGGTGGACAGTCAGCGGCCGTTCCCTTCCCTGGCTCACGGCATCACGCGCGCGTGAGCTCACGTACATAGGACACGAAGCGGTGGGGCCACGCATCCAAGTACTTCGTTACCTTACCTAACTCTTGACGATTTCTTGACACTCCGCGAGGCAAGATCGAACGCTCGTGCGCGCTGGTTCCCCACTCCGCGTCAAGTCCGCCCGGGCCCTGCGCCTATGGTTGCTCCAGCGCGCAGAGCCTGCGTCATGTCCCCTCCAGACGCCGCGCGCTGATCCGGCCGGGGACATGACACGGGCTCCCCGTCAAGAAGCACAGCCCGCCCTGCCGCTCGCGTTAGGACAGCAAGGACAGCGATGCCCCCCACCACCACCGCCTCATCGGGTCAGCAGCCCGGCAAGTCCGGCAGGAAGAAGGGGCGCCGAGCCCGCCTGATTGTTCTCCTCCTCGTGCTGGCCGTCATCGGCGCGGTCGCCTTCGGCGGGTACTGGTCGGTGAGCACCGTCCGCGCGTCCTTCCCGCAGACCAAGGGCTCGATCGAGCTCGACGGACTGTCGGGCCCGGTCGACGTCAAACGCGACAGTCACGGCATCCCGCAGATCTACGCCTCCTCCGACGCGGACCTGTTCATGGCGCAGGGCTACGTCCAGGCGCAGGACCGGTTCTACGAGATGGACGTGCGCCGGCACATGACCTCCGGGCGCCTGTCGGAGATGTTCGGCAAGGGCCAGGTCAAGGACGACGAGTTCCTGCGCACGCTGGGCTGGGACCGGGTCGCGAAGAAGGAGTACGACACCAAGCTGTCGGCCTCCACCAAGAAGTACCTCCAGGCGTACGCCAAGGGAGTCAACGCCTACCTCCAGGGCAAGAGCAGCAAGCAGATCTCCCTGGAGTACGCGGCGCTCGGCTTCGAGAACGACTACAAGCCCGAGCAGTGGACCCCCGTCGACTCGGTGGCGTGGCTGAAGGCGATGGCCTGGGACCTGCGCGGCAACATGCAGGACGAGATAGACCGCGCCCTGATGACCAGCCGCCTCGGCCCGAAGCAGATCGCCGACCTGTACCCCGACTACCCGTACAGCCGCAACCAGGCGATCGTCCAGGAGGGCCAGTTCGACGAGCTGACCCAGACCTTCGAGCAGAACGGCAGCTCGCAGGAGAACGGCCTGTCCGGCACCGGAACGTCCACGAGCGGCACCGGCACCTCAACGAGTGGCGCCGGAACGTCCACCAGCGGCACCACGGGCACGTCGGCCTCCACCTCGTCGTCGACCGCCTCCTCGACCGCCTCGGCCCTCCAGAGCCAGCTCTCGGGCCTCTACAACGTCCTGGACGACGTCCCCACGGCCGTCGGGGTCAACGGCCAGGGCATCGGCTCCAACTCCTGGGTCGTCGCGGGCCCGCACACCATCACCGGCAAGCCCCTGCTCGCCAACGACCCGCACCTGTCCGCCTCGCTGCCGTCCGTCTGGTACCAGATGGGCCTGCACTGCCGGACCGTCTCCAGCAAGTGCCAGTACGACGTCTCCGGCTACACCTTCGCCGGCATGCCCGGCGTGGTCATCGGCCACAACGCGAAGATCGCCTGGGGCATGACGAACTCCGGGGTCGACGTCACCGACCTGTACCTGGAGAAGCTCTCCGGCGACGGCTACCTGTACGACGGCACCACCAAGCCCTTCACCACGCGCGAGGAGACCATCAAGGTCGCCGGCGGCGCGTCCAAGAAGATCGTCGTCCGTGAGACGAACAACGGCCCCCTGCTGTCCGACCGCTACGACGAACTCGTGAAGGTCGGCAAGAAGGCCACCGTAGACAACGCGGCCCCCGACCGCGGCGACGGCTACGGCGTCGCGCTGCGCTGGACCGCCCTGGACCCCGGCACCTCCATGGACGCCGTGTTCGCGATGGACAGGGCGTCGAACTGGAGCGACTTCCGTGAGGCGGCGGCCCTGTTCGACGTGCCCTCGCAGAACCTCGTCTACGCCGACTCCGAGAACATCGGCTACACGCTGCCCGGCCGCATCCCGATCCGCGCCAAGGGCGACACCGGCGCCATCCCGGCCCCGGGCTGGGACCCCAAGTACGCCTGGACCGGCAAGTACATCGAGCAGGACGAGCTGCCCTACGAGTACAACCCGGAGCGGGGCTACATCGTCACCGCCAACCAGGCCGTGATCGACAAGGACAAGTACCCCTACACGCTCACCACGGACTGGGGCTACGGCACCCGCAGCCAGCGCATCACCGATCTGATCGAGCAGAAGATCAAGGGCGGCGGCAAGGTCTCCACCGACGACATGCGCCAGATGCAGCTCGACAACAGCAGCGAGATCGCCAAGCTGCTCGTACCGAAGCTGCTGAAGATCGACGTCGCGGACAAGGACGTCCGTCAGGCGCAGGAGCTCCTGGAGGGCTGGGACTACACCCAGGACGCCGACTCGGCCGCGGCCGCCTACTTCAACGCGGTGTGGCGCAACATCCTCAAGCTCGCCTTCGGCAACAAGCTGCCCAAGGAGCTGCGGGTCAAGGGCCAGTGCCTGTGGGTCGACGCGCTCAACACCACCGGGCCCGCCGACCAGACGGACAAGGTCCGCGAGTGCGGTCAGCGCGACGCCGACCAGGCGCAGCCCGACGGCGGCGACCGCTGGTTCGAGGTCGTGCGCAACCTCATGGACGACGAGAACAGCGACTGGTGGAAGACCCCGAAGGGCGTGGGCGACCGGCCCGCGGCCACCGACCGCGACGGGCTGTTCAAGCGCGCCATGATCGACGCCCGCTGGGAGCTGACCGCCAAGCTCGGCAAGGACATCGACACCTGGAGCTGGGGCCGGCTGCACCGCCTGTTCCTGAAGAACCAGACCATGGGCGTCGAGGGACCCGGCTTCCTCCAGTACATGCTCAACCGCGGCCCCTGGAAGCTCAGCGGCGGTGAGGCGACGGTCAACGCCACCGGCTGGAACGCCGCGGGCGGCTACGGCGTGGTCTGGGTGCCGTCGATGCGCATGGTGGTCAACCTCGGCGACCTCGACAAGTCGAAGTGGATCAACCTCACCGGCGCCTCCGGGCACGCCTACAGCGCGCACTACACCGACCAGACCGGAAAGTGGGCCAAGGGCGAGCTGCTGGACTGGTCCTTCTCGGACGACGCCGTCGACAAGAGCACGACCGACACGCTGGTGCTGAAGCCGTAAGGCCGCAGAAGGGCCCCTCCACGCGCGCGTGGAGGGGCCCTTTCTCATTCAGGGTTCTTCATTCCGGGTCTTGGAAGCGGCGCACGCCCGACGGCGTCACCACCGCGTGCACCGGGCGGTCGTGTGCCTCCTCCGGGACATGCGCGACGACCTCGGAGTCGTACAGGAGCACCACGAGCGCCGGTCGTGCGTCCGAGCGCTCCAGGCGCGCGAGCACCCGGTCGTACGACCCACCACCGCGCCCCAGGCGCATCCCACGCCCGTCCACCGCGAGGCCGGGCAGCAGCACGACGTCGGCGCCGGTCACCGCGTCCGGGCCCAGCCGCTCGCCCGAGGGCTCGAAGAGGGCCATTTTCCCGCCGTGCTGCACGCGTGCGACCGAGCCCTCGCCGGTGTAGGCGCCCCAGTCCAGATCGTTGTCCGGCAGGAGTGCCGGGAGCAGGACACGTACGCCCCGCTCGCGCAGCGCGTCGAGGAGCGTGAGTGTCCCCGGCTCGCTCCCCACGGAGACGTACGCCGCCACCGTGCGCGCACGCGCCAGCTCGGGCAGTCCGAGGGCCCGGCCGGCCAGCGCGGAAGCCGCTTCCCGCACGTCATCAGCCGTCAACCTGTTTCTCACCGCCAGGTACTCTCGTCGCAACGTTCGCTTGTCAGGCTCGCCTGGACGTCCGACATGACTCAAAGTCTGCACCCGTACCCTTTCAATACGCTCATATAAGAGCTTATTAACCGGATCCCCAGATTCCAGGCAAAGGCACCGGATAGGGTGCGGACATGACTCAGTCGCACCCTCGGATCAGCAAGGCTGTCATTCCGGCAGCTGGGCTCGGCACCCGCTTCCTGCCGGCGACCAAGGCCACTCCCAAGGAGATGCTGCCGGTGGTCGACAAGCCGGCGATCCAGTACGTGGTCGAGGAGGCCGTCGCCGCGGGCCTCGACGACGTCCTCATGATCACGGGACGCAACAAGCGCCCCCTGGAGGACCACTTCGACCGCAACTACGAGCTCGAGTCCGCCCTCCAGAAGAAGGGCGACCGCAGTCGGCTCGCCAAGGTCCAGGAGTCCAGCGACCTCGCCACCATGCACTACGTCCGCCAGGGCGACCCCCGCGGCCTCGGCCACGCGGTCCTGTGCGCGGCCCCCCACGTGGGCCACGAGCCCTTCGCCGTCCTCCTCGGCGACGACCTGATCGACGCCCGCGACCCCCTGCTCCAGCGGATGATCGAGGTGCAGGAGCAGCACGGCGGCAGCGTGATCGCGCTGATGGAGGTCGCGCCCGAGCAGATCCACCTCTACGGCTGTGCCGTCGTCGAGGAGACCGAGGACAGCGACGTCGTCAGGGTCAGCGGCCTCGTCGAGAAGCCGGACGCCACCGACGCCCCGTCGAACTACGCGGTCATCGGCCGCTACGTCCTCGACCCGCGCATCTTCGACATACTCCGCAAGACCGAGCCGGGCCGGGGCAACGAGATCCAGCTCACCGACGCCCTCCAGCAGCTCGCGCAGGACGAGAAGGTCGGCGGCCCGGTGCACGGCGTCGTCTTCAAGGGCCGCCGCTATGACACCGGCGACCGCGGCGACTATCTGCGTGCCATTGTCAGACTCGCGTGCGAACGTGAAGACCTGGGCCCGGACTTCCGTGCCTGGCTTCGCAGTTACGTAGCCGAGGAGATGTAGGCATTTGAGCAGCGCCGCACCCCGCCCCGCCGGCCAGGACCACCTCTGGTCGGTGGACGAACACCTGGAGGACATCCTCGCGACCGTCCGCCCCCTCGAACCCATCGAGCTGCAACTGCTCGACGCCCAGGGCTGCGTCCTGGTCGAGGACATCACGGTCCCGGTGTCCCTGCCCCCGTTCGACAACAGCTCCATGGACGGGTACGCGGTGCGGGTCGCGGACGTGGCGGGCGTCAGCGAGGAGTTCCCGGCCGTCCTCGACGTCGTCGGGGACGTGGCGGCGGGCCAGGCAGAGCTGCTGCACGTCGGCCCCGGGCAGGCCGCCCGCATCATGACCGGTGCCCCGCTGCCGCCCGGCGCCGAGACCGTCGTACCCGTCGAATGGACCGACGGAGGCCTGGGCGAGGGACCGGTCAGCGGGATGCGCGCCCGCAGCCTCGCCCCCGAGGGCGCCGAAGGGCACGTACACGTGTACCGGCCCGCCGAGGCGCGCGCGCATGTGCGCGCCCAGGGCAGCGACGTCCGGGCCGGTGACCGCGCCCTGGACGCCGGAACCGTCCTCGGCCCGCCGCAGATCGCCCTGCTCGCCGCCATCGGCCGCGGCACCGTACGCGTGCGCCCGCGTCCGCGCGTGGTCGTCATGTCCACCGGCAGCGAACTCGTCCAACCCGACGAGAGTCTCGGCACCGGGCAGATCTACGACTCCAACAGCTTCGCCCTCACCGCGGCCGCCCGGGACGCCGGCGCCATCGCCTACCGGGTGGGCGCCGTCGCCGACGACGCCGAGACCCTGCGCTCCACCATCGAGGACCAGCTCGTCCGCGCCGACCTCATGGTCACCACGGGAGGCGTGAGCGTCGGGGCCTACGACGTCGTCAAGGAGGCGCTGTCCTCCGTGGGCGACGAGGACGAGCCGGGCAGCGGCGTCGACTTCCGCAAGCTCGCCATGCAGCCCGGCAAGCCCCAGGGCTTCGGCACCATCGGCCCCGACCACATCCCGCTCCTCGCCCTGCCGGGCAACCCGGTGTCGTCGTACGTCTCCTTCGAGCTGTTCGTCCGCCCCGCGATCCGCACCCTCATGGGCCTCGACGACGTCCACCGGCCGCGGACCAGGGCCACCCTGACCTCGGACAAGGCGCTGACCTCGCCCAAGGGCCGCCGCCAGTTCCTGCGCGGTGCCTACGCCGACGGCGCGGTCGCCCCGGTCGGCGGCGCCGGCTCCCATCTGGTGGCCGCCCTCGCACAGGCGGACGCGCTGATCGTCGTACCGGAGGACGTGGAGTCCGTAGAGCCCGGCACCGAGGTCGAAGTGGTCCTGCTCGGCTGAGCACTCCTGGTTGGCGGTACCGTGTCGCGCACAACAGGCCGGACCGGGAGCGCCGCACAACCATGAGTACGCAGGACCGACTGACGCACATCGACGAGGCGGGAGCCGCCCGTATGGTCGATGTCTCCGGCAAGGACGTCACCGCACGCACCGCACGCGCGAGTGGACGTGTCCTCGTCTCGCCCAGGGTGATCGAGCTGCTGCGCGGCGAGGGCGTCCCCAAGGGCGACGCCCTGGCCACCGCGCGGATCGCGGGCATCATGGGCGCCAAGCGCACCCCGGATCTGATTCCGCTGTGCCACCCGTTGTCGGTGTCCGGTGTGACACTGGATCTGTCGGTCGCGGAGGACGCCGTGGAGATCGTGGCCACCGTGAAGACCACGGACCGCACGGGCGTCGAGATGGAGGCCCTCACCGCGGTGTCCGTCGCCGCGCTCACCGTGATCGACATGGTCAAGGCGGTCGACAAGGGAGCGGTCATCACGGACGTACGGGTCGAGGAGAAGACGGGCGGCAAGTCGGGCGACTGGAGCCGGGCATGACGTATCGCGCTCTGGTGGTCACCGCCTCCAACCGGGCCGCCGCCGGTGTCTACGAGGACAAGGGCGGCCCGCTGATCGCCGAGGGACTCGGCGCTTTCGGCTTCACGGTCGAGGGGCCGCAGGTCGTCCCCGACGGCGACCCGGTCCGGGACGCCCTGCGTGCGGGCGTCGATGCCGGATACGACGTCGTCGTCACCACCGGCGGCACCGGCATCTCGCCCACGGACCGCACCCCCGAGGCGACCCGCGAGGTGATCGAGTACGAGGTGCCGGGCATCGCGGAGGCCATCCGGGCGTTCGGACGGGAGAAGGTGCCGACCGCCGCGCTCTCCCGGGGCCTGGCCGGGGTGGCGGGACGCACACTGATCGTCAACCTGCCGGGTTCCAGTGGCGGGGTGAAGGACGGACTGGCCGTCCTGGAGCCCCTGTTGATCCACGCCGTCGACCAGATCCGCGGCGGCGACCACCCAAGACCCGGCGCCGGCAGTGGGGGTGCGAGCTGAACAGCCCGTCCTGGCCCGTCGTACTGGCGGACGGCGATGTCGTCCTGAGGCCGATAAAGATGCGCGACCAGCGGGTCTGGCGCGAGGTGAACCGGCGCAACCGGGACTGGCTGCGCCCCTGGGAGGCGACCATCCCGCCGCCCACCCCGAGCGGCCCGATCGCGCACCGGCCGACCTACCGCCAGATGGTCCGGCACCTGCGGTCCGAGGCGAACGCGGGGCGGATGCTGCCGTTCGTCATCGAGTACCGGGGCCAGCTGGTCGGGCAGTTGACGGTCGCCGGGATCACCTGGGGCTCGATGTGCTCGGGGCACGTCGGCTACTGGGTGGACCAGTCGGTGGCCGGGCGCGGGGTGATGCCGACCGCGGTGGCGCTTGTCGTGGACCACTGTTTCCGTACCGTCGGTCTGCACCGCATCGAGGTCTGCATTCGCCCCGAGAACGTGCCCAGCCGACGGGTGGTGGAGAAACTCGGATTCCGCGAGGAGGGGCTGCGGCCGCGCTATCTCCACATCGACGGGGCCTGGAGGGACCATCTGGTGTTCGCGCTCACCGCGGAAGAGGTGCCCGACGGATTGCTCAGGCGCTGGCAGCGGGCACGCTCCCGCAGTACGCCGCACGACAATCCCGCATAGGCGGCGGACGGAACCTGAAAATTGAATAAGTGTTCGAAAATGATCGGTGCATGACCGTCTCGGGGCATTGAATTCGCGACTGGGGTGGTCTGCTGATCGGATCGGTCACAAAAAAAGCTCGAAATATCAGCCAGATCGTGCGACACACCGGCGCAATTGGCAGATGGCCTCACGCAAACCCCTCTACCGTGTGAGGCGTGAGCAGCAGCGGCCTCATCTACGCAGTCATTGTCGGGGCCTGGGCCGCCTACTTGGTGCCTATGTGGCTCCGTAGGCAGGACGAGCTGAACGAGGCCCGTCCGACGGAACGCTTCAGCACCGCCATCCGGTTGCTCTCCGGACGGGCGGGCATGGAGCGTCGGTACGCCAAGGACCTGCGCGCGCGCTCCACCGACGAGGGGGAGCACGGCGCCGACGAACCGGATGCCGTCACCGACTCGGTGGACGTCCGGGCCTTCGCCATGCCTCCGACCCGTCCGCAGACCCAGGCGACGGTCCAGCCGTCGGCTTCGGAGCGCCGGGAGGCGGCGCGCGATTCCGCGCGGGAAGCCGACCGGGAGACAGGGCACGGCGACCAAGCGCGCGCGAAAACGAACCCGCCCGCGTCCGCGCACGAACACGGCGGCGCCCCGACGCGGAAGCAGACACCCGCGTCGGCCGCCCGGCGCACGGCCGCAGCGGAAGCGGCCGCGGCGCGCGCCCGGCGTACGAAGGCACTCGCACGCCGTCGGCGTACGACGGTGATGCTCTTCCTCGCCTTCACGCTCGGCACGATCGTCGCAGCCGTCGGAGGACTCGCCTTCCTGTGGGCGCCCGGCGTCCCCGCGGTGATGCTCAGCGCGTACATCGCGTACCTGCGCTCCCAGGAACGCCGCCGCTTCGCCTACCAGATGGACCGGCGCCGTGCCGAGCTCGCCGCCCAGCATCTGCGGGAGCGGGCCCGACAGCCGCGCCGGCGCACCTCCGTGAGCACCGGCGTGGACGCCGACGAACCGGAAGAGGGACCAGGAGTCGAGACCGATCCCGGACTCTCCGCGCTCGCCGCCGACCGGCGCGCCCTCGTCGAGCAGACCGACCACGCAGAGTGGGTCGACCAGCAGCGCGAACGGCAGCGCAGGCCCGGGCACGGGGACAGCTGGGACCCGGTCCCGGTGCCGCTGCCGACGTACGTGACCGCGCCGGTCGCTCCACGGGCCACCGCGGACGTGGACCTCGGCGCCCCGGACGCGTGGAGTTCGGCCCGGTCCAGCGCGGTGGCACCCGAGCACTCCGGCCAGGACGCGGCGCCCGTCGCGGAGGACGGGGGATCGGAGGACCCGTCCGCCGACGCGGAGGACAGGCCCGAGGCGGACGGTCGCACCGACGCCCGTCGCGCCGCCTCCGCACGCCGGGCACGCGAGCGTGGCCGTACGCCGCTCTTCGACCAGTACGAGGAAGGCGAGCGGCCGCGCGCGGCCAACGAGTGACGGACGGGACGGGATCCGCCCTCGGGGGAGCCCGTCTCTGACCAGCCCGGAACGGATTTCCAAGCACCCGGACGGGGATGCTAGAGTTTCACTCGTTGCAAGGGCCTGTGGCGCAGTCCGGTAGCGCACCTCGTTCGCATCGAGGGGGCCAGGGGTTCAAATCCCCTCAGGTCCACGCATCATGAAGACCCGCTCCTGATTCAGGAGCGGGTCTTCTGTCATGTGTCCGGCGCTCTCACAGCGCCTTCGCGAAGCAGCGGCTCTCCTCGTGGAAGCGGTAGTAGCCGAACTTCACGCAGGGCTCGTAGCCGCTGGACGTGTACAGGGCGATGGCTTCCGGCTGCTTGGTGCCGGTCTCCAGGACCATGCGCAGGCGGCCGGCCGCGCGGGCGTGGTCCTCCAGAGCGGTGAGGATGCGGCGGGCGAGACCGCGGCCGCGCATCTCCTCGATCACGTACATGCGCTTGAGCTCGGCGTCGCCGTCCAGGTTGCCCTCGCCGTTGGTGTCCTGAGCGCGCCAGCCGCCCGTGGCCACGGGGCTGTCCCGCTCGTCGTACGCGATCAGATACACGCCGTTCGGGTGCTCGAAGTCCGTCGGGGCCAGCTCGGTGGCGTCGCCGCCGTCGCCGTAGCGGATGTGGTACTCGGCCTGGACCTGGTCGTTGAGCTTCACGGCGTCGGGGTGGTCGAAGGGGACACGGCGGATCATCATGCCCTCCAGTGTGCCGGTATCGTTCCGGGGTGCTCACTGTGACCTCCGCCAATGTGAACGGACTGCGTGCCGCCGCGAAGAAGGGCTTCGTGGAGTGGCTCGCGGACACCTCCGCCGACGTGCTCTGCCTGCAGGAGGTGCGTGCCGAGCCGCAGCAGCTGCCCGAGAGCGTGCGTGGTCCCGAGGGCTGGCATGTCGTGCACGCGCCCGCCGCCGCCAAGGGACGTGCCGGTGTCTCCCTCTACACCCGCCGCGAGCCCGACCGGGTCCGGATCGGCTTCGGTTCGGCCGAGTTCGACACCAGCGGGCGGTACGTCGAGGCCGACCTGCCCGGTGTCACCGTCGCCTCCCTCTACCTGCCCTCCGGCGAGGTCGGCACCGAGCGGCAGGACGAGAAGGTCCGCTTCATGGACGAGTTCCTCGCCTATCTGAAGGACCTGCGGGTACGCGCCGCCGCCGACGGCCGCGAAGTCGTCGTCTGCGGCGACTGGAACATCGCCCACCAGCAGGCCGACCTCAAGAACTGGCGCGCCAACCAGAAGAGCTCCGGGTTCCTGCCGGAGGAACGGGCCTGGCTGAGCCGGGTGCTGGAGCCCACCGACGGCGGTTACGTCGACGTCGTACGGTCGCTGCATCCGGACGCGGAGGGGCCGTACTCGTGGTGGTCGTACCGGGGGCGGGCGTTCGACAACGATTCAGGATGGCGCATCGACCTTGCCGTCGTGACTCCCGGGCTTGCTCGGCGGGCGATGAAGGGGTTTGTGGAGCGGGCCGCCAGTCATGACGAGCGGTGGTCGGATCACGCTCCCGTGACGGTCGTCTTCGACCTCTAGTCCCGCTTCCGCAACCGCCGGTCCAGCGCCAGTGACAGTTCCGCCTCCACCACGCTCCGCGCCAGGGGGCGCAGGCGTTGGAGGTCGTCCTCGCTCGCGTGGCGCAGGACCAGCTCGGCGAACATCTCCGCCAGGTCGTCCACGTGCTCGCGGACCCGTTTGCCGGCCGCCAGGACCTCCCCCAGGGGAATGCCCTCGCGGACCAGGGCGGAGGAGACGTCCAGGAGGCGGCGGCTGATGTGGACGATCTCGTCGCCGTCGGTGCCGAGGTAGCCGAGGTCGAGTGCGGCCGCGAGGTTCTCCGGGGTCACCTCTCCCTCGAAGCGGGCGGCGAGTTCCTCGGGGGTGAGGCGGACCGGCTCCTCCTCGGTGGGAGGCGCCACACCCAGGACGTCGGCGACGTCGCGGCCGTGGTCGAGGGCTTCCGCCAGTTCCGCGATGCCGGTGAGGGTGTGGCCGCGCTCCAGGAGTGCCGCGATCGTGCGCAGGCGGGCCAGGTGGTGGTCGTCGTACCAGGCGATACGGCCCTCGCGGCGCGGGGGCGGGATGAGCTTGCGTTCGCGGTAGAAGCGCAGGGTGCGCACTGTGATGCCGGCCAGGCGGGCCAGTTCCTCCATGCGGTATTCGCGCTTGTCCGTCACGTCCGCAGCCTATGTTGTACCGCCGGTACCCGCGGCGGCAGCCGCTGATGTCAACGTCCTTCCCCCCGACCCCTACCCATCGGTACGGAGCTGCTCTACCCTCCCATTGCGCCAGTGTTCACTGGCAGAGTCGCGCAGGGAAGGGCGTCGGCATGGCCGAACACGAGCATGTGCGGGTGGCGGTGGTGGGGTCCGGGTTCGGTGGGCTCGGGGCCGCCGTACGGCTGCGGCGGGAGGGCGTCACCGACTTCGTCGTGCTGGAGCGGGCCGACAGTGTGGGCGGTACCTGGCGGGACAACAGTTATCCGGGGTGCGCGTGCGATGTGCCGTCCCATCTGTATTCGTTCTCCTTCGCGCCCAACCCCGACTGGCCGCGTACCTTCTCGGGGCAGGAGCACATCCGCGCCTATCTGGAGCATGTGACGGACGTCTTCCGGCTCCGCCCGCACATCCGCCTCAACTCCGAGGTGAAGCGGATGACCTGGGACGGCGAGAAGCTGCGGTGGGACATCGAGACCGCGAGCGGCTCGCTCTCGGCCGACCTCGTCGTCTCCGCCACCGGGCCGCTCTCCGACCCCAGGATCCCCGACATCCCGGGACTGGACTCCTTCCCGGGCAAGGTCTTCCACTCCGCCCGCTGGGACCACGACTACGACCTGCGCGGCAAGCGGGTCGCGATGGTGGGGACCGGCGCCTCGGCCATCCAGATCGTCCCGGCCATCCAGCCGCTCGCCCGGAGCGTCACGCTGTTCCAGCGCACCCCGCCCTGGGTGATGCCCCGGATGGACCGGGCGATCAGCGGCGCCGAGCGCCTGCTGCACCGGCAGCTGCCCTTCACCACCCAGGTCCGGCGCGGACTGCTGTGGGGCGTCAGGGAGTTGCAGGTCCAGGCGTTCACCAAGCGCCCCAACGAACTCGGTGCCGTGGAGCAGTTGGCCAAGCGGAACATGGCCCGTGCCATCAAGGACCCGGCGCTGCGCGCCAAACTCACCCCCGACTACCGCATCGGCTGCAAGCGGATCCTGCTGAGCAGCACGTACTACCCGGCGCTGGCCCAGCCCAACGTGGACGTGGTCGCGAGCGGGCTCAGCCGTGTCGAGGGGTCGAAGCTCGTCGCCGCCGACGGCACCGGGGCCGAGGTCGACGCGATCGTCTTCGGTACGGGCTTCCACGTCACCGACATGCCGATCGCCGACCGGGTCGTCGGCGCGGACGGGCGGACGCTCGCTGAGGCGTGGAAGGGCGGGATGGAGGCGCTGCGGGGTGCCTCCGCGGCCGGCTTCCCCAATTGGATGACCATCATCGGACCCAACACCGGCCTCGGGAACTCCTCGATGATCCTCATGATCGAGTCCCAGCTGAACTACCTGGCCGACTTCGTACGGCAGCTCGACGTCCTCGGGGGTCGTGCGGCCCTGGACGCGCGTCCCGCCGCCGTGGCGGCCTGGAACCACCGGGTGCAGGAGCGTATGAAGCGCACGGTGTGGAGCACCGGCGGCTGCACCAGCTGGTACCTGGACGCGAACGGCCGCAACAGCACCATCTGGCCCGGTACGACGACCGAGTTCCGGCGGGCGACCCGGCGGGTGGATCTCGCCGAGTACGAGGTGCTGCGGGTACCGGCGCACGCGGAGGTGACCGCCGTATGAGCCGGCTGACCCATGTCGTCTCCGGGCCGTACGCCCCGCCCGCACCGGCGCGCGAACTCACCGTCCTCTCCGCCGACGGCGCTCGCCTTCACGTGGAGGTGCACGGCCCCGACGACGCACCCCCCGTCGTCCTCGCCCACGGCTGGACCTGCTCCACCGCCTTCTGGGCCGCCCAGATCCGCGAACTCGCCGTCGACCACCGGGTCGTCGCGTACGACCAGCGCGGCCACGGACGCAGTCCGGCGAGCCCGGCGTGCAGTGCGGACGGGCTCGCCGACGACCTCGAAGCCGTACTGGAGGCGGTCCTCGCCCCCGGTGAGAAGGCGGTGATCGCCGGGCACTCCATGGGCGGGATGACGGTCATGGCGGCGGCGGAACGCCCGCAGTTCCGGGCGCACACGGCCGCCGTCCTGCTGTGCAGCACCGGTTCGTCGCGGCTGGTCGCCGAGTCGACCGTCGTACCGATCCGGGCCGGGCGGCTGCGCACCTGGCTGACCCGGCACGTCCTCGGGGCGCGGGCTCCGCTCGGGCCGGTCACGCCGCTCGCCCTGAGGATCCTCAAGTACGGGACGATGGGCCCCGGTTCGGCCCCGCCCATGGTGGAGGCGTGCGCGCGGATCGTGCACGCGTGCCCGCGCAAGGTGCGGTACGCCTGGTCGCAGGTCCTCGATCTGCTCGACCTGGACCACGGCGTACGGCGGCTCACCGTGCCGACGGCCGTCGTCGTCGGAACGGCCGACCGACTGACCCCGCCCGTGCAGGCGCGCCGGTTGGCCGCCGCGCTGCCGAACTGCCTCGGGGTCACCGAACTGCCCGGCGTGGGCCATATGACGCCGGTCGAGGCGCCCGAACCGGTCACCGCCCGGATCCGGGAACTCGTCACCACGTACGTCCAGGTCAAGGAGGGCGCATGAGCAGGGTCGGACTCGAAGGACAGGTCGCGGTCGTCACGGGGGCCGCGCGGGGCGTGGGTGAGTTGCTCGCCCGAAAGCTGTCGGCGCGCGGGGCGAAGGTCGCACTCGTCGGCCTCGAACCGGACGCGCTCAAGCAGCTCTCCGGGCGGCTGCACGGCGACAGCGATCACTGGTACGCCGACGTCACCGACCATGCGGCGATGGCCCGGGTCGCGCAGGAGGTCAAGGCGCGGTTCGGGAAGGTCGACATCGTGGTCGCCAATGCCGGGGTCGCGACCGGCGGGCCCTTCGTGGACTCCGATCCGGAGGCGTGGCGGCGGGTGATCGAGGTCAATCTCATCGGATCGGCCGTCACCGCGCGGGCGTTCCTGCCGGTGCTGATGGAGAGCCGCGGGTATCTGCTCCAGATCGCCTCCCTCGCGGCGATCACCCCGGCGCCGATGATGACCGCGTACTGCGCGTCCAAGTCCGGTGTGGAGGCGTTCGCGCACAGTCTGCGGGCCGAGGTCGGCCACAAGGGCGTGCGGGTCGGGGTCGGTTATCTGTCGTGGACCGACACCGACATGGTGCGCGGGGCCGACCAGGACGAGGTCATGCGCGAGCTCAGGCAGCGGCTGCCGTGGCCGGCCAACAAGACGTATCCGCTGGGTCCGGCCGTCGAGCGGATCGTGACCGGCATCGAGCGGCGGTCCAGCCATGTGTACGGGCAGGGGTGGCTGCGCGGGATGCAGGGCATGCGCGGGTATCTGCCGGGGCTCATCGGGACCGTCGGGCAGCGGGAGATGCGGCGGTTCGGGCAGCGGTTGGAGGGGATGAGGGTGGGACTCGTCGGTGCAGGTGGGGCGGCGGACGAGGAGGCTCGCGCTACGCACCGTAACTGATCGAAATGCGTTCTTTGTCCGGGCGTGTGAATCTGGTCGAGGCCCCGGCCAGGGGCTCTTCCCCTCACCCCCACGGGAGTGAACCCACATGGGTATGAAGGACAAGTTCCAGGACAAGTCCGAGCAGTTGCAGCAGCAGGCCAAGCAGAAGGCCCAGGAGGGCCGGGAGCAGGCCCAGCGTGGTCGTCAGGGCCAGGGCCCGGACCGTCAGGGTCAGGGCCCGGACCGCGACCGCATGCGGGACGAGGAGAGCGAGCGGCTCCGGCGTGAGGAGCAGGAGCGGCTCGACCCCGACTACGACATGTAGTCACTGCTCGAAGTGCAGGGTGCCCTCTCGTTTTCGGGAGGGCACCCTGTGCGTTCCGGGTGCGTTGTCGGGTGTCAGGCCGGTGGGGCTTCTCGCGCAGTTCCCCGCGCCCCTGAAGGCAAAAGCCCTGCCGCCGCCCCCTAAAAGCAAAGCCCTCACCTGGGCGGCAGCTTCGGTCGTGATCTGTTCGGTACGCCCCGGTAGTTCGGCGGGGTCGCCGGAGGTGTCGTCTCCAGCAGGTCCAGTGCGAGCCGTACCGCGTCGTCCAGTTGGGCGTGGCGGCCCTCCGCCCAGTCCAGGGGGGTGCGCAGGATCTCCAGGTCCGGAGTGACACCGTGGTTCTCGATCGACCAGCCGTACGCGTCGAACCAGGCCGCGTTCATCGGGACCGTGATCACCGTGCCGTCGCCGAGCTGGTGGCGGCCAGTCATGCCGACCACTCCGCCCCAGGTGCGCTGGCCCACCACCGGGCCGAGCCCCAGCAGTTTGAAGGCCGCCGTGATCATGTCGCCGTCCGAGGAGGTCGCCTCGTCGGCGAGGGCCACCACCGGGCCACGGGGAGCGTTCGAGGCGTACGAGACCGGCTGGGCGTTTCTCGTCAGGTCCCAGCCGAGGATCTTGCGGCTCAGCTTCTCCACCACCAGTTCGCTGATGTGGCCGCCCGCGTTGCCGCGTACGTCGACGATCAGGGCGGGGCGGGAGACCTCCATTCGCAGGTCCCTGTTGAACTGGGCCCAGCCCGAGCCGCCCATGTCGGGGATGTGCAGATAGCCGCAGCGGCCGCCGCTCAACTCCCGTACGACGGCTCGGCGTTTGGCCACCCAGTCCTGGTAGCGCAGGGGGCGTTCGTCGAGGAGCGGGACCACCGCCACGCGGCGGGCCCGGCCTTCGCCCTCGGCCGGGGTGAACGTCAGCTCCACCGTCGTACCGCCCGCCGCCGCGAGCAGCGGATACGGGCCCGTGACCGCGTCGACCGGGCGGCCGTCCACATGGGTGAGGACCGCGCCCTCGCGGATGCCCGTACCGGCCAGCGGGGAGCGGGCCTTGGAGTCCGAGGAGTCGCCGGGCAGGATCCGCCGGACCGTCCAGCCGCCGTCCCTGAGGACGAAGTTGGCGCCCAGCAGGCCCTGGCGGCGCTGGTAGTGGGGTGGGCCCTCGTTGCGGCGGGCGGCGGTGACGTAGGCGTGGGAGGTGCCCAGTTCGCCGAGGACCTCGCGCAGGAGGTCGGCGAACTCGTCGGGCGAGGCGATCCGTTCGAGCAGCGGGCGGTACTGGTCGAGTACCGCGTCCCAGTCGATGCCGCACATCCCCGGCTCCCAGAAGTACGCCCGGATCAGGCGGCCCGCCTCCTCGTACGACTGGCGCCACTCGGCTGCCGGGTCGACCTCGTGCAGGATGCGGCGCAGGTCGATCCAGACGGTGGAGTCGCTGTCGCCGGACTCGGTGGCGGGGGTCGCGCGCAGGTCGCCCTCGTCGACGAGAACCAGCCGGGAGCCGTCGCCGCTGACCGCGAACCAGTCCAGGTGCTCGACGAGTTCGGTCTTCTTCGCCTTGCTGATGGAGAAGTGTTCGAGGGTCGGGCGCTCGGAGGTGTCGTCCGGGTTGACGAAGGTCTCGCCGAGCGCGCCCGAGATCGGCCAGCGCAGCCAGACCAGGCCGCCGCCCGCGACCGGGTGCAGTGCCGAGTACTTGGAGGCGGGGACCGGGAAGGGGGTCACCCGGCTCTCCAGGCCCTCGATCTCGACCGTGACGGCACTGTTGTCGCCCCCCTCGCCGCCCTCGCCGTCGGAGGCCGGGTCCAGCCCCCCGGCGGCGGGCCGGCCCTCCGGGTTCAGCGCGAAGGGGGAGGGGGTCGCCGAGGACAGCGGGACCAGGTAGGGGCGGCAGCCGAGCGGGAAGGACAGGTCGCCGGTGTGGACGTCGTACACCGGGTCGAAGCCCCGCCAGGAGAGGAAGGCCAGGTAGCGGCCGTCCCTGGTGAAGACCGGGTTCTCGTCCTCGAAGCGGCCGTTGGTCACGTCCACGATCAACCGGTCCTTGATGCGGGCCATCTTGATCTGGCGCAGGGAGCGCCCGATCCCGGGGTGCGACCAGGTCAGCCAGGTGCCGTCCGGGGAGAAGGCGAGGTCGCGGACCGGGCCGTTGACCGAGCGGATGAGTTCGGTGACCTCGCCTCCCCCGGACTCCGTCCGGGAGGTCCCCCCAGAGTCCTCGGTGGCGTCGAGGAGGAGCAGGCGTCCGTCGTGCGAGGCGATGGCCAGGCGCTCGCCCCTCGGGTCGGAGACCAGCTCCAGGACCCGACCCAGCTCGCCCGAGGCCGGCCGTCGCGGCTCGCGGTCACCGGTCGCCCGGGGCAGATACGCGATCTCGACCGCGTCCTCGCCCTCCGCGTCCGTCACATACGCGACCTGGCCGACGGAACCGAGCATCTCCGGGAGCCGGACCCGCACCCCCGGGGTGTCCGTGATGGTGCGGGCCGGGCCGTCCCGGTGGGTCAGCCAGTACAGGCTGCCGCGGACGACGACGGCGCTCGCGCGGCCCGTCTCGTCCACCGAGATGCCGTCCACGTGCTGGGCGGCCGGCACCTGGTACGTACGGCGTCCCGCGCGCGGCCCGCTCAGCCGTACGTCGAGTCTGCGCGGCTCGGCGGCGCGGAGGTCGTCGACGATCCACAGGTCGCCCGCGCACTGGTACACCACCCGGGTGCCGTCGCTGGAGGCGTGCCGGGCGTAGAAGGCGTCGTGGTCGGTGTGGCGGCGCAGGTCGGAGCCGTCGTGGGCGCATGAGTAGAGGTTGCCGACACCCTCGTGGTCGGAGAGGAAGGCGATCCGGTCGCCGACGAACATGGGGGAGTGCAGGTGGCCGCCGAGGTCGGGCAGCAGGCGTTCGCCGTGCAGCCAGAGGCGGCCCGTGGCGCCGCCCCGGTAGCGCTTCCAGGCGGCTGGTTCGTGCGGCGGGGTGCCGGTGAGGAGGAGGGTCTTGCGGTCGGCGACCTGGATGTCGGAGACCGGGCCCCAGGGGAGCCTGTCGCCGGGGGAGCCGTCGGTGGGGACCTTGTACGCCCAGGTGAAGTAGGAGAAGGGCTCGCCGTGGGAGGCGACGGCGAGGATCGTCCCCTGGGGGGTCCAGCCGCACACCTGTGTGTCCGTCGAGCCCCAGTACGTGAGCCGGCGGGCCGGGCCGCCGTCCACGTCCGCCAGGTGGATCTCGGGCACGACACTGCGCCAGCTCGTGTACGCGATGTGGCGGCCGTCGGGCGAGAAGCGCGGATGGCCGACCTTGGTGCGGTCGACGGTCAGGCGCCAGGCGCGGTCCGGGCCGTCGAGCGGGGCCAGCCAGAGGTCGTCCTCGGCGACGAAGCACAACAGGTCGCCGCTCAGATGCGGAAGGCGCAGATAGCTCACCTCCCCATGCTTTTCCGGGGGATGGACCGGAGCAACTTATGAAAAACGGCCCATAGGTGAGCGGCGAAGAACCCGGGTGACCCACAACACGAACGAAACCGTTTCGTTTCGCTGGCGGTTGCGCTACATTCGTGTCGTACGAAACAGTGTCGTTCCAAGTCGGTGGCGTTCCAAGTTCCGGAGCGGAAAGGGTGAGTGACATGACCGAGGTCTCGACCGCGCGTCGCAGCCGCATCACCCCCGAGCGCGAGGCCGAGCTGTACGAGGCCGTGCTCGAACTGCTGCGGGAGGTCGGCTACGACGCCGTCACCATGGACGCCGTCGCCGCTCGCACCCGTTCCAGCAAGGCCACGCTCTACCGCCAGTGGGGCGGCAAGGCCGAGCTGGTGGCGAGGGCCGTGCGGCACGCCAAGCCGGGCGGTATCGGTCTCGACGAGATCGACACCGGGTCCCTCAGGGGCGACCTGCACGCCCTCACGATGCGCTCGGACGACTGCACCATGGAGCAGAACTCCGCGCTCATGCGAGGTCTGGCCATGGCGATCCACGGCAACCCGGATCTCCTGAAGGCGTTCCGCGCGCACCTCATCGAACCCGAGATGGCGGAGTTCCGCCGACTGGTGCAGCGGGCGATCGACCGGGGCGAGGTGCGACCCGACAACCCGGCGATCGAGTTCATGATCCACATGATGATCGGCGGCTTCGCGGCCCGCACGATGATCGACGAGCTGCCGCCGACGCAGGAGTTCCTGCTTTCGTACATCGACGCCGTGGTCCTCCCCGCCCTCGGCGTTTCGAGCGACTGACCCCCAGTCCTCTTTCCAGTTCCAGCAAGCCCTCCACCTGACGTAACCGCTCACGTCGTCGGGCTGATCATCCCTGCCCTGGGGCCGTGTCGCCCTGGACCCACGACCTGACCGGGAGTACGCCTTCGTGGCCACTTTCCTCTACGACCTCGGCCGCCTCGCCTTCCGGCGACGGCACTTCGTCGCCCTCATATGGGTGGCCCTGCTGACGATCGCCGGCATCGGCGCGCTGAGTGCGCCCGCCGCCGGATCGACCTCCTTCTCCATTCCGGGCACGGAGGCGCAGAAGGCCTTCGACCTGCTGGAACAGCGTTTCCCGGGGGCCAGCGCCGACGGCGCGACCGGGCGCATGGTCTTCAAGGCGCCCGAAGGCGAGAAGATGACGGACGCCGCCAACAAGGCGACCGTCGCGAAGACCGTCAACGAGCTGGGCGACGGCTCCGAGGTCGTCTCCGTCACCGACCCGTTCACAACCCACGCGGTGAGCAAGGACGGCACGGTCGCCTACGCATCGGTCCGCTACGACGCCCCCGCCATGGAACTCAAGGACGCGACCCGGGACGCCCTGGAGAAGGCCGCCGACGGGGCCCGGGACACCGGGCTGACCGTCGACGTCGGCGGCGACGTGCTCCAGGCCCAGCCGGAGGCGGGAGCGATCGGTGAGGCCGTCGGTCTCGCCATCGCCGCGATCGTCCTGGTCATGACCCTGGGCTCGCTGGTCGCGGCGGGGCTGCCGCTGCTCACCGCGATCATCGGCGTCGGGATCGGCGTCTCCACCATCGCCGTCCTCGCCAAGGCGCTCGACCTCGGCGACACCACCTCCACGCTCGCGGGGATGATCGGCCTCGCGGTCGGCATCGACTACGCGCTGTTCATCGTCTCCCGCTACCGCGCCGAACTGTCCGAGGGCCGCGGCCGCGAGGAGGCGGCCGGCCGGGCCACCGGCACCGCGGGCTCCGCGGTGGTCTTCGCGGGCCTCACCGTCGTGATCGCGCTCGCCGGTCTCTCGGTCGTCGGCGTGCCGATGCTGACCAAGATGGGCCTGGCCGCGGCGGGCACGGTCGTGGTCGCCGTCCTCATCGCGCTGACCATGATCCCGGCGCTGCTCGGGTACGCGGGCCGCAGGATCCGCCCGGCGGGCGACAAGCGCGGGAAGTCCGCCGAGAAGGCGGCCCCGTCCCAGCAGGCGGTGAAGCCCAACCTCGGCACCCGCTGGGCGAGCTTCGTCATCCGCCGTCCGGCCGCCGTGCTGCTGCTCGGCGTGCTCGGCCTCGGCACCGTCGCGCTGCCGGTCAGCCAGCTGGAACTGGGCCTGCCCGACGACGGTTCGCAGCCGACGTCCACGACCCAGCGCCGCGCCTACGACCTCCTCTCGGAGGGCTTCGGGCCCGGCTTCAACGGGCCCCTGATGATCGTGGTCGACGCCAAGAACAGCGACGACCCGAAGGCCGCGGCCGGCACGGTGACCGACGGGATCAAGGGCCTCAAGGACGTCGTCACGGTCACCCCGCCGGCCTTCAACAAGGCCGGCGACACCGCGACCATCACGGTCGTACCCGGCTCCAAGCCGTCCTCGACCCAGACCGAGGACCTGGTCCACGCCATTCGCGGCCAGAGTGCCGACGTCAGGTCCGACACCGGCGCGGACGTCCTGGTCACCGGCACCACCGCGATGAACGTCGACTTCTCGCAGAAGCTCTCGGACGCCCTGATCCCGTATCTGGCCCTGGTGGTCGGTCTCGCCTTCCTTCTCCTGATCGTGGTCTTCCGCTCGATCCTCGTCCCGCTGAAGGCGGCCCTCGGCTTCCTGCTCTCGGTGCTCGCCGCGCTCGGTGCCGTGGTCGCGGTCTTCCAGTGGGGCTGGCTCGGCGGGGTGCTCGGCGTGGCGGAGACCGGCCCGATCATGTCGATGATGCCGATCTTCATGGTCGGCGTGGTCTTCGGGCTCGCGATGGACTACGAGGTCTTCCTGGTGACCCGCATGCGCGAGGCGTACGTCCACGGCGAGTCCCCGAGCCAGGCCATCGTGACCGGGTTCAAGCACAGCGCCCGGGTCGTGGTCGCCGCCGCGGTCATCATGATGTCCGTCTTCGGAGGCTTCATCAGCTCCGGCGAGTCGATGATCAAGATGATCGGCTTCGGTCTCGCGGTCGCCGTCTTCTTCGACGCGTTCATCGTCCGCATGGCGATCGTCCCCGCGGTCCTCGCCCTGCTCGGCCGCCGCGCCTGGTGGCTGCCGAAGTGGCTGGACCGCGCACTGCCCAACGTCGACGTCGAGGGCGAGGGACTGCGCACGCAGACCGAGAAGGACGCGGATCCGGACGAGGACCGGGAGCTGGTACGCGTCTGACGCACGCGGTGTGACAGGAGTCGGCCGGTGAGGGGGATGCCCTCACCGGCCTTCTTCCGCCGTGGACCGTCCGAGATAGGTGACCGGCCCGGGCTCCGGTACGGCGATCTCGTGGAAGCCGAGACGGTCGTAGAAGGCACGGGCGGGCGTGTTGGCGCTCACCATGGACAGGTGTACGGCGGCCACGCCCCGCTCGTGCAGGGCGCGCAGGAAGGTCTCCATGAGCGCCCGCCCGTACCCGCGCCCCTGCCACTCGGGGAGCAGGTCGATGTGCAAGTGGGCTGGGTAGGCGGCGACTTCGGGCACGAGCATCCGCTCGGGGCGGTGCAGAAGCGCGACGATCTCCTCGTCGGGAGTGCGCGGCGCGTGGCGGGGCTCCGGGTAGCGGTCGGCCACCAGGGGGAGCCACTCGGCCCGGTAGTCCTCGACGAACCGGGGCGTGTCGGCGGTCCCCAGGACGTACCCGACGGCCCGCCCCTGCCCGTCGTCCAGGACGAAGGCCAGCTCCGGTGCGAGATGGACGTACGGCGACGCGAAGGCCGCGGGGAAGACACCGGGGTCCTTGTAGTGCGGGCGGCTGTCCCGTCCGGCGTGGGCGGTGCGGACGCAGATGTCCTCCAGGGCGTCGCGGTCTTGGGGGTGATAAGGGCGTACGGCGGCAGACGGGGTCATGGCGGCATCCTGCACGACGAGAGTCCGGGGGGACCGGGGAACGGCTCAGGGGGATGGCGTGTTCGCCGGCGTGCGGACCCTGTAACCCGGTCGCATGCCCCGTACACCCACCGCTAGCGTGCCGTACATGACGACCACCGATGCCGGCGGCTCCGAGGCCGCTCACCCCCGTTTCGCCCAGGCCCTGCGGGAACTGGGGCTCGATGAACTGACCGCCGGGATCCGGCGCTTCCCGGACGCCACCCGTACCGCCGCCGAGGCCGCCGCTGCCGTCGGGTGCGAGCTGAGCCAGATCTGCAAGTCGCTGATCTTCGCGGCGGACGGGGTGCCGGTGCTGGTGCTGATGGACGGGGCGTCCCGGGTCGACGTCGAACTGGTCCGGCGGGAACTCGGCGTCGAGAAGGTCACCCGGGCCAAGGCCGATGTCGTACGGGAGACGACCGGGTACGCCATCGGGGGCGTGCCGCCCTTCGGGCACCGGACGAAGACCCGGGTGCTCGCGGACCGTTCGCTGCTCGACCATGACGTCGTGTGGGCCGCCGCCGGCGATCCGCACGCCGTGTTCCCCGTCGCGCCCAAGGACCTGATCGCCCACGCGGGCGCCACTCTCGTGGACGTCCGCGAGCGCACCCCGTGACGCCGCTGGTCACCGCGGCCGTTCTCCTCGCCGCGGTCACGCACGCCGGCTGGAACGCCATCGCCCACCGGATCGCCGACAAGCTGGTCGGGTTCACCCTGATCTCGGGCGGAGGGATGCTCATCGGGCTGGCGATCATCCCGTTCGCGGCGGTTCCGGCGGCGGGCGCGTGGCCGTATCTGCTCGTCTCGTGCTGCATCCACATCGCCTACTACGCCCTGCTGATGAAGTCCTTCCGGCTCGGGGACTTCGGGCAGGCCTATCCGATCGCGCGCGGTACCGCGCCCCTGGTCGTGACCGTGCTGGCCGCCCTCTTCGCCCACGAGGTGCCGGACGGGTGGGCCGCCGCCGGAATCGCCCTGTCCTGCGCGGGACTCACCGGCGTCGCCCTGTGGGGGCTGCGGGGCCGCCGGCCCGACTGGGCGGCGATCGGTGCCGCGTTGGCGACCGGGCTGACCATCGCCGCCTACACCGTCGTCGACGGGCTCGGCGTGCGCGCCTCCGGTTCCTCGCTCGGGTACATCGCCTGGCTGATGGCGGTGCAGGGGGTGGTGATCCCGGCGTTCGCCCTCATCCGGTGGCGCGGCCGACTGGTCGGCGTACTGCGGCCGTTCGCAGGGGTCGGACTCCTCGGCGCCGCCCTGTCCGTGGCCGCGTACGGGCTCGTCCTGTGGGCCCAGACCAAGGCCGAACTCGCCCCCGTGGCCGCCCTGCGCGAATCCTCGATCATCGTCGGCGCGGCCATCGGCGCCGTGTTCTTCAAGGAGCGGTTCGGCGCGCCGAGGATCGTCGCGGCGGGGCTGCTGGTCGCGGGCATCGGGCTGATGCTGCACGCCGGTTAGCCGTCCGGCCCGCAGGTCCCTCCCCGCAGCTGACCCTAGTCCGGCTCGACGTCGACCATTTGTTTGCACTCTTGCCGATGCCTTGACGGTTCGTTCCCTGGGCGTTCAGTCAGCCGTGTGTGTCCGGGTTGTGTCGCGTCCCTAAGGTCCCAGCGGACCGCGAAAGAAGGGACGCAAGGGACTCATGGACGCACTCCACGCAGTCCGGGCCCGCGGGATCACCAAGTGCTTCGGTGACGTCGTGGCGCTCGACGGCGTCGACCTCGATGTGACGCGGGGCCAGATCCACGGACTGGTCGGGCCGAACGGCGCCGGCAAGACGACCCTGCTCGGGCTCCTGCTGGGGCTCGCCGTCGCCGACGCGGGTGACCTGGAGATCCTGGGCGAGCCGGTCGGGCGGGCGTTCGCCGCTCCCGACGGGGTCTCAGGATTCGTGGACGGGCCCGGTCTCTACCCCTCGCTCACCGCCCGTCAGAACCTCGCCGCGCTCGCCGAACTCCGCGGCCCGGACGCCCCCACGGCCGAGATCGACGACGTGCTCGACCATGTCGGACTCACCGACGTGGCCGACGACAAGGCCCGCGGCTTCTCCCTCGGCATGCGTCAGCGGCTCGGGCTCGCCGCCGCACTGCTGACCCGGCCGCGGCTGCTCGTGCTCGACGAACCGTCCAACGGCCTCGACCCCGCGGGCAAACGGCATGTGCACGGCGTCCTGAACCGGCTCGCCGCGGACGGCACGAGTGTCGTGGTCTCCAGCCACCGTATGGACGACCTGGAGGCGATGTGCTCCGAGGTCACCATCCTCGCCACGGGCCGGGTCGTGTTCTCCGGCCCGCTAGGCAAACTGGCCGCCGAGAGCCGTGAACTCGACTACCGGGTACGGACGTCCGACCCGGAGGCCGCGCGGCGGCTGGCCGAGGGCATGGACGGCATCCGGATCGCCGAGGACACCGGACGGCAGACGCGGGACGCCGACGTGCTCGTCGTACGCGCGCTGGTGCCCGCCCTCGACGACCTGGTGGCGCGGCTCGTGACGTCGGGTGTCGCGGTGCGCGAACTCGCGCCTGTCGTCTCGCCCTTGGAGGCCGCGTTCCTGGCCCTGACCGGGGACCGGGAGACAGGCAGATGACCACCACCGTCACCGCGTCCGCCACCCCCGTCCCCGTGCGGCCCGTCTCGGTCCCGCGGAGCTACCGTTTCGAACTCGTCAAGCTCGTCTCGCAGTGGCGGATCCGGCTCCTCGTGCTCGCCTGCTGGATCCTGCCGGGGCTCTTCGTCGCCGGGGTGAGCGAGCAGAGCACGCTGCCCTCCGACACCCTGTTCGGCCGCTGGATGCACGCCACCGGGTGGGCCGGACCACTGGTGATGCTCGGTTTCGCGGGCACCTGGGCGCTTCCGCTGCTGGTTTCGGTGGTCGCCGGTGACGTGTTCGCCGCCGAGGACCGGCTCGGCACCTGGCGGCATCTGCTGGTGGCGGTCCGTTCACCGCGGCGGATCTTCGTGGCGAAGGTGCTGGCCGGCCTCACCGTCATCCTGGTGCTCGTGGCCGGGCTGGCCTGCTCCAGCGCGGTCGGCGGGCTCGCGTCCGTCGGCAACCAGCCGCTCGTCGGCCTCGACGGCCATCTGCTGACCCCGTCCGACGCCGCCGGGAGGGTCCTGCTCGCCTGGGTCGCCGCCCTCGCCCCGACCCTGGCCCTCGCCGCGATCGGCCTGCTCGGGTCGGTCGCCCTCGGCCGCTCCCCGACGGGGCTCCTGCTGCCGCCGCTCGTGGCGCTCGGCATGCAGATCGTCCAGATGCTGCCGCTGCCCGTCGCCGTACGCCTCGCGCTGCCCGGTTACGCCTTCCTGTCCTGGAACGGCCTGTTCACCGCCCCGGCCCAGCTCGCCCCGCTTCTGATCGGCGTCGCCGTCAGCCTGGCGTGGGCGGTGCTCGCGACCGTACTGGCCCATCTGCTGTTCCTGCGGCGGGACTTCACCAACCTCGCCTACGACGGTGCCGGGCGCCGCGCGTTCACGGTGGGCGTGCTGCCGCTGGCCGCTCTGACCGCCCTCACCGTCGCGGTGGTCGCCGTGTCGACCGACTCGTCGGGCATCACGCAGGCCAAGGTCCAGCGCTCCCTCGCCACGGCCTTCGCCCACCTCTACCGCATCCAGACCGAACAACTCCACCGCCCCGCCGTCACCGAGGCACAGCTCAGGGCCTCGGCGGCGTGCACCAAGAGCGACGGCCAGGCCGCTCAGCAGGGGGCGGGCAATGACTGGCGGTGTGTCGTGACCTGGCACCTGCCCGGCGTACCGGTGGCGGGGACGGCTGTCTATCAGCTGGACGTCGGATCGGACGGGCGGTTCGTCGCCGACGGCGACGGGCCGAAGGAAGTGAACGGCTACTTCCTGGTGCGGACCTCCACCGGGGACGCGCCCAACCCGCTGTGGCAGTTCGACGGCGACGTCGAGCTGCTGGACACCACCTCGAAGGGATAGTCCCATGCAGGTAACTCGGCAGCGCCGGAGCCGCCAGCAGGTCAGACGCCTCAGCCGCCGGACCACGCTGGTGACGGCCGGTATCGCCGTGGCCCTCGGCGTCACCGGCACCGCGGTCGCCTCGACCTACCAGTTCGGCACCCAGCAGGTCGCGCAGGACACCGCCAAGGGCGAGGTCATCTCCAGCGACCAGTACCTCAAGCCGTACGGCAGCCGGACCGTCATCAACGACGGCAAGATCATGTCGTCGACGGTCAGCCCGGACGGCACCCACCTCGCGGCCGCGGTCGCCGACGGCGACGCGGCGCTGGTGATCATGGACCTCGCGACCGGCCAGGTGAAGCAGAAGATCGGCGCCAACGCGGCGGACGACCTGCGCATCAGCAGCGCCGCGGTCGGCCAGGAGGGCCCGGCCTACTCGCCCGACGGCAAGCAGCTGTGGCTGGGCCAGGCGGACGGCTACACGAAGTTCACCGTGAACGCGGACGGCACCCTGTCCGGCCCGACGGCCGTCCCCGTCCCGGCCGTGGGCACCCAGCACGCCCTCGTGGGTGGCGCGGTGTTCTCGGCCGACGGCTCCACCGTGTACTCCGCCGTCAACGGCCAGAACCGGGTCGTCGCCCTCGACGCGGCGACCGGCACCATCAAGCAGAGCTGGGCCGTCGGCACCGCGCCGCGCGGAATCGCCCTGGTCGGCGGGAAGTTGTACGTCAGCAACGAGGGCGGCCGTCCGGCGAAGGCCGGTGACACCACCATGAACTCGTACGGCACCCAGGTGCCCGCCGACCCCGACACCGGCGCCGCCACCACCGGCACGGTCAGTGTCATCGACACCCGCGCGGACAAGGCCGTCCAGACCATCGACGTGGGTCTGCACCCGACCGCGGTGTACGCGAGGAAGGGCGCGGTGTTCGTCACCAACACCGCCGACAACAGCGTGTCGGTCATCGACACCCGCAGGGACAAGGTCGTCCAGACCATCGCCACCCAGCCCTGGCCCGAGGCGAAGGTCGGCTACGAGCCCGACGCGGTCACCCTCACCGACGACGGCCGCCTGCTGGTGACGCTGGGCCGCGCCAACGCGGTCGCCGTGTACCGGTACAAGTCCGCCCAGGAGCCCGCCAGTTACGTCGGCCTGCTCCCCACCGACTACTTCCCTGCCGAGATCACCACGGTCGGCAAGCAGGTCGTCGTCTCCAACACCCGCGGCATAGACGCCCGCCGCCCCACCACCGCCTCCGGCCACGGCACCCACGACACCACGTCCAGCCTCACGCAGTTCACGCTGCCGAGCGACCTCGTGATCAGGTCCCAGACCGCCAAGGTCTTCCAGCAGAACGGCTGGACGCCCGGCTCGGTCACCACCGCCAAGGGCACGAGCCACGCCAAGGCCGTCCCGGTCCCCGCCCGCCTCGGCGAGCCCTCGACGATCAAGCACGTCTTCCTGCTCGTCAAGGAGAACCGCACCTACGACCAGGTCTTCGGCGACCTCCCGCAGGGCGACGGCAACCCGGCCCTGACGACCTTCGGCGCGAACGTCACGCCCAACCAGCACGCATTGGCCCAGCAGTTCGGCCTCTACGACAACTTCTACGACGTCGGCACCAACTCCGCCGAGGGCCACAACTGGCTGATGCAGTCGGACAACCCGGAGTACACCGAGTCCTCCGCCGGTGAGTACACGCGCAGTTACGACACCGAGAACGACGTGCTGGGCCACCAGAAGACCGGCTTCATCTGGACCGGCGCACAGGCCGTGGGCAAGTCGGTCAAGGACTTCGGCGAGTTCCAGTCGACCGAGTCCAAGCCGGCCGGCGCCAACTGGCAGAACCTGTACTGCGACAGCAAGACCATGGCCACGACCGGGGCGCAGACCCAGTACCCCATCCAGACCGGCTCGGCGATCCCCTCCCTGAACGACGTGTCGGTGCAGGGCTTCCCGATGTTCGACCTCGACGTCCCGGACATCTACAAGGAACAGATCTGGAAGCAGGACTTCGAGAAGAACGGCCCGGCGAACCTGAACATGTTCTGGTTCTCCAACGACCACACAGGCGGCCCCGCCAACGCGTCCGCCGAGGTCGCCGACAACGACCTCGCGGTCGGCCGGATGGTCGACGAGATCTCGCACAGCAAGTACTGGAAGGACTCCGCGATCTTCGTCGTGGAGGACGACTCCCAGAACGGTCTCGACCACGTCGACGGCCACCGGGCCCCGGTCCAGGTCATCAGCCCCTACGCCCAGCACGGCACCGTCGACAGCCACTACTACACCCAGATCACGATGATCCGCACGGTCGAGCAGATCCTCGGGATCCACCCGATGAACCAGAAGGACAGCGCGGCCACCCCGATGTACGGGGCGTTCACGAGCAAGCCGGACACCACCCCGTTCACCGCGGTGCCCAACCGCACCTCGCTGACCCTCGGAGTGAGCCCCACGCCCTCCTGCGGCCCGGACACCCCGGCCGCCCAGGACGCCGACGCGGCCCCCGCGCCGACCACCGCGGCGGTACCGGCGGCCAAGCAGGATCTCGCCGCACAGTGGAAGACCTGGGCCTCCCACCAGCGCCTGACCGGCCCGCACGCCGTGCCGGACTACGCCAACGCCGAGCAGATGAACCGTTACACCTGGTACCAGACGCACGCCTGGACCAAGCCGTACCCCGGCGACAAGAAGGTCTACACGCCCGCCGAGGTACCGGGCGCCTACCTGCCGTCGCCGGAGTCCGACGGCTGACCGGGAGCCGGCGAAGCCACCCGTGGTGTGCGCCATGACGGCCTCGCGTCGCTCTCGTGCATCGAGGCGCGGCGAGGAGCACCCTGGAAGCAGAGGTTTCCGGAGGTGACCGTCATGGCGCACACCGCTGTGGGATGGCATGTCGAGCTGGAGTTCCGGGAGGAGGAACGGCACACGGAGGCGGTCGCGCTGGTCCGCCTGCCCGACGGGACCGAGGTACGGGCGCACGGACACGCCAGCCGCCACCGCAGCGACCCCGATCAGCCGCGGGTCGGCGAGGAGGTCGCGGGGGCGCGGGCGCTGAACGAGCTCGCGATGCAGCTGCTGACCAAGGCGCACGACGAGATCGACGAGGTGTCCGGACGGACGTCCCACTCGATCAACGTCTGAGCCGTATCGGCCGCTACAGGGCCGCCCGCACCGCCCTGACCAGCGCCTGTGCCCTCGGATCCGCCGTGACCGTCTTACGGAAGCCGTTGGTGACATAGCCGAAGGCGACACCCGTCTCCGGGTCGGCGAATCCGAGGGAGCCGCCGCGGCCCGGGTGCCCGAAGGAACCCGCGCCGAGGAACGGCGACGCGCTGCCGTGCAGCATGTAGCCCAGCCCGAACCGGGTGTTGACGACCAGCACACGGTCGGGGCCCGCCGACTCCTCGGTGCGGGCGAGTGCGACCGTGGCCGGGTCGAAGAGCCGCACTCCGTCGACCTCGCCGACCGTCGCCGCGTAGATCCGGGCCAGCCCGTCGGCCGTCGCGATCCCGTTGGTCGCGGGCATGGCACTCGCCCGGTACTCCGGTCGGTTCTGGTCGGGGAAGGGGGTGATCGCGGCGAAGGCACGGCGGGTGAGGGAGCCGGGATCCTCGTAGGCCTCGGTCACGGACCGCTTGGGGCGGGCGCGCAGGGCGCCGGTGGGCTCCGGCGCCTCGACACGGCCGACCCGTCCCGCCCGGCCGGCCGCCTCCTCCGCCTCCGGCAGCCCGAGCCAGAACTCCGCCCCGAGCGGCCCGGCGATCTCCCGCGCGATCCACTCGCCCGCCCCGAGTCCGGTCACCCGTCGCACCAGCTCGTCCAGCATCCAGCCGTAGGTCAGTGCGTGATACCCGTGGTCCGTGCCGGGCTCCCAGACGGGTGCCTGCGCGGCGACCGCCTCGGGGCCCTTCAGCGGGTCCAGGGCCTGTTCGGGGGTGAGCGGCCGGTCGATCACCGGCAGCCCGGCCCGATGGTTCAGCACCTGCCGGACCAGCACGTGCTCCTTGCCGCGCGCCTTGAACTCGGGCCAGTACTCGGCCACCGGCGCGTCCAGGTCCAACTCCCCGCGGCGGTGCAGCAGCAGGGGTACGGCGGCGGCGACGCCCTTGGTCGCGGAGCGCACGACCTGCGCGGTGCCGCGCTCCCAGGGCTCGGTGCCGTCGATGTCCCTGATGCCGGCCCACAGATCGACGACCTTGCGCCCGTCCCGGTACACGGCGACGGCCGCGCCCCGGTCCCCGAGCGCCTCGAAGTTCCGCGCGAACGCGTCCCTGACCGGCTCGAAGCCCTCGGCGACTGTGCCGTTCACGTCCACGCCGTACCCCTCCTGCCGCCGCCCGGTGCCTCTCGCCGGGCCCCTCTCAGCCAAGCAGAATCGTCACGTCGATGTTCCCGCGGGTCGCGTTCGAGTACGGGCAGACCTCGTGGGCGGCGTCCACCAGCTTCGCCGCGAGGTCCGCGTCGAGGACGGGGAGGGAGACGCTCAGGGCGACCGCGAGGCCGTAGCCGCGGTGCTGGTTGGGGCCGATGCCGACCTTCGCGGCGACCGTGGAGCCGGTCAGGTCGTAGCCCTCGCGGTTGCCGACGAGGATCAGCGCGTTGTGGAAGCAGGAGCTGTACCCGGCGGCGAACAGCTGCTCCGGGTTGGTGCCGTTGCCGTCCCCGCCGAGCGCGGGCGGCATCGCGACCTTCAGCTCGATCTGGCCGTCCTGGCTGGTGACAAAGCCGTCGCGGCCGCCGTGGGCGGTGGCCTCGGCGACGTACATGATCTTCGTCGGCCGGGTGTCGACGGCGGTTTCCTCAAGCATGGCTGGTCTCCCCCCGGAGAAGTGCGCGCAAGTACATCGTGCACAAGGTACCGGCCGGTAGGTCTGCGTCGGGTCACCAGGGTGTAGTGACTTCGGGTAACAGGAGGTCAGTGAGGGCGCTCGGCCGCCGCATCCGCCCGTTGCGCGAGCCGCCGCAGGTCCTCGCGCAACCGCGCGGCCTCCGTGCCGTCGAGCGCCGTCGCCGCGAGCAGAGCGCCCGGGAGACAGGCCGCGCGCTCCCTGAGTTCCTCGGCGCGTCCTGTGCAGGCCACGAGGACCGAGCGTTCGTCGGCCGCCGCGCGCTCCCGGCGCACGAGCCCCGCCGCCTCCAGCCGCTTGAGCAACGGCGAGACCGTGCCGTAGTCGAGGCGCAGGGCGGTCGCCAGCTCCTTCACCGTCGTCTCCCCGCGCTCCCACAGCACCAGCAGCACGAGGTACTGCGGGTAGGTGAGCCCGAGCTCGTCGAGGAGCGGCCGGTACGCGGCGGTCACCGCGCGCTGGGCGGCGTACAGCGCGAAACACAACTGGTCGTCAAGGAGCAGCGATCCGGCGTCCTCTTCGTTCGTCACGCGCCCATTGTCACGGACCGCGGATCGAATCCGAAGGGCAGCTCCAGCCGGTGGGCGCGCATCAGCTCGTCGTCGGCGAGGAGTTCGGCGGTCCTCCCGTCCGCGGCGATCGTGCCCTCGCTCAGGATCAGCGAGCGCGGGCAGAGCTCCAGCGCGTACGGCAGGTCGTGCGTGACCATCAGGACCGTCACGTCCAACGAGCGCAGGATGTCGGCGAGTTCGCGGCGGGAGGCCGGGTCGAGGTTGGAGGAGGGCTCGTCGAGGACGAGGATCTCCGGCTCCATGGCGAGGACGGTCGCCACCGCCACCCGGCGCCGCTGGCCGAAGGAAAGATGGTGCGGGGGCCTGGTCGCGAAGTCCGCCATGCCGACCCGCTCCAGAGCGGTACGCACGCGCGCCTCCAGCTCGGGCCCCTTCAGCCCGGCCGCCGCCGGACCGAACGCCACGTCCTCGCGCACGGTCGGCATGAACAGCTGGTCGTCGGGGTCCTGGAAGACGATGCCGACCCGGCGCCGGATCTCCGCCATGTGCTGCTTGCCCACGGGCAGCCCGGCGACCTTCACCGTGCCCACCCCGCCGCTCAGGATGCCGTTGAGATGCAGCACCAGGGTCGTCTTGCCGGCGCCGTTCGGGCCGAGCAGCGCGACCCGTTCGCCGCGCGCGATCGAGAAGTCCACGCCGAACAGGGCCTGGTGCCCGTCGGGGTAGGCGAAGGCGAGGCCGGATACCTCCAGGGACGCGGTACTCACAAGGTCGCTCACAGGGCCCATCCCAGCACACAGACGACAAGGGCGGCGACGGGGAGCGCGAGGGCGTACGACCACTGCGCCCGGGACGCGGTCACCTCGTCGATGACCGGCATCGAACCGGCGTACCCCCGGCTGACCATGGCCAGGTGCACGCGCTCACCGCGTTCGTAGGAGCGGATGAACAGCGCGCCGGCCGACTTCGCGAGAACGCCCCAGTGCTTGACGCCGCTCGCCTCGAACCCCCGCGACTCCCGCGCGATCCGCATCCGCCGCATCTCGTCGGTGATGACATCGCCGTAGCGGATCATGAAGGACGCGATCTGGACGAGGAGCGGCGGGAGCCTGAGCCGTTGCAGGCCGAGGAGCAGTTCGCGCAGTTCCGTCGTGGAGGCCAGCAGCACCGACGCGGCGACGCCCAGGGTGCCCTTGGCGAGCACGTTCCAGGCGCCCCACAGACCGCTCACGCTCAGGGAGATCCCGAGCACCTCGACCCGCTCGCCCTCCGCGACGAACGGCATCAGCACCGCGAACGCCACGAACGGCACCTCGATCAGCAGCCGCTTCAGCAGGAAGCCGGCCGGCACGCGGGCGGCGTACGCGACGACGCCCAGGAGGACGGCGTACAGGCCGAACGCCCACATCGCCTCGCGCGGGGTCGAGACGACGACCACCACGAAGGCGAAGGACGCCGCGAGCTTGGTGTGCGGCGGCAGGGCGTGCACGGGCGAGTGCCCGTGCCGGTAGAGCCTGTGGGCGTGTCCGGCGCCCATGTCAGACGCCGCTCGTGCCGGCGGGCGAGACGTCGGTGGTACGGCGCCTGCGGACCGTCCAGAAGATGCCGGTGCCCGCGACCACGGTCACGCCGACGCCGATCACGCCCGCCAGCCCCCCGGACAGGCGGGCGTTCTCGACGTCCTTCACGCCGTAGTCGGCGAGCGGGGAGTCGGAGGTGGCGTGCTTCTCGGTCTTCGCGTCGATGCCCTTGTCGGCGGCGACCTTCTCCAGACCGTCGGGGCTGGCGGAGGCGTAGAAGCTGACGAAGCCCGCGAGGACGAGGGAGGCGACCAGGCCCGTGATCCAGACCTTGCGGTGGGAGCGGGCGGCGGCGACCGGCGCGGTGTCCGGCACGTCGATCAGCTCGCCGTCGACCCGCAGCTTGAGCTTCTGCTGAAGGCCCCGCGCCCCGTACACCAGGTCGGGGCGTACGGCGACGACGGCACCGACCGTCAGCGCGGTGATGACCGCCTCGCCGATGCCGATCAGGACGTGGACGCCGATCATCGCGGTGGCGACCTTGCCGATGGAGACGTCGGTGGTGCCGCCGACGGCGTAGATCAGGGTGAAGGCGACGGCGGCGGCGGGCACCGAGAGTACGGCCGCCGCGAAGGAGGCCACGGTGATCGAACCGCGCTTGCGCGGAAGCACCTTCACCAGCCCGCGGAAGACGGCGTACGCCACGACCGTCGTGACGACGGCCATGTCGGTGATGTTCACGCCGAGCGCGGTCAGGCCGCCGTCCGCGAAGAGGATGCCCTGCATGAGCAGGACCACCGAGACGCACAGGACACCGGTGTAGGGGCCCACGAGGATCGCGGCCAGTGCCCCGCCGAGCAGATGTCCGCTGGTCCCCGCGGCGACGGGGAAGTTCAGCATCTGCACGGCGAAGATGAAGGCCGCGACCAGGCCCGCCAGGGGCGCGGTGCGTTCGTCCAGTTCACGGCGGGCACCGCGCAGGCTCACCGCGACGGCGGCCGCGGCGACCACGCCGGTCGCCGCCGAGATGGGGGCGTCTATGAATCCGTCAGGCACATGCACCGTTCGATGATAGTGGCTTGTTGCGAACTCTTTGCAAGAGAGTCGCGCCACGAACAGCAAGTCGCAGGCTTTCGGCTCCGGGGGCGGAACACAGGAAATGTGCGACTCTGGGGAGGGAATGGATGCACAGCTTCCGCACAGGTTACGCAGCGTGAGAGGGCCGTCACGATGTCTGTAGTCGAACAGTACGCGCGAGCCCACATCATTTCGGACGTGGACATCGCGGAGGACGAGGCGGTCCCGGTGGTCCTGCGCTACGACCCGGAGAGCGACCCGCGCTCGGTACGGATCGGCCTGCCGGGCACACCCGAATGGACCTTCTCGCGGGCACTGCTGGAGCAGGGACTCAGGGCGCCGGTCGGCAGCGGTGCGGTGCGGGTGTGGCCGTGCGGCCGGGTGCAGGCCGTGGTGGAGTTCCACTCGCCGCACGGGGTGTCGGTGGTGCAGTTCGAGCAGAAGACCCTGCTCAGGTTCCTGCGCCGCACCTACATGGCCGCCGCGCCCGTCCGGGGCTGACCGATGTAAGCGGTCAGCCGCCCATCTTCAGCAGGGTCGCCACGATCGGGCCCGCCGTGTCGCCGCCGTGGCCGCCCGCCTGGACCACGCCCGCGGCCGCGAGGTCACCCCGGTACGCGGTGAACCAGCCGTTCGGCTTCTTCTGGCCGTCGACCTCCGCGGAGCCGGTCTTCGCGCCGACGTTGCCGTACACCCCGGACATCGCCTCGGCCGCCGTGCCGTAGCCCGCCGTGTACGCCATCAGCTCACGCAGCTGCGACAGCGTGGCCGAGGACATCGTGCGCGAGGCGGTGGCCAGGGTGCGGTTGTCGACCGAGGGGGAGACCAGGTAGGGCTGCTTGAAGGTGCCCGACTCGATGGTGGCGGACACGGACGCCATGTTCAGCGGGTTCATCCGGACCCCGCCCTGGCCGATGAGCGAGGCCGCCTTCTGGGCCGCGCTCTGCACCGGCACCGAGCCGTCGAAGGACGGGACGCCGATCGCCCAGTTGTCCATCGACAGGCCGAAGACCTGCTGGGCCTGCTTGGTCAGGCTGTCGTTGTCCAGCTTGCCCGCCTGGCTGATGAAGGCGGTGTTGCAGGACCGGGCGAAGCTCGCCTTGAAGGTGCCGCCCTTGATCTCGAACTTGTCGTCGTTCTGGAACTTCCAGCCGCCGTACGTGACGTACTTGGGGCACGGGTGCGGCTTGTCCGCCGACGCGAGGTCCTTCTCGATGAGCAGCGAGGAGGTGATGACCTTCATCGTGGAGCCCGGGGCGAGGGAGCCCTGGAAGGCGGTGTTGAAGCCGTGGCCGGCGTTGGCCACCGCGAGGATCTCACCGGTCGAGGGGCGCAGGACCACGACCGAGGACCGCGCCTGCTTGGCGACCTGCGCCTCGGCCGCCTCCTGGAGCCCCGGGTTCAGGGTCGTCCGCACGGTGCCCGGGGTGCCCTTGCTGAGCTCCACCAGGGTCTTGTCGGAGGACTTGGAGTCCTTGCCGCGGATCACGCGCAGCTCGATGCCCGCCTTGCCGCCGGCCTTCTTGCCGTACTTGTCGCGCAGGCCGTCCAGCACCGTGCCCAGAGACGGGTACCTGGCCTCGGTGATCTCGCCGCCGTCCCGGTCGACGGCCTTGATCGGCGGGGTCCCGGACTCGCCGGTGACCAGTGTGTCGCCGTCCTTGAGGTCGGGGTGGACGACCGAGGCGGTCCAGGCGACCTGCGGCTTCCCGGTGGCGGTGTTGCGGACGACGGTCAGCGAGCCGGCGTAGGTGAGCGGCTTGGTGAGGCCCTTGTACGACACCGTGCCCTTCACGGAGAAGGGCACCTTGTCGCCGGTGCGGGTGCCTGGGGTGAGGGTGACGCCGGTGATGTGGGCGTCCTTGGTGTAGCCGGTGAGCAGGGTGGTGGCGGCCTTGGTGTCGCTCGTCGCGGCGGCCGCCGCGCTCACCCTGCCCTGCTGCCAGGAGGTCAGGAAGGTGGTCGCGGTGGTGGTGACCTCGGTCGCGGACAGCGGGCCGGTCTTGACCTTCGGCCGGTGGTCCTCGGCGGACGCGGACGTGTTCTGGGTCCGGTCGTCGGCCGCGGCCCCGGCGCCGTACAGCGCGTAGACGCCGAAGCCGGCGCCGCCGACGACCACGGCGATCATCCCGCCGACCACGGCGGGCTTGGTCTTCCGTCGCTCGGCGACGCGCCTTCTGCTGCCCACGGCTTTCGTTTCCTCCGCCAGTTCCCAGGGTCCTCGTCGCCCTCATCCATCCCAACGACGGCAACAGCCTAGAGTCCCCGTCCTGCCGGGGTGACTTCAGCCTGCCGCTCGTAGCACAGCTGCGACAATCGGGCCGGCCGCGTCGCCGCCGTGGCCGCCCTCCTCCGTCATGGCCGCCGCGGCCATGTCGTCGCGGAAGCCGGTGAACCAGCTGTTGGACACCTGCTGTCCGTCGACCTCCGCGGAACCGGTCTTCGCGCCGATGTCTCCGCCGAGCCCCGCCATCGCCTTGACCGCCGTGCCCTGGGTCGCGGTGAGCCGCATCATCTGCTTCAGCTGGGAGGCGGTGTTGTACGGCAGCCCCTTCGCGGTGGCCAGTTCGCGGTCGTCGAGCTTCGGCGAGACCAGGTAGGGCTGGCGGAAGGCGCCGGTGATCGCGGTGGCCGTCACCGAGGCCATGTTCAGGGGGTTCATCTGGACCTGGCCCTGGCCTATCGCGTTGGCCGCGCGGTCCGGACCGCTGACGGCGGGCACCTTGCCGTCGAAGGAGACGATGCCGGTCTTCCAGTCCTCGCCGATCCCGAAACGGTTCTGGGCCTCCAGCGTCAGCGACTCGTCCGTGAGCGGCTTCTCGTCGATCAGCTTGATGAAGGCGGTGTTGCAGGACCGCATGAAGCTGTTGGCGAGCGAGGCGCCCTCGTTGGGCTGCATGCCGGTGAGGTTCTTGAAGGTCTGCCCCTGCCACACGGCTTCGGGCGGGCAGGGCGCCGGGCCGTTCATCGAGGTCACGCCGTTGTCGATGAGCATCGCCGCGGTGATGATCTTCATGGTGGAGCCGGGGGCCTTGGTGCCCTCGAAGGCCGCGTTGAAGCTGTCCGTGCGGTTGTTGGCCACGGCCAGCACCTCACCGGTGCTGGGCTTGACGGCGACGACCGACGACTGGCCGTACAGCTTCACGGCCTTCTCGGCGGCCGCCTGGGCGCTCGCGCTGATCGTGGTCTCCAGCTTGCCCGCCTTGCCCTCGGCGAGAGTCAGCAGCGAGGTGTCGGGCGTCTGGTCCGGGTGCTTGATGGCCAGTTCGATGCCGGGGGTGCCGCCGGCCTCGGTTCCGTACTTCTCGCGCAGGGCGTCCAGGACCGGGCCCAGCGACGGGTACTTCTCCTTGGTCAGCACCTTGCCGTCGCGGTCCACCGCCTCGATGGAGGGGTTCGCGGACTCGCCGGTGACGAGCCGGTCGTCCCGCTGGAGCTTCGGGTACACCACGGCGGGCTGCCAGTCGACGAGCGCCTTGCCGGTGCTCACCCCGCGCACGACCGTCAGCTTGCTCGTGTACGCCAGCGGCTTCGACTTCCCGTCGTACGACACCGTCGCCTTCACGCTGTACGGCACGGTCGCGCCGGTCGCCCTGCCGGGCGTGATGTGCACGGCACGGATGTGCGCGTCCGCCCCGTAGGCCGTCAGCAGCGCCTCGGCCGCAGTGCTGTTGTTGGTCAACGCCGCGGCACTCGCCGCGTCGCCCTTCTCCCAGGCGGCGAAGAAGTCCTCGGAGGTCTCCTTGATCTCGTCGGCACCGGGCGGCCCGCTCCGCTTGGCGTCCCCGACCCCGCCGCTGCCGTCGTCGCTCAACGCCGAGACGAAGTTGTACGCCCCGTATCCGGCCCCGCCGACCATCACGGCGAACACCGTGCTGACGACAGCGACCTTCACCCCCTTGGCCATGGTTTGGCCCCCTCCCCGATTCCCCGTTGTTGTGGGCAGCCTAAGCGGGAGGTGTGACAGCAGGGGTGAGAGTTTCCTGATTCGTTGAAGCAGGTGCTCAATCACACTTGTGAACGCCGGGCGGCTAGACCCACGTGTCCAGCCACATCCGCGACCGCCAGTTGTCGATCGGGATCGCTGTTCCCGTGTACAGCGGCCAGAAGTAGATGAAGTTCCAGGTGATCAGGAGGACCAGGACGCCGGCCGCCGTGGCGCCCGCCACCCTGCGGGTCTCGCTTGCGCGCGGCGGGCCGAGGAGGGCGCCGATGAGCATGGCCACGGCCAGGCAGAGGAAGGGCAGGAAGACGATCGTGTAGAAGAAGAAGATCGTGCGTTCCTGGTAGTTGAACCAGGGGAGGTAGCCGGCCGCGATCCCGCAGGCGATGGCACCGGCGCGCCAGTCGCGGCGGAAGAACCAGCGCCACAGGACGTAGAGGATCGCGAAGCAGGCGGCCCACCAGAGCAGGGGCGTGCCGATGGCCAGGACCTCCCGCGCGCACTTCTCGCCCGCGTCGGCCGGGCAGCCGTCGGTGCCGGGCGAGGGGGACTCGTAGAAGTAGGAGACCGGGCGGGCGTCGAGGATCCAGCTCCACGGGTTGGACATGTAGGTGTGCGGCGAGGACAGGCCGACGTTGAACTTGTAGACCTCGTGCTCGTAGTGGATCAGGCTGCGCCACCAGTCGGGCAGGAAGGTCCAGCTGCCGCCCTTGCCGTCGGTCGCCGCCCAGTTGCGGTAGTAGCCGCCGGTGCCGTCCGCGGGGGAGAGGATCCAGCCGATCCACGAGGTGAGGTAGGTGACGACCGCCACCGGCACCATGCCGAGCGCGATGCCGAGGTCGCACTTGAGGACCGCCATGTAGGGGTGCCGCGCGCCCGCGACCTTGCGCGAGCCCACGTCCCACAGCACCGTCATGACGCCGAAGGCGATCAGGAAGAACAGGCCGTTCCACTTGGTGCCCATGGCGAGGCCCAGCAGCAGGCCGGCCAGCCAGCGGTAGGGGCGCAAGCCCAGGAACAGGGTGTCCGCGATGTGCGCGTCGGGGCGCACTAGGCCGTACGAGTCCACCGGCAGCGCGGCCGCGAGTTTCTCCCGGGCCCGGTCGCGGTCGATGACCAGGCAGGCGAACGCGGCCAGCACGAAGAACATCAGCACACCGTCGAGCAGTGCGGTCCGCGCCATCACGAACGCCAGGCCGTCCACGGTCATCAGCGCGCCCGCCAGGCAGCCGAGGAACGTGGAGCGGAAGATGCGGCGGCCCACCCGGCACACGATCAGCACCGACAGCGTCCCCAGCAGCGCCGTCATGAACCGCCAGCCGAACGGGTCGAACCCGAACATCAGCTCGCCGAGGCCGATGACGTACTTGCCGACCGGTGGGTGCACCACATAGGCGGCGTCCGTCGGCAGCGCCACGTGCCCGTTCGAGGACAGGATCTGGCTGTCGACGTTCTTGCCCCAGCTGAGCTCGAAGCCGCGGTGGACGAGCGCCCACGCGTCCTTGGCGTAGTACGTCTCGTCGAATATCACCTTCTTGGGGCTGCCCAGGTTCCAGAACCGCATCAGCCCCGCCACCAGCGTCACCAGCAGCGGCCCGAGCCAGCCCGACCAGCGCGCGAGCCGCTCGGCGAGCGTCCCGGGCACGCCCAGGACCTGCCACATCCGCGGGCTGGGTGTGACGTACGGCGGCACCAGGCGCTCCCGCACATCGCTTCTGGCCTCGGGCGTGTAGCCGAAACGGCGCAGCCTCTGCTGCCACGACGGCCGCCGGTCCTGGGGGGCCTGGTCCTGCCGGGTGTCCGTGGAGGACGCGGTACTGGTCACCGCGCCATCGTAAGGAACGGCGCTGTGTGAGTCCCGTGCATGGGCGGATGCGTCCGGTTCGGGGCGCGGCTGGGAAGATGGGGACGTGACTGGAACCCTTGTCTTGGCGGGCACCCCCATCGGCGACATCGCGGACGCGCCTCCCCGGCTCGCGGCGGAACTGGCCGGGGCCGACGTGGTCGCGGCCGAGGACACCCGGCGGTTGCGGCGGCTGACCCAGGGTCTTGGCGTGACGCCCAAGGGGCGGATCGTGTCGTACTTCGAGGGCAACGAGGCCGCCCGTACGCCCGAACTCGTCGACGAACTCCTCGGCGGCGCACGCGTGTTGCTCGTCACCGACGCCGGGATGCCCTCGGTGTCCGACCCCGGGTACCGGCTGGTCGCGGCGGCCGTGGAGAAGGACGTCCGGGTCACCGCCGTACCGGGGCCGTCCGCGGTCCTCACCGCGCTGGCGTTGTCCGGGCTGCCCGTCGACCGGTTCTGCTTCGAGGGGTTCCTGCCGCGCAAGGGCGGCGAGCGGCTGTCCCGGCTGCGGGAGGTCGCCGAGGAGCGGCGCACCCTCGTGTACTTCGAGGCGCCCCACCGGCTCGACGACACCCTCGCCGCCATGGCCGAGGTGTTCGGGGCCGAGCGTCGGGCGGCGGTGTGCCGGGAGCTGACCAAGACGTACGAGGAGGTCAAGCGGGGGGAGCTGGGCGCGCTCGCCGAGTGGGCCGCGGACGGCGTCCGGGGAGAGATCACCGTCGTCGTCGAGGGGGCGCCCGAAAAGGGGGCCGGGGAGATCGACGACGTGGAGCTGGTGCGCAGGGTGCGGGTGCGGGAGGAGGCGGGGGAGCGGCGCAAGGAGGCGATCGCCGCGGTGGCCGTCGAGGCCGGAGTGCCCAAGAGGGTCGTTTTCGATGCGGTCGTCGCGGCGAAGAACGCCACTTCCTGACGGCCTGCATGAGGTGGGTCACACCCCCTCTGAGCAGGGCGCATGACTTCTGAGCGTGCGCCCCATGTGCGTGCAAAGCGGTGTCTCGGAATGCAAAGCTCCGAGCGGCCTGGCGGGCCGGTTTGGCAAGGAAGGTCCAAATCGGCTCCAACAGTCGACAGGCCTGTCGCCATCGGGTCCCGGGAGGCGTCCACTGGGGTGAGGGACGTACCCGTCCTTCGAACCAGCGGACACACAGGAGCTGGCATGAGCGAGATCGCAGGGCACCCCGGTGCGACAGCCGTCGTCAACGAGTCCTACTCCTTCGCCTGCATGCGCTGCGGGCACGGGTGGGAGCAGTCGTACGAGATAGAGCACCACATCGACGGCGACGGCCGGGAGTTCGTGCAGTACATGGTGGACGGACGGGTCGTGCCCTCGCCGCTCTCCAAGCCCGCGTGCGCGAACTGCGACCACCAGGTCGTACGGATCATGCGGCCCGGCCGGGTCGCGTCCGCCCGTGACGCGGCGCACCGTCAGCACGCCGCGCCCCCCGCCGGGCCCGTGGAGGCACCGAAGGCCGGGGACGGCGCCCAGGGGCCGGCCGAGGACCACCACTGGCACCTGGCGGACCTGCTGCACGTGTTTCAGCGCAAGGCGAGCTGACCGCTCCGCCGTCCGGGTGGGCATGCCCCTTTCGTAGGATCGGGGCATGCCTTCGAACAGCCCGCGCGAGAAGAACGCGGCCCCGCCGCTGCCGGAGCCCCTGCGGGTGCCCGTCGCCGACTCCCACACCCACCTGGACATGCAGGACGGGACCGTGGAGGAGGGGCTCGCGAAAGCCGCCTCGGTCGGGGTGACCACGGTCGTCCAGGTCGGCTGCGACGTGCGCGGCTCGCGGTGGGCGGCCGAGACGGCGGACCGGTACGACGCCGTCCACGCCACCGTCGCGCTGCACCCCAACGAGGCGCCCCGGATCGTCCACGGCGACCCCGACGGCTGGTCGAGGCAGGGCGCTCGGCAGGCGGGGGGCACACCGGCGCTGGACGAGGCGCTCGCCGAGATCGACCGCCTGGCCGCACTCCCGCAGGTCAAGGGCGTCGGCGAGACCGGCCTCGACCACTTCCGCACCGGGCCCGAGGGCAAGGAGGCGCAGGAGGCGTCCTTCCGCGCCCACATCGAGATGGCCAAGCGGCACGGCAAGGCGCTCGTCATCCATGACCGCGACGCCCACGCGGACGTCCTGCGCGTGCTGAAGGAGGAGGGCGCCCCCGAGCGCACCGTCTTCCACTGCTACTCCGGTGACGCCGAGATGGCGGAGATCTGCGCCGCCGCCGGATACTTCATGTCCTTCGCCGGCAACGTCACGTTCAAGAACGCCCAGAACCTGCGGGACGCGGTGGCCGTGGCGCCTCTCGAACTGCTCCTCGTGGAGACCGACGCGCCCTTCCTGACACCGGCGCCGTACCGCGGACGGCCCAACGCCCCCTATCTCATTCCGGTCACGGTGCGCGCCATGGCCGCCGTGCGCGGCATCGACGAGGACGCGTTGGCCACGGCACTCGCCGCGAACACCGCACGCGCTTTCGGGTACTGACGGTCACCGACTCCCCTCGAACGTAACTCCGGGTAGCCGGGTCGCTTTGGAGAGTGACGAACGCTCCGCTAGGTTCTGTGGGCCCGATCCGGACCCCTGGAGCGTGTCGTCGTGAGCAACTCGCAGTACGAGACGTACGAGGCCTACGAGACGTACGGCCCGACCGCGCCGTACGAACCCTCGCCGTACGGCGGTATCGGCATGCCGCCCACCGGTCCGGACACCACCGAGACGCTCGCCTACGGGGTGTACGGGGCGCCGGACACGGGACGCACACTGCCCTACGAGGACACCTACCGGCCCGCGTACGAGATGCCGGACCCACCGCTCGCGCGGCAGGCCGCGGTGGGCCGTCGGGCCGCCCGCCGACGCAGGACCCGGTACGCGGAGCGCCCCGACAGCGCCATGCGCCGGCTGCTCCCGCAGGCGCTGGTCGTCGCCTTCCTCGCCGGGGGCACCACCGCGTTCGTCGCCAAGGACAAGGCGATCGAGCTCACCGTCGACGGCAAGCCGCGCACCCTGCACACCTTCGCGGACGACGCGGGCGAACTGCTTGCCGAGGAGGGCGTCACGGTCGGGGCGCACGACGTGGTCGCACCCGCACCCGGCGAACGGCTCGAAAGCGGGGACGAGGTCGCGGTGCGGTACGGGCGCCCCCTGCGGCTCACGCTCGACGGCCACCGGCGTGAGGTGTGGACCACGGCACGGACGGTGCACGGGGCGCTCGAACAGCTCGGGGTGCGTGCGGAGGGCGCGTACGTGTCCACCTCGCGCTCCCGGCGGATCGGGCGGGAAGGGCTCGCCCTGGACGTGCGGACCGAGCGGACCGTGACGATCATGGCCGACGGCCGGGCGCGGACGATCCGGACCAACGCGGCGACCGTGGCCGAGGCCGTCGATGAGGCGGGGGTCACGCTGAGCGGGATGGACACCACCTCGGTGGCGCCCGGGAGCTTTCCCCGCGAGGGGCAGACCGTCACGGTGCTGCGGATCACCGGGAGCAGGGAAGTGCGCGAGGAGCTGATCCCCTTCCGGGAGGAGCGGAGCGAGGACGACTCCCTCTTCAAAGGCACGGAGGTCGTGCAGCAGACGGGGATGCCGGGGGTGCGGCGGGTCACGTACTCCCTGCGGACCGTCAACGGGGTGCAGCAGAAGCCACGGCGGACCGGGGTCGAGACGGTGCGGGAACCCCGGGCACAGGTGGTCAGGGTGGGCACGAAGCCGATGCCGACGTCCGTGCGGGGCGCGGACCACCTGAACTGGCAGGGCCTGGCGCACTGCGAGTCCGGCGGCCGCCCTAACGCGGTGGACCCGTCAGGGACGTACGGCGGCCTGTACCAGTTCGACACGAGGACCTGGGAGCTGCTGGGGGGTTCGGGCCGCCCCCAGGACGCGCCCGCGGCGGAACAGACGCTCCGCGCGAAGAAGCTGTACGTACGCAGGGGAGCGAGCCCCTGGCCGCACTGCGGAACCCGCCTGCAGGGACCCGGCTAGGGGTGCGGGGAACTGCGCGACGAGCCGCCACCGGCCCGCGGCTAGGCTGTCCACGTGAGCAGCCCCTCCCCAGACACCCTCCTCGGCCCCGCCGACATCCGCGAACTCGCGGCCGCCCTAGGCGTACGCCCCACCAAACAGCGCGGCCAGAACTTCGTGATCGACGCGAACACGGTCCGGAAGATCGTCCGCACCGCCGGCGTCAGGGACGACGACGTGGTCGTGGAGGTGGGCCCCGGCCTCGGCTCGCTCACCCTCGCGCTCCTCGAGACCGCGGACCGCGTCACCGCCGTGGAGATCGACGACGTACTGGCGTCCGCGCTGCCCGCCACCATCGCCGCCCGCCTGCCCGACCGTGCGGACCGCTTCGCCCTCGTGCACTCCGACGCCATGCACGTCACCGAGCTGCCGGGCCCCGCGCCCACCGCACTGGTCGCGAACCTCCCGTACAACGTCGCCGTACCCGTGCTGCTGCACATGCTCGACACCTTCCCGAGCATCGAGCGCACCCTCGTCATGGTCCAGGCGGAGGTCGCCGACCGGCTCGCCGCACCGCCCGGCTCGAAGGTGTACGGCGTCCCGTCCGTGAAGGCCAACTGGTACGCCGAGGTCAAGCGGGCCGGGTCGATCGGCCGCAACGTCTTCTGGCCCGCGCCCAACGTCGACAGCGGGCTCGTCGCGCTCACCCGCAGGACCGAGCCGATCAGGACGACCGCGTCGAAGCGCGAGGTGTTCGCCGTCGTGGACGCCGCCTTCGCCCAGCGCCGCAAGACGCTGCGGGCCGCGCTCGCCGGGTGGGCGGGTTCGGCCGCGGCCGCCGAGACGGCCCTCGTGGCGGCCGGGGTCTCGCCCCAGGCCCGCGGGGAGTCGCTCACCGTCGAGGAGTTCGCGCGTATCGCGGAGGCCGCGTCATCCCGGGGGGCGACCCCCCAGCCGCCGAAGGAGCCGGTCGAGCAGTGAGCGTCACCGTCCGCGTCCCCGCCAAGGTCAACGTCCAGCTCGCCGTCGGCGCAGCCCGCCCCGACGGCTTCCACGACCTGGCCAACGTCTTCCTCGCGGTCGGCCTCCACGACGAGGTGACCGTGACCCCCGCCGACGAGCTCCGTATCACCTGCGAGGGCCCCGACGCCGCGCAGGTCCCCCTGGACCGCACGAATCTCGCGGCTCGCGCGGCGATCGCCCTCGCGGAGCGCCACGGTCTGGATCCCGCCGTCCACCTCCACATCGCCAAGGACATCCCCGTCGCCGGCGGCATGGCGGGCGGCAGCGCGGACGGCGCGGGTGCGCTGCTGGCCTGCGACGCACTGTGGGGGACCGGCGCCTCCCGTGCGGAACTGCTCGACATCTGCGCCGAGTTGGGCAGTGACGTGCCGTTCAGCCTGGTGGGCGGGGCCGCGCTCGGGACGGGTCGCGGGGAGAAGCTCAGGACGCTGGAGGTCGGCGGCAGCTTCGCGTGGGTCTTCGCCGTGGCGGAGCGCGGGCTGTCGACCCCGGCCGTCTTCCGGGAGTTCGACCGGCTCACCGAGGGCCTCGACGTCCCCGCGCCCGTCGCCTCCGAGCAGCTGCTCGACGCGCTCGCCGGAGGCGACCCGGACGCGCTCGCCGCCGCTGTCTCCAACGACCTGCAGCCCGCCGCCCTCTCGCTCTTCCCGGAACTCTCCGACACCCTCGCGGCCGGCAGTGCCGCGGGCGCCCTCGCCGGGCTCGTCTCGGGGTCGGGCCCCACCACGGCCTTCCTCGCCCGCGACGCCGGGGCGGCGACGAAGATCGCGGACGCGCTGCGCGCCTCCGGCACCTGCCGGACGGTGCGTACGGCGTCGGGGCCGGTGCCGGGTGCGACGGTGATAGGGCCCTAGCGGTCGGACTACCCTGGAGGGTCGATCGATCCCCCTGGGCAGGAGAGAAATGGCCGTCAATCTGGTCAATGTCGAGAACGTCAGCAAGGTGTACGGCACCCGTGCCCTGCTGGACGGTGTCTCGCTCGGCGTCTCCGAGGGCGATCGCATCGGCGTCGTGGGCCGCAACGGCGACGGCAAGACCACCCTGATCCGCATGCTCGCCAAGCTGGAGGACGCCGACACCGGACGCGTCACGCACTCCGGCGGACTGCGCCTCGGGGTCCTCACCCAGCACGACTCCCTCGACCCGGCCGCCACCGTGCGGCACGAGGTCATCCGGGACATGGCCGACCACGAGTGGGCCGGCAACGCCAAGATCCGCGATGTGCTGACCGGGCTGTTCGGCGGGCTCGACCTGCCCGGCTTCCCGCAGGGCCTCGACACCGTCATCGCGCCGCTCTCCGGTGGCGAGCGACGCCGTATCGCCCTCGCCAAGCTGCTCATCGAGGAACAGGACCTGATCGTCCTCGACGAGCCCACCAACCACCTCGACGTCGAGGGCATCTCCTGGCTGGCCAAGCACCTGCGCGAGCGGCGCTCCGCGCTCGTGTGCGTCACCCACGACCGGTGGTTCCTCGACCAGGTCTGCACCCGCATGTGGGACGTGCAGAAGGGCGACGTCTTCGAGTACGAGGGCGGGTACTCCGACTACGTCTTCGCGCGTGCCGAGCGCGAGCGGATCGCCGCCACCGAGGAGACCAAGCGGCAGAACCTCGTCCGCAAGGAGCTGGCCTGGCTCAGGCGGGGCGCCCCCGCGCGTACGTCCAAGCCGCGCTTCCGCGTCGAGGCCGCCAACGAGCTCATCAAGGACGTGCCGCCGCCGCGGGACAGCAGCGAGCTGATGAAGTTCGCGTCGTCGCGGCTGGGCAAGACCGTCTTCGAGCTGGAGGACGTGACCGTCCAGGCCGGCCCGAAGGTGCTGCTCAAGCATGTGACCTGGCAGCTCGGTCCGGGTGACCGGATCGGCCTCGTCGGGGTCAACGGCGCGGGGAAGACGTCCCTGCTGCGGGCCATGGCCGAGGCGGCGCGGACCGAGGGCGAGAAGCAGCCGGTGGGCGGACGGGTCGTGGTCGGCCGGACCGTCAAACTGGCCTATCTCTCGCAGGAGGTCGCCGAACTCGACCCCGCGCTGCGGGTGCTGGAGGCCGTCCAGCAGGTGCGGGAGCGCGTCGACCTCGGCAAGGGGCGCGAGATGACCGCCGGGCAACTCTGCGAGACTTTTGGCTTCAACAAGGAGAAGCAGTGGACGCCGGTCGGGGATCTGTCCGGTGGTGAGCGGCGTCGGCTGCAGCTGCTGCGGCTGCTGATGGACGAGCCGAACGTGCTGTTCCTGGACGAGCCCACGAACGACCTCGACATCGAGACGCTGACCCAGCTGGAGGACGTCCTCGACGGGTGGCCCGGCTCGATGGTCGTCATCTCCCACGACCGGTTCTTCGTCGAGCGGACCACCGACCGGGTCTTCGCGCTGCTCGGGGACGCCACCCTGCGGATGCTGCCGCGGGGTATCGACGAGTACCTGGAGCGACGGCAGCGGATGGAGGAGGCGGCGGCCGCCTCGGCGCCCGTCGTGGAGAAGCCCGCCGGGAGCTCCGCCGATCAGCGGGCCGCCAAGAAGGAGCTCCAGAAGATCGAGCGGCAGCTCGACAAGATCTCCGAGAAGGAGACGAAGCTGCACGCCCGGATCGCCGACAACGCCACCGACTTCGCCAAGGTGGCCTCCCTCGACGCCGAACTGCGCGACCTCGCCGGGGAGCGCGAGGAGCTGGAGATGCGGTGGCTGGAGCTCGCCGAGGACGCGTGAGGTCTTTCAACCGCGAATGAGGCGAAACCCAGAAATTCCATCGATCCGGGGCACTTCTCACCAGTAGGGGAAGCGCAACGTCGAACAAGCGTGTAGCTTCCGGGGGCATGAAGGGCGGGGGAGCCGGGAGGGGGCCCTGTCCGGGGGGATCGGTGGGCATCCATAGTGGGGCAGTCACGCGGATCCATTGGGGGGACTGGGGGGTTGCTCGATGGGAGTTCGGCTCATGGTGGTCGACGACCACCGATTGCTCGCCGAGGCGCTGGCCTCGGCGTTGAAACTGCGCGGGCACCGGGTGCTCGCGGCGGCGGCGCCTGCCGCGGGGGCGGCGGAGCTGGTGATCAGCCGGGCGCCCGAGGTGTGCCTGCTGGGGACGGCCACGCCGGCCGAGCCGGGGATGTTCGATCCGGTCGTGAAGATCAAGCGGGAGCGGCCGCAGGTGGCGGTACTGGTGCTGGGACCGGTGCCCAGTCCTCGGGGGATCGCCGCCGCCTTCGCCGCGGGGGCCTCCGGTTATGTGCGGCACGACGAGCGGATCGAGGGCGTCGAGCGGGCGATCATGAAGGCTCGGGCGGGGGAGGCGGCGGTTGCTCCGCAGTTGCTTCAGGGGGCGTTCAGCGAACTGCTGAATCCCGCGGCCCAGCCGGACGACGAGGGGCAGCGGTTGCTGCAGATGCTGACGCCCAGGGAGGTGGAGGTGCTGGTGCGGGTGGCCGACGGGGAGGACACGCGGCTGATCGCGGCGGGGATGGGGATAGCGCCGTCCACGGCCCGGACTCATGTGCAGCGGGTGCTGATGAAACTGGGCGTGGGCTCTCGTTTGGAGGCGGCGGCACTGGCCGCGCGAACGGGGTTGCTGGACCGGGCGGGCCCGGTGTCGCAGCCGCCGGTTGCCGGACCGTGACGACTGCGGGTCCGGTGGGGGCGGGCGTTGTGCGCAGTTCCCCGCGCCCCTGAATGCCTGCGGCGCAGCTGCTCCTCCGGTGGGGGCTTGTGCAGCGCGTTCGGTTCGGTGGTGGGTCGGGGACGGGGACGGGGTGGGGGGTATCCGTCCTCGGTCCGGCGGCTCGGCCCCTTGAGCAGGGGCTCGGTAACGGACGCCGGCCGCTGCGGGCGGACACCCCCCACCCCGTCCCCTGCGCGCCGTACGCGGCCAACGGCCCGTCGTGGCGCGGCTGACTGCAACCCCCTAGGGGCGTGGGTCGGCGAGGACCTCCGCCAGGTGCCTGAGGTTCTCGATCTCGGCCTC
>NZ_JBEXGM010000032.1:0-98352 GCF_040607335.1 Streptomyces sp. NPDC005303 | reverse complement strand
CGCCCACATGCACAACCTCGCCCTCGCATCATGACCAGAAGACCGCGATCACAGGCTCTGACCTGCCCGAACACGGCCTTGTGCAACACCCTTTAAGGCCTGTCCCGCAATCACGTTGCAGCGGGTGAGGATGGTGCCATCCTTCCAAGAGTCATCAGCGCCGATTTACTGATGTCTTGGCGTCAGCGGCACCCACCGGTCGTTGGCTGCATCCGGTCGTCGCCGGGGCGCAGAGGCGGCGCTCATGTGGCCAGTACAGTTGGCCGGTGATCACTGAACTCAAACTCCAGCTGGCCATCGACTGTGCTGAGCCCGAGCGGCTCGCGGCATTCTGGGCCGCTGCACTGGGGTACCGGGTCGAGCCGCCGCCTGCACCGTTTGCTACTTGGCGCGCGTACTGGCTGGAGCAAGGCGTGTCGGAGGAGGAGCTGGGTGCAGGCGACTGCAGTGACTCCGTCATCGATCCGGATGGCGTCGGCCCGCGGATCTGGTTCCAGCAGGTACCCGAGCCGAAGGTCGTCAAGAACCGGCTCCACCTTGACCTGGGCGTGAGCGGAGGGCGTGGCATCCCGTTTGCCACCCGCAAGGAGCGAGTGCTTGCCGAGGTGGCGCGCCTGGAGACCGCGGGCGCGTCCCGGTTGCGCGTGGAGGACTCGGAGGGCTCGGGTTCTTTCTTCGTCGTGATGGAGGACCCAGAGGGCAACGAATTCTGCGTTCATTGAACGTACGGAGGCCGTGCGGCGTGCGACCAGCCCGCACTCCGTCTGGGCGCCAAGGCACCCAGCGCTGGATGGGATGATCTCGCGGTGGCTGGTGTGATCACGGCGTCGGAGCCGTCCTGGATAGCTCCCTTCACCGGGCTGAGCCCGCGCGACTTCCGCAAGCTGATCACCCGTCTGCGACGGGAAGGAGCTGAACGAACTCGCCCGGTGCGCCCCTGGCCGCTGCCGCTGGAAGACCGAGTGCTCCTCGTCGCGGCCTACTGGCGAACCAACCTGACACTGCGCCAACTTGCGCCCTTGTTCGGCATCTCAACGTCCAGCGCCGACCGCATCATTGACCACACCGCGCCACAGCTCGCCCTTAAACAGCGGCAGCGCTTCCGGAGGGACACCGTGCTCATCGTCGACGGCACCCTCGTGCCGACCCGCGACCACACCATCGCCGAGCAGTCCAAGAACTATCGCTACTCGACGAATCACCAGGTCGTCATCGATGCCGACCCCCGCTTGGTCGTCGCGGTCGGACGGCCAGTGCCTGGCAACTGCAACGACTGCAAGGCGTGGAGGAATCCGGCGCCAAAGCCGCCGTCGCCAGAACACTCACGATCGCCGACGGCGGCTATCCCGGCACCGGGCTCGTCATGCCCCACCGCCGGCGCAAGGGCGAAGACCTTCCGGACTGGAAGGAAGCACACAACAAGTCCGGTCGAATGGCCGCACGGCCAGGACGCCCCCACGGTACTGGCGGCCCACCCCGACCGACGCCTTGCCGCACTTGGGGAACGACACGTCGTCGATCACCCACACCTCGGGCCTGACAACTTGGGACAGCAACTCGGCGATCCGCTGTCTGACCGGCAGCGGATCCCACGGCGACTGGTTCACGAACTGCTGCAGGGCCTGCATGTTCCCGTCCGGCAGACGCTGGGCCATCGGCTGGATCGACTAACGCCCGGCCATCCAGCATCAGCCCCCGCAGATAGCACTCGCCCTTGGACCGCTGATCCGTACGCGGCACCGAGGCGAACACATCCGCCACGAACAACCCCAACGCGGCCCGTAATCGGCTCACTTCATGCATGTCCACGTACCCAACATGCTCTTGATCGGCGAAAACGCCGAGACCTAACGAAGCACTATTAGTGGTTATCACGTCAACCGTGCGGGCTCGTGGATCACACTGGCAGGCTGATGGGGACGTTGTAATTGTCAGCGACTACCGCACATGATCGGGGCAGTCCGGAAAAGAGCGTGCACAGGCAATCAGCCGGCGGACCCACCCAGACCGCCCCTCAAGGAGAGAAGACGTCAAAGTGCCTCTGGTGTGCTAGAGGCTGGACTCGAGGACATCCTGAAGCTTTTTCGTTCGCTCCTCTCCGTGATGGGTGTTGGTGTCTGACATGTGGTCAAACGTCAACACACCGTCGATGAAGGAAATCCCTGCCGGGCTGATGAACTTTCCGGTATTCCTGATGAAGACTTTCGATATCCCCTCGCGGAGGGCTTCCTGCCCATGTCATCGACCGCGACCGCTCTCAACGCGTCCACCAGCGGTTGGAAGAAGACCTGCGGGAAGTAGTCTGCGTACCTGTCCGCGTAATCGGCGACAGCCAGCTCCTCCCACGTCACCTCGATCGGCACCTCGAACCCTGCCGCCTCGTCGATCCGCGACTTCCAGGCGGGGTAGTCCTCGCTCTTGAACCGCTCAACGCTACGGCGTTCCGCAAGCCCCATCTGTACCTCCATTGTCTATGGTTTGATAATTCGCAGCAAATTGCTAACCATTGAGATGGCCGGGCAGCGCAGCAGCAGGAAAGATTCGATCCAGGCCCTGCTCGGCTGGCCCGACAAACAATCAATGCGCTGTTCGCGATCCTCCGCGACGGCGCCTACTGAGCTACCTGCCGCTGTGGCAGCATTACCACGCGCCCGCTTCCGCCTTGCCCGCACAGTCGACCTTTGCAGGCCCTTCCCATCCTGAAAGGGACCACTGACACACATTGCGGACCGAGCTTCGGATGCGGCGGCAAGTCGGCGTAGTGCGAAACACCGTTCTGCACTTGGCTCGTTGTGGGATCCGCCGGACCCGGACCGACGAGCCGCGCGCGGGCACAGCGAGGATCAGGACTGACTGAGGGCGCGCTCGAACTCGCTGAGGAAATCGCGAAATGAGGTCTGCGCGTCTATGGCCTCGACGAGGCTCAGTCCCCCGCCGGTCTTGACGTTGCGCAGGCAGTGGGAAGCGGCCGTCTGGACGTGATTGAGCGTCTCCTGCCAACTGGTGTTGACGATCTTGTCCGGCGGGTCACGGAAGGCCTTCGCCGCCTTCACGTCATCGAGCACCTGAGTGCAGCGCGGCGCGATCGTGGGGTCCGCAGTAGAGTGATCGCTCACGTCACCCAGGGTCTTCAAATCCGTGGCGATGGCACGGACGTGTTTTTCGCTGCCGTTCTTGGCCCAGCCCACCATCGTCTCCCTGCCCTTAGAGCACCCGACGAGGGCGGTGAGCAGCAGCGCTGTGCCTGTCATGGCGAGAACACCTCGCACAGCGGGACGGGAGCGGACCGACATGTTCACGGGACAGCATCCTTCTCTTCGTGTGAAACGCTGGAACTGTTCGTCGCTCCTCGTCGGACGACGGTGCATGCCTCTGGGCGCGTGACGATGACTGGTCCGGAGGAACCGCGCCGTTCGTCCCCCTCGGCCTGGCACGGGCGCCTTCGCCCACGCTTCCGGAGCAGCGTGCCGCCTCTGGGAAACCCTCATGTACTGCCCCTCCGCACCGACCACCCGGTGCACGCGATTCACCATGGTCGCAAGGGGCAGCCCCAGATCCATCGCGGAAATTACTGAATCGTGCACGTAGAGGAACGGGGCCCCAGGGCCCCGGCGTTCAGGCCGGATGTCTGAGTTCGTGATCATGTGCGAGCTTGAGGCAGGAACGGATCAGGTCGCGTAGGACGGCGGGGGTGTGGTGGTGGCGGACCTGGCTGGCGTCCTCGCCGAAGGTGACGTCGCGACAGCAGTGCACGGTGTTTTCCACGGTCCAGTGGCTTCGGGCCCAGGAGGCGATCTCGGGCGCGGTGGCCTGTTCGGCGAGCAGGTCGGTGATCGCGTAGACGGTGCGCTGGCGCTTCTGCCCGGCCGCACGCCGCTTGCGCTGGATGCGCTGGACTTGACGCGCGTGGGGGACAGCAGGTTGTTGACGGTGGCGACCTGGATGAGGCGGTCCCGCTTCCCGCTCAGGCGCGGACACCCAGCAGACGCCCGTTCTGGAGGCCGAAGTACAGTACGCCGTCGGCCACCGCCGGGGTGGAGAAGACCGGGCTGCCGGTCTCCGCCGTCCACCGTTCCTCGCCCGAGACGGCGTCCCGCGCCACCATACGGCCGTCGTTCGTACCGACATACAGCGTGCCGTTCGCCACCAGCGGAGCCCAGCGCACCCAGACACCGACCTTGTGCCTCCACCGTCTTTCGCCGGTCACCGCGTCGACCGCCCACAGATACCCGTCGCCGGTGCCGAAGTAGACGAGGCCGTGGGCCACCGCCGGCGTGGATTTCACCCAGGTGCCTGCCGGGAGCTTCCACCGGACCTGGCCAGTTGCCGTTTCCACCGCCCACAGGTGCCAGTCGGCGCTGCCGACGTAGAGGAGGCCGTCGGCCACCACGGGGGACGACCACAGGCCGCTGTGTGTCTTGAGCCGCCACCGCACCTGGCCGGAGGCGGTGTCCAGGGCCCACAAAACACCGTTGTTGCTTCCGACGTAGACCAAGTTCCCCGCCACCGTCGGTGAGGAGACCACGCCTTTGCCGACGCCGGTTTGCCAACGGGCCTCGCCGGAGGCGGCGTCGACCGCCCGGAACAAGCCGTCGTTGCCGCCGAAGAGGACCATGCCGTCGACCGCCACCGGAGTGGACCGCAGCAGGCCGTTCGTCCTGAACCGCCACCGCTCCCGGCCCGAGACGGCGTCCACCGCGTACAGGCACTTGTCCCAACTGCCGATGTAGACGGTGCCGTCGGCGACGGCCGGCGACGCGGAGACCACACCGCCGGTCCGGAAGCGCCAGCGTTCCTCGCCGGAGGCGGCGTCGACGGCCCACAAAAGGTAGTTCCAACTGCCGACGAAGACCGTGCCGTCGACCACTGCTGGGGACGACTCCTTCACCGCTCCGCCGGTTTCCAGCTGCCAGCACAAGGCGCCGCGCCGACCGTCCTCACCCTGCTGCTCGCCGTCGGCGTCGGCGCCGCTGCGGGCGGAACGGAGGATGTACGGTTTCTCGGCGACCGGCAGGTACGCGAAGTAGCCGATGACCTCGATCGCGTTGAGAATTCCCAAGGGCAGGACGACCAGCGCCCACCACGGCGTCAACTGGCCCGCGACGATCGATATCAGCGCGGCGGCACAGCCGAGCCCCGAACAACTGGCCGCGAAAAGCTCGAGAGTTCCTTTGGCGCGAAGGCCTCGAAATAGCATGTACGACCTCATATGATCGCTCGGCCACTGAATCGGTCAAGATTATGGAAACGTCAACGCCGGTTAATGACGCGGAACTTCGGTGCAAGGCGCCGATGGATCGTCGTATTCATCCGGCTGTCGGTGCGCTGTCGAGCAGAGCCCGGCGACGCCCTCGCCGCCGGACGGCGCCGACGCAGGCGCATGTGAGGAGGACGGTCAGGCCGTCGCCGAAACCGAGCAGGGCCCAGCCGTAACTGTGGTGCTGGACGGTCGTGAAACGCAGGAGCAGGACGGTCGCGCAGAGCACCGCGGCCCGCACCGGCCAAATCCTGTCCCCGGCTGACCGGCGAGCTCTGCACGCGGAACGCGGAGGGTTCTCCCGACGGGAAACGCACCCAGACCGGTCGGCCCTCCCAGGCGGCGTACAGCGCGCCGTTCTTCCCGTCGGCCGTTCGCAGCGTCAGCTCCTGCCCGGTCGACGGGACCTGGAAGGCCACGGTCACCGGCAGGCCGTGCGTTCGATCCGTCTCGGGCGGCGGTACCTCGACCCGCACGACCCGGGAGCCGACGGAGCGCGCCACCGGGTCCGAGGTGAACCTTGTCGCGTACCAGACCGCCTCCACCAGCGCCCACCCTCCGAAGCCGGCGGCCAACAGCAGCAGCAACGCGTTTCCTGACATCCGTCAATCCCCGCCTCGCCACACGTGAGGTCGAACTCTGTCCACAACGGCGAGAGCCTTCCAGTTGCTGGACTGGAAGTCCTCAGTGGAATTACGCATCTTTCCCTGTCAGGTCGGCCATCTCCGTAGTTCCACGGATGACAGGGGACCGCGTGACCGGAACACTCGGCATCGGAGAGCTACGGATGTTCATCCGAGGGGTGGCATGCGAGAACGCGAACAAGTGGCGGAGATGCCACCGCCAACGGCTGTGGCAGCCACGTGGCATTCGCATGCCCCGACGAGTCGCCCAACGGGGCCGCGTGGCTATGGTTCGTTCCCCTTGCCGGCTGGACCGGCTGGGAGGCCTCGACCCGTCTTGCGAACATCGCCAAGGGAGTCCCTGGTGGTTGCAGTTGCCGGTTGCCGTCTTCTTCCTCACGGCTGCCGTGGCCTCGGTCGTAGTTCTGACGCTGCCCCGATACCAACGACGGGCGGGCGGCCCCACGCCTCGTCTCTACTGCTTCGAGGACGGCGTCGTGGTGGCCACGGCCGCGTGCTGCGGCCCTTCGGCCGGCAGGAGATCTCGATCGGCAGAGTGACGTCGCGGGGCCATGAGGACGTCGGGACGCGTAGGACTCTGAAGGGACCTGACGGCAGCGTCCTCGTCCTGTTCACCGGGCGTCGGCTGCGGGGATTGGCGCATCGAGAGGCTCCACAAGGCGGCCGTCGAGGACGGTGGTGCAGACGGCGGCCACCTGACGGCGCGCCATATGGCCTGCCGATGGGCTTTTGCCATCGGGGCCGTACGGCATCGCTCGCACAGACGGTGAGCGGATCTCCGCCGCGATCCAGCTGAGCGGGCGCAGTGTCGCCATCCTGCGCACCAATAGGAACAACATCTCGACCAGGTCACTGGCAGGACTCCGTCAGATCGGGGCCTTTGCCGCCACTCTCGCGCACCGGCAACAACGGCCGGAGTGAATAGACGCGTCGCCAGGGGCCAGCTTCACCAAGGGAGTACCAGGCATGCCAGAGGGGTTGGCCCAGTGGGGGCATGAGCTTTTCATGAGGCGGGAACGGGAGCGACGTCGCGGCCTGGCACCGAAGAGCGACGCCGGAAGGAACATCGTGCAAAGCGGGTTCGAGCCCTGTCTGCTGGCCGTTCTCCGGCTGTCGGTGGGCAGGCCCCCAGGCACCGACCTCGCCGGAGGGTGGTTGCCGAGTGCGCTCGCCCGCACCGGTCACCTCGTCCGCGCGGCTGAGCTGGCGTACACGATCAGTGAGGAGCTCAAGCAGGGCAGGGAGCTTCTGGAGCTGGTGAAAGCCGCGGCCGGCGCGGGAGACCTGGGCGGCGCCCAGGCATTGGCCGAGTCGATTCCGCTACGGCAGCAGCGAGACCAGGCACTGCTCGCTCTCGTGCCGGCATGGGCCCGTGCCGGTGAGCGCGCCAGGGCTGTCGCTCTGGTGGTGAGGATCCGCTACCCCCACAACTGGGGTTGGGCCTGGGCCCTGCTGGCGAAGGCGGTGGCGGACAGCGGCGACATCGATGAGGCGCTCAGGTTCGCCGCTCGCGCCGACGACGAGGTGAGTTCTTACCCCGTCGACGGGACGGAAAAGGTGCTCGCCCTCCTCGTGGAGGTGGCAGTCGCCACCGGCGACCATGACCGGGCCGCCGCACTCGCCGACCGCGTCGAGGACCGCTTCCGGTCCCGCAACCCGGCAGGGTGGTCCAATCCACGGCGCCTGGCGGTGGTGTTGGCCCGCGAGGCGCTCGCGGGAGACCTTGACCGGCTGGACGCTCTCCTGCACACCGAACCCGAACCCGCCGTCGGAGCTGATGGCACGCTTTGTGGGTGGGCGCTCGGCGAAGCCGCCGACCAGGACATGGTCCTGGAAGGAGATCTGGACGAGGCTGACGCTGGCCCGCCCTCACCCAGATCCCCGCTCGACGCCTGGGACATGGCATGCGTGCTGGACGCGGTCGCGGAAACCGCCGACCAGGACGTGGCCCTGGCCCTGGCCGACCGGGCCGAGGCACTGCTCGAGACCGGCGACGGCCGTGATCACGACATTCTGGTGAGGTCCGTGACACTCCTGCTGGCCCGGCACGGGCAGGTCGAGCGGGCCATGGCACTCGCCGACCTGCTCGACCCCGATCTGCGCGTCGGGCGGCAGGCGGAGATCGTCGGGGAGCTGGCCCGCTACGGCGACACGGGAAGGGCTGAGGCTCTCGCCCACGCGATCCCCGACCGCCGGGCACAGTCCAGTGCGCAGATCGAAGTGGTCCGGGAGCTGGCCCGGCGCGGCGATCCGGACCGGGCCGAGGCCCTCGTCCACTCGATCACCGACCGCTGGGCCAAAGGCGAGGCACTCGTCGCAGTGGTCCGAGAACTGGCCCGGCGCGGCGATCCCGGCCGGGCCGAGGCCCTCACCCGCTCGATCGCCTACCGTGCAACACGAGCCCGCGCACTGGCCGCACTCGTGGAACTGTCCGAGCCGTCCCAGGCTTGCAGGCTTGCCGCACAGGTCGTGGTTCTCGACGGCTGGAACCCTGTACTGCCGGTACTGGAGCGGATCGTGCCCCGTTCCGTGTCAGTTGTCGTCGATCAGATGACGAGCTGATCCGCGGCGAGGTATGACGCCCTGCCGAGCCGCACGGCACCTCGTCTGCCAGGCCACAGCATCTCAACGCGGCGCCGGCCTGGGAGCAGCAGGCCCCCTCACTTGTCAGCGACGATTGCGAGACTCACTCCATGATTCCGAAGCTGCCCCTGCACGAACCTCGTTGGCGTGATCTTGACGGTGTGACAGCCGACGAGGTAAGAGCACTCCTGGAGCAGATGGCGTCCATGGCTGCCACCGGGACCGGTGATGAATGGAGGCGGACCTGGTCGCACCTGGCCGGCGGCCTCATGGACGACGGAGTCGTCTCCGACGGGGCCTATGCAGCCCTGCCGCATCTCGTCGAGGCGGCAGCGGCCTTGCCTCCTGGACGGACCGTGGACTTCTGGGTGGACATGGGCTTCATCATGACCGCGGACTACAGGCCACCCGTCCCGGCCGACCTCGCGGCGGGGTTCAGCGCCGCACTGCGTCTGGCCGAGCGGGCAGCCACCCGAAGCCTCCTTGCCGCCGGCGCTCCCGCGACGGTCTGCGCCCACCTCGCGCTGTCCTGTGTGGCCTTCGCCGGTCACCACATCGCCCCAGCGCTGCAGCAGTTTCCCGATACCCAGGAAAGTGAGCTGCTGCTGTTGTGTCCCGGGTGCGGGAGCGATACCGAGATCCCTGGGTTCTTCGTGGACCCGGTGCGTCCGGCTGTCGAGGCTCCGGGGATGCCTGATCCCGCCCATGTCCGCCAAGGCGGGCATCCCTGGGGCGAGGTCGCCGCAGCCTTGCGGGAGGAGGCGCTGGGAGAGGGGTGGGAGCCCTTCCTGCGGGTGGCACGCGAAGTCGCAGCGGCGGGCGTACACCCCGAGACACCGGGGCAGGCCGTCCTGTGCCTGGTCGCCGGCCTGGTCGCGGTCAAGGCTGCCCCGCAATGGGCCGGGAGGGAATGGGCCCGCAAACTGATGTCGCTATCCGGATACTTCCGCTGCTGGGACTGCGAGCAGACATGGGCGATCGTTGACGGTCTGGCGGAGAATCCGAACGGTGCGCGCCCTCAGAGCCATCTGACGGAGGCGTGGACGGACTCCGGCTGGTCGGCTGCCACGGGAGAGTCAGCGGCGGCGGGCGGAACAGGTGAAGCAGCGACCCGGTTCCGGCGGGAGGGGAACGCTCTGCTTGCGGCCGACGGCACACCTTGGGGCCGTATATCAGTGTTCTCCGATTCCGCGCCCGGTTCATTCGGGGGTGTCGACTCACTGGCGGTGATTTCCCGCTCCGGTCAGCCGACGCTCGTGGCCGGCGCCGGGGACAGGGGTGTGGTGTGCCTGTGGGACGTGGCCGACGGCCGACTCGTCCATGGACCGCTGCCGGGACATCCTGACCGTATCTGCACGATGACGGCCCTGCCCCTGCCCGACGGCCGCATCCTCCTGGCAAGCGGAGGCGACACCGGGACGATCGCCGTATGGGACCCCGTCATCGGGCGACCGGTTCGCGAACCGGCCGGCAACTGGCCCGGCGGGGTGACCGGAATGTGTACCGCGACCGTCCCCGACGGCCGCACCCTGCTCGTCACCGCCACCCCCCGAGGCGCTGTCCGGTTGTGGGATCCAGTCACTGGTGAGTCTGTCGGGCGCCTCAACCCCTATGGCAGTCCGATCCAGTCGATCGCCGCCATCCCGATCTCTGTCGGCCATACGCTGATCGCGGCCTCGGACACCGGGGGCCGCCTTCACGTGTGGGATCCGGCCGTCGACGACCCCTGGGCACGAGGCGCGGCCGTGCAACTGAGCGCACGTGCGCTCGCCGATGCCGACCACCGTGTGGCAGCCGTGGCGGCGGTGCCCACGCACGACCGAACCGTGCTGGCTACGGGAGACAACCGCGGCGTGGTCATGCTGTGGGACCTTACCACCGGCGCCCCGATCGGCGACGGTCTGCCTGTCTCCACAGGTACTGCCGGCCTGCCGGTCATCACTGGCACCACCCTGCCCGACGGCCGCACTGTCCTGGTCACCAGCAGAAAACACGGTCACAGACTGCGGGTATGGGAACCGGAGAGCGGCACGGTGCAGCACATCGCCTTGGATGTGGCGGTCACCTGCCTGGCCACCGCAGGCCCCGATGTGATCGTCGGACACGACCGCGGAGTCCTCCGACTCCCCCTCATACGGCAGTGAACTGTGCGCGCACCGTCCATGTGCCGCGGGGCCCGCCCGCGCCATGTGCTCGGTGCACTCGTCATGGCCGCCGCGGCCCTCGCCCTCCAAGCATCGCTCCAGCGCCCCCTGACGCAGCCAAGCGCGATTGAAGCTTCCCCGCGATCTTGGACACTCGATGCTTACGCCACGAAGGCGTGTTGTTGTTCCAGACGCTGCCGGGTCTCCAGTGGGGTGAGGTAGCCCCAGCGTGGATGGCGGCGTAGGCGCTGTCGGTTGTAGAAGGTCTCGACGAAAGCGAAGATGTCAGCGCGGGCGCTGGTCCGGTCGGGCCAGCGACGGGTTCCGATCTCCTCCTTCAGCAGAGCTGAAGAACGACTCGGCGGTGGCATTGTCGAAGCAGGAGCCGGTGCGGCCCATGCTCTGCCGCAGCCCCAACCGACCTATCTCACACCGGAGTTCGTCCGAGGTGTATTCACTGCTTCGGTCCGAGTGCGCAATGCATCCAGGCTTCAGCTGACCGCGTCCCGCGGCCATCTTCAGCGCATCCATGACGGCTGACCTGCTGGACCAGCACATACCGCAGGTCGTCCCAGTCCAGGCCGGTGCGGTGGCGCACCCGGTCCAGTACCGATGTGCCGACCTTCTCGAACACCTCGCGCAGTGCGCGGCCGTCGCCGTGGAAGTAGGTGTGCTCGTCTCCTCGGGGATGGCGTGATCCGCCGCCCGCGATGCCGCCGAGTCGCCAGTGCTCGGAGTGGGTCTCGGAGTCGACGTCGAGTATCCCGCCGCGGTGGACCGTTTCCAGGACGACCGCCGCGCCGGCGTCCCCGAAGGTGTAGCCGGCGAAGGCGTCCCGGAACCGGGCGGGGCCAGCCGGGTCCCGGCGGACGGCCCGGCTGGGTGTCTCGCCGGTGACGACCAGGGGGCGCGTGGCCCACCCGGCCATGATCATGGCCCGGGCTGTGTCGATCCCGTTGACGAAGCTGTTGCAGGCGTTGGTCACGTCCAGGGCGTATGCCTGGGAGCCCAGTTGGTCCTGCACGATGTGCGCGGTCGCCGGCTCGGCCACGTCCCGGGTGGCTGAGGCGAACACCACCAGGTCGATGTCGAGCGGTCGAGCCCGGCCCGGCCGAGGGCACCGCGCGCCGCACACACCGCCAGGGTGGAGGCGTACTCGCCCTCCGCCGCGACCCTGCGGGTCAGGATGCCGGTGGCCCGCTCGAATATCCCGGTCGGCAGCGGCAGTCCGCTGGTCCGTGCCACCTGCCGACGCAGTTGCTCGGAGTTCACGACCTGGTCGGGCAGGCTGGCGCCGACCCCGGTTATGCCGACGCGCACGGGAACGGCGTCGGCGCTCCTTCTTCTGTGCACACCGGGAGGCTATGTGGCGATGCGGACCCTGGACCTGCGTGTTTTTACCTAGATCGCTCAGGTGAGAGCCGGGAAGAGCAGGCCGGGAAGAGCGGTCCGCGGAGCACGAGGTCGGCTTCAGGTGGCCAGCGTCTCCTTCAGCCGCCGGGCCTGCTTGACCAACTGCGATGCGCCGCCGCGCGCCGCGATCGCGTCGAGCCCGGGTCGGGCGTCCTGGGCACAACATCGCTCGACGCACTCGGCCGCCACCGAGGGGGATCACCGAGTCCTCTCTCGGGGTCGCGCCGGACGTCAGCAGTCCCGGAATCATCGCGCGCAGCACGCTCCACGTCGTGGCGTATGCGCCCGGCTCTCCACCTGAAGGACCGGCACATCAACTTCCTGGGCCTCTACCAGTTCAACATCCAGGCCAGGAGCCCGAACGCGGGCCTGCGCCCATTGCGCGACCCGAATGCTCCCGAGGACACCGACGACCTGGAGTAGAAGTAGGGCGCGTCATCCAGCCAGAGCCGACCAGCCACACCTGACCGATGCCCTTTGCTCATCGCGCCTTTTACCGAGGCGACTACTTGCTGCCGTCGACGTGTGCCGTTTCTGCCTGTCCGGGAACGGTGGCGGTCCTTGGCATCGAACATCGCCAGGAATCGCGCCCCAGGCAGAAGCGGTCGTTCCAGAGTGCGTAGGGGTGCCTCCTCCAGGCCTCCCAGCGCTTCGGCGATCTCGTCCGGAACATCCCGGGTTGATACGCCAATAGTCCCCACGGCTTGACGAACCACGTCAGGAATCACCGGCAAGCAGCGCCGGACAGCCGATTCACCAACTGGTCTTGCGGTGCAGGTCCCACATCATCATGATCGTCGAGGGGTCTAGCGCCTGTTCGCCGCCGGAGATGTCGTCGCTGGCCGCGATGTACTGCCGCCCCTGCCAGAGTGGGATGAGTCGGGCGTCGTCGACGAGGATCTGCTGCGCCTTCTCGAAGTCCACGACGACCTCACCGCGGTTGCTCTCGGCGCGCGACTCGGGCAGCAGCTTGCCGGTGATCACGGGTGACGGGTAGGGCGTACCGAGAATGTTGTGGTCGCCGACGAAGGGGGCGATGAAGTTGTCGGGGTCGGGGAAGTCGGGGAACCAGCCGCGCCCAAACACCGGGTACTCGCCCCTCTGGTAACCGACGACGTACGTCTTCCACGGCCGGCTCTTGAGGGTGATGGTGAACAGGCCCGAGCCGTCCAGTTGCCGCTTTAGCTCCCGGAACTCCCGCGCAGTCTCCGAGCCATAGCGGTCAGTCGTGTACCAGAGAGTGAGCGGGACCCGCTGGGTGATGCCGGCGTCAGCAAGGATCTGGCGGGCTTTGGAGGTACTGGGGTCGCCATATGTGTCGAAGTAGCCGGCTGTGTGGCCGGTCAGCCCGGCCGGGACCATGGAGTAGAGGGGGTCGACGGTGCCCTGGTAGACCGTGAAGGCGATGGCGGGACGGTTTACGACCTGGGCAACGGCTTTGCGCACGGCCGGAATCCTGGCCCATGGGGCTTTGGGGTTGAACACCAGATAGTTGATGTCGATACCGGCACCATCAATCAGTTGCAGGTCAGAGGAGTTGTATGACTGCAGGGCGATGATGTCGGACGCGGCAAGACCGCGGTAGGTGACATCGATCGCTCTGGAGCGCAGGGCTTCGACCATTGTGGCTGAATCATGGAAGTAGCGGATGGTCACCGCGTCGTTCCGCCGGTCGGCGAAGCCCTGGTAGCTGTCATTGCGGACCAGTTCTGCCTGCTTACCGCCCTCGTAGGACTTGAGCGTGTACGGCCCGGAGCCGTGCGCCGACTCGTCCTTGCGCAGCGACGTGGCGGGGTAGTCGTCGGGGTCGACGATCGACATGGCCGGGGTGGCGAGCACGAACGGGAAGGTGGCGTCGGCCTTGTCGAGGTGGAAGACCACCTCGCGGTCACCGACCACCTGCACCCGGTCGAGGCTGCCGAGCAGTCCGGCCGGGCCGCTCGGCGCGTTGATGGTCCGGATCCGGTCGATGGAGTACTTGACGGCCCGTGCGTCGAGTGTGTCGCCGTCGCTGAACTTCAGGCCGGAGCGCAGTTCACAGCGGTAGGTGCGGCTGCCTGAGTCCGTGAAGGCGCAGCTCTTGGCGGCGTCGGGTTGAGGGGCGGTGGCGCCGTCGGGGTAGGCGAGCAGCGTCTGGTAGATGTTCCGGAACAGTTCCCAGGATCCGTCCCAGGATCCGGCGGGATCAAGGGTGCTGGGGGCGCTGGTCGTCCCGACGACTATCGGCCCGCCGGCTCCCGCGCTGCTGCTGGAGAGGACGCCGCATCCTGCCACCAGGGATATGGATGCGACCGCGGCCACTCTTCGCAGGACTCGGTTCTGGTTGAACACGCGCACACTCCTCGATCCGCCGGCCAAAGTTCGGCAGAACGTATTGGGTGCCGCCCCGACCCGAACCACCCCGAAAGCGCGTTGTTGCCGGAATGTGCTGTGTCGACGCTGTCATCCTGGTGTGTCCGCCGTCATGTAGCCGAAGAAGCGCCCCCTTGATCGTCCTTGTGACGATTCCGTGATCGCCGACTCACACAGTTCCAGTGCCACTGGCCGCCACCACGTGGCCTGCGGTCGGGGCGTCGACCGGTGTCACGAGCGTCTGGCGCAGGGCCTGGCGGTGACGCACGTATGACGCACGAGGCTCTCGGAGGGGTCTGTGCTTCGCTCTCGAAAACGCCTCAGTGCATCGTCGCCCGGCTGGGCAGGAGGGCGGCCGGCATCCAGTGACCGCCGTCCTCCAGCCGAGGAAACGGCGGGCCCTGCCGGTATCCGCTGTGCCATCTGCGGCGAAGGCTCCACCCGCTCGCACGACGCGCAGGCCGGAAAGGACGGGGGCGAGGCGGGCGGCCACGTGGTCCGGGTGGCGGGAGGCCTCTGCGTCCAGCCATGGGACAACGGCGGCTTGCTGCTCCGGCGAGCACAGAGACAGGTGGAAGAGCATGTTGCGCCACGCGGAGGCCGCGTTCTTGACGGTCGCCAGCGGGCGCGGGTTGTGGTGCACCCGTGCGGTGAGGCGACAAACGGCGGTGAAGCTACGGCGGGCGAGGTCGTCCCAGCCGGGTGCCGGAGAAACGCCGATCGGGTGGACAAGGGCGGCGAGGTTGTGGGTGGTCAGGATCTGGGCCTGTTCGATCACCATCCCCTTGGCAGCCATCGACGGCGGTGCCCCCGTCACACCGGCGCGTGCGTGGCACAGCTCCCGGAACGCGGGGCAGTCGCGCCCCCCGCCGCTCTCGCCGGCTTCGAGCGCCGCGACGGCGGCGTAGTCAATGCCGTAGTACCGCTCGTACAGGGTCCCGCCGAGCAGCCCACCGGCCAGCCGGGCCGCCGCGAGGAACTTGCCGGTGAAGGTGCCCACGAAGATGTCCGCAGCAAGGTCCTCCACCCACGGCACCCGCACGCCCGCCGTACGGGCGATGGTGCCGAGTTCGCGGACGAGCGGGTTCGGCAAAGGCGTCGCCGGGAAGCCCTGGAGAGCGAGTTCCCCGAGACCGGCAAGTGCCGCGCGGGCGTCCTGCCGTGCCCGGCCCGTCTCACGTCGGTGTCGTGCGACCGCCTGCACCCAGGGAAGCTCCTCGAACCGCACCTGCTGCTCCAGGTGGAGCAGCAGGAGGGAGCGGCGGTTGCGGAACGCCCGGTAGGTGGCGGCCATCAGGCGGCGCAGTTCCGCATCGGGGTAGGCCAAGGCGACGGTGGGCGCCGCGAGTTGGGGAACCAGTTCGGCCAGGACTTCGGCTGAGGACACCACGCCCCGTTCGATGAGCGTGCCGATCGGCGCGGCGAGCGTCCCTCGGACGACGCGGGCGACCGCCTCCGGCACTTGCGTGCCCTCGGGCAAACCGGTGCAGTGTGCTCCTGGGCCGTGACCGGACCGATGAGCCGGTCGGCCTGTGGCGTCCCGCTGTCCTGTGGCAGGCCGGACATCCGGCGTACGACCAGTCGTGCCAGGGCGTGATGGGTGGGCCTGGCGGCGTCGGCCGCCTGCCGAGCGCGCAGCGCGGCGTGTTCGACGGTGCCGGGACGGCCGCGGCGGCGCACTATCGCCTCGACGGCGTGCTGGAGCAGGCCCTTGCGCCGCGCGTCCAGCTCCCGCCCGGCGACCGCTTCCTCCATCGCCGTACGCAGGATGGCCAGGTTCTCCTTCGGCCTGCGGTGCTTGCCGCACCAGCGGTGCTCCTCGGCCAGCCGCCGGTACTGCTTCAGCAGAGCCGCTCCCCGGGCTCGCCAGTCGGCGTCCGGTGCGTGTGCCAGGACCCGTCCGTCCCCGGCGGTCTCCAGCCAGTGGGCGAGCAGTTCGTCCGCGAAGGGGTTCCACACCGCCAGCGCCTCCCGCATCGCCTCCACCGCCGGATCGGGGCGCCGCCCTGCGACCGCCGCGTGGGCCTCCCCCACCGTGAGGCGGTAAACCGCCCAGTCATCAGCCGCGGGTTCCCGGACAGGCCCGGGTGGCGGCGCGAAGCGCAACCGGGCCACCCACGGAGCCAGTTCGTCGACGAGCCGCAGTGCGCCGGCCGCATCGCCATGGCCGGCAAGCCACGCCACCGTCAGCAGGGCGGCCTCCTCGGGAACGGTCACCTGATACCCGCCATCGGCGAGCAGAGCGGTCAGCTCGGCCAGGCCGGCGTCGGTCAGGTAATGCGCGAACAGCGCCTTGCGGGCGACCGTGACCCTTGCCCGGCGGGCGGCCTCGCCCTCATACGGCTGCAACGGGCCGCCGGCACTCGCCGCACCCGTGGCGAAGCCGCCCCGTGCCACCTTCGGCGTGACCCAGGCCGGCATCCCGTCGATCGGTGTGCGCCACCCGATCGAAAGCGTGCCGTCGTCGGCCCCTTGCGACACGGCGCTCCAGACCCGGACTCGCTCCGCGGCGCGTACCCGGACAACGGCGTCCTCATCGGTGACCGCAGTGACGAAGGCCTTGGCCAACTGGGATTCGCGGTAGCCTCGATGCGCGGCCGGAGTCCCAGGCTTTTCCTCGTTGCCGTTCATAGCCGACGTGGCCGGATCCGCCCCCGCGCCCTCCGGGTCTCGAGCCCGGTGCTCTGCTCACTGAGCTACACGCCGATGGGCCCGACACGATATTTGCCACGACTGATCGCGCAATCGACGTGTGCCTGCTCAGCGGCACCGCGGTCGCAAACGTCGTTCGGACTCAGGTCCCCAGGCCGCGCGCTTCGCATCCAGAACAGCCAACAGGCAGGTGCAGCGGGCCGCGGTGATGCCCTCGTGCCGCGGCTGGCGATGGGTGCTGCGAGCGCCATAGGTCTCGCCGTATGCGGCATGAATGGTGCAAGTCTTTGTCAGCAGTTACATAGTTGGGCGAGTCCGCTCTTCTCGGCCATGGTGAGCAGATCGGGGCGGCCGGTGTCTTCGGCGCGACGAAACCTGACGGCACGACGGTCCCGCATGGCGATCCGGCGGCAGGTCGTCATCGCCGGGCTGGATGACACGTGCAGTCCCTCGGGTTGAGCAGCCGGGCGCGGTGCAGGGTGTCTCGCAGGCCGACCTGTGTCCACAATCGCGCCACGTGCGCCCTGGAGCCGAAGAATCCGCTGAGAAGGATGCTTGCGTCGAGGTTCACCACTTCGTGCCACCAGCGAGCCGGCACGTAGAGCACATCACCCGGTTCCAGTTCCACGGAGAAGAAGTCCTCGTCGTCCGTCACCGTTCCCCTGTCGGCGAGCAGTTCCTCGATGCCCACTCGGGACAGGCGCGCCCAGGTGTCGTACTTGGCGGAGAGCGCGCCGGCGCGTTCGACGACGCCGGGGCGGGCGAGGAGGAAGCGCTTCGTCCCGGCGATCTGGACGGCGCAGTTGTCCAGCAGGTCCTGGTGGAGGCCGGTACGGGCCCGGGCCGGACCGATCCAGACGCTGTTGGAGGTGACGGCGCCACGCGGGAGGAACGGTATGTCCTTCAGATCGTCCCGCAGCGCCGGGAATTGTCTGAGCAGATCGAACTCCTTCAGATAGAGCAGATCGCCGTCCGCCCGGGGCGGTTCGGACAGGTGGTGCAGGTACGTTCCCAGTTCCGACCGGGTGAACGCGGTGGGGGTGTTCTCCCGGTTGCCCCGTACCAGCCGCACCGGCAGCGACGGGTCGAGAGAGGCGATGTAGGGAAGCGTCCAGGTGCTGACGGCCGGCCAGTGCGCGGCCACCCCGCGGAAGACCGCGGGTGTGCGACGCCGCAGGTGTTCCGCCGGGCTTTTGTCCGGCGGCGGCAGCGGTCGAAAGTCCGTCGCGTACGTCACTGCGTTCGTTCCGTTCCTACTGTCGGCCCGGCGTTCCGGGCGACGCGGGTAGGTCGGTCGGCGTCGGTGATGCGCTGTCGGGCGGCTTCGCGTCGCTGCGTGAAGCACTGCGCGGCGCGGTCGAGTGCGGTGAGATGTGCGGCCAGTTCCCCACGGGCACGTTCGCCGTCCGCGCCCCTTGCGGGGCGCTCGAAGATGTTCAGTCTGCGCAGCACGGGCAGGAGCACGTCGTCGTCGTGCAGACGGGGGTCGTAGATTCCGGCCAGCGCGATCTGCGCGGACTTGCGCCTGAAGCCCTCGATGCCGTGACCCGGCATCCGGAAGGCGGTCACCACCGTGGCGACCGCCCGCATGGCGACGTCCGGGACCAGCTCGAGGAGCGCGTCGAGCAGGTCGCGGTAGAACAGCATGTGCAGGTTCTCGTCCTGGGTGACACGGGTCAGCAGCCCCTCGCAGACGGGATCGCCGGACAGCCGGCCGGTGTTGCGGTGGGCCACCCGAGTGTCGAGTTCCTGGAACGAGACGTACGCGATCACCTCGGCGACAGAGGCGTGTTCGAGTTCGAAACCGGCGCTGACATGCGCCAACCGGGCACGTCCGAGGGCCACCGGGTCGACGGTCCGTGAAGCCAGGAGGTAGTCCCGGATCGCCTGGCCATGAAGGTCCTCCTCCGCTGTCCATCTGTGGAACCAGGTATCCCAGGCGCCGTCGCGGCCGAAGTGCTCCGCGATGATGGGGTGGCAGCTCGGCGGGTTGTCCTCAGACAGCAGATTGACGACCAGTGAGGTGCCTACGGCTTCCGGCAGCGATGACTGGTCCGGCTGCCAGGCCCGGCCGCCGAACACCGCGCCGAAGTCGTGGCCGCGGCTCCAGGGCACGTACTCGTGCGGGAACCACTCTTTCGCGCCGGCCAAGTGGCGGTTCAGGCCGGCCTCCACCGCCGGCTCCAGGTCCTTGAGCAGTCGGACGTCTGCGGTCGACTCAGTAGTCATACAGCTTCCCTGAGGCAGTGAGGGGGCGCGCGCGTTTGGCACGCAAGCAGCACCGAATCGGCCTCAACCGAAATGAGGGGCCGATTCGAGCTCCGTCGGGACAATAACAGGAATTCCCCGCCCGGCCGAAAAGGGTAACCAGCGTCACATGCGGATCATAATCAGCGATGAATACGAGATTTCCAACATGGAATCCGCGCGAACACGCGATGTACAGATACCACTCGACCCCCTTTCCCTCTTCCCCGAACGATCGGTCGGTCGGCATTATTGTGGCATCCACATGAGACGGCCTTCCGGAGACACAGAAAATGACCTTGCCGAGCACTTCCCAACCCCGCGGAAACCGCGCCGGACGGGGTCCTGATTCCCCCGTGCGTCCGATCGAGACGCGATTCCTGAAGCAAGACGACATCGACGCGCTCCTCACCCTGGAGCAGACGAAATGGGACCGCGACCAGGCGGCCGACGCCTCGGATCTGACCGCCCGAATACAGGCATACCCGCAGCTCAGCATAGGCGCGTTCGACACTTCCAGTGGAGCGGCAATGACCTCGCTCTTCATGAAGCCGATCAGTGTCGCGCAGCTGCGTTCGGCGCCCGACTGGGTCGGCTGCGCCCGAGTGGAGGAAAGCGACGAAGAACCCGGGAATTCCCTGTTCGGGATCAGCCTCAGCAGCGTCGACGCCGAATCGGTGACGGCTGTTTTCGAGTTCTTCTGGCCGTACGCCCTTAAGCACGGCTGGCGCGATATCTATCTGGGCTCCCCGATGCCCGGACTGCGGGCCTGGAAACAGATTAATCCAGATCTACCGGCCGACGTCTACATGCATGAAATGCATCATGGCCTCCCCCGTGATCCACAGCTCCGCTATTACTACAACAAGGGATTCAGGGAAATCGTGGCCTGCAAGCCGGACTATTTCCCGCATCCGGCGTCACTCGACTACGGTGCCGTGATCCGCGGACACATCCCCCTTTCCGCCGGTAACCCGCTGTGGCGTCATGTGCCCCTGCCGTGGCTGAAGCGCATGCGGCACCTTCTCTTCCGGCTCGTGCGCACCTCATGAGCGCCGGTCACACCGTCGTCATCGGAGCGGGGATGGCGGGCCTGCTGGCGGCTGCCGCCCTCGGGGCGGCCGGTCGACCGGTGACCGTCCTGGAACAGGACCAGATCGCGCCTGGGCTGCGCCCGGAGCAGGACCTCGGGCAGAGCACCCCGACAGTCTCCCCGCGCCCCGGGGTCCCCCAGGGCAGGCAGCCGCACGTGCTGCTGCACCGTGGACTGTGCGCGATCGAGGAGCTTCTGCCCGGTCTGCGCGCGCAGTTGGTCGCGGCCGGCGGCGTGCCGCTGGACACGGGCAACCTCGCTTGGCTCGGCCAACAGGGCTGGGCACCGTTCGGTACGCCCGCTTTCGAACTCGTCTCGGCCACGCGCCCGTTGGTCGAATACCTCGTCAGAGGACGTGTGGCGGCTCTCCCCGGGGTGAGCCTGCTGTCCGGCGTCCGCGTACGCGGCCTGAGCCGCGCGCCTTCGGGGGACGGATGGCTCGTCGAACGCGCCGATGGTCCGTCCTTGCGGGCGGACCTCGTGGTGGATGCGTCCGGACACGGATCGAGGCTGCCCCGATGGCTGACGCTCCTGGGACATGGACAGGTGCCCACCTCGACCGTCGACGCCCGGTTCGGCTACGCCGGCCGCGTCTACCGCGCGCCCGCCGATGTCCTCGGTCGCGTGGCGGGCGTCGTCGTCCTGCCGACCCGTGAGGTTCCGGCGGGCGGCGTGGCCCTGCCCGTCGAGGGCGGCCGTTGGATGGTGGCGGCGGTGGGCGCGGGTGAACACCGGCCGCCCCGTGATCCGGAAGGATTCGACGGCTTCCTGAACAGGCTGCGCGACCCCGCGCTCGCCGACCTCGCGGCCCGGGCCCGTCCCCTGGGTGAGGTGGCCGTGCACCGGCGAACGGGCAACGTCCGTCATCACTACGAACGGCTGCGGCACTGGCCCGCCGGGGTGCTGGTGACCGGCGACAGTCTGTGTGCCTTCAATCCGGTGTACGGGCAGGGAATCACCGTGGCCGCCGTCCAGGCGCTGCTGCTGCGGCAGTCGCTGACCGGCAGTACGGCACCCGGCTGGGAAGGCCGACTGCTGCGGCGGTTCGCCCGCGCCGCCGACCTCCCGTGGACCATCGCGACGGGTGAGGACGTGGGGTACCTCCGAACCGATCGCCGTTCCGGTGGAGTGGCAGGGCTGTTCGGCCGGTGGTCCGGTGAGGTCGACCGACTCGCCGCACATGGCAATGTGCGGGCCCAGCGGACGCTCGACCGCGTCTACCACCTCATGGACTCGCCCACCTGCCTGTTCGATCCCATGGTGGTGGCCTCCGTGATCCGCGGCCGCCTGCTGGGGCTGCCGGCTCCCACTCCACGTCCACCGCTCGGCCGCGACCTGGCTCCCCGGTCCTGACCGCGCGGCCGCGCCGGCATACGCCCCGGCTCCCGAGCGGCCGTACACCCCAAGGAGAACCCTCTGATGAACATCGCGGTGACCGGGCTCGGCGCCACGACGCCCCTGGGCGGCGACGTCCCCAGCACCTGGTCCGCTCTGCTGGCCGGCGAGTCGGGGGTCTCCCGGCTCGATGAGGACTGGGCCGACCCGCTCCCGGTGCGCATCGCTGCCCGGCTGCGCGTGGAGCCGACGCAGATCCTCGATCGGGTGGAGGCCCGGCGCCTGGACCGATGCGAACAGGTCGCTCTGATCGCCGCCCGTGAAGCCTGGCGGGACGCCGGCCGCCCCGAGGTCGATCCACACCGCCTGGCGGTGGCGATCGGCACGGGCACCGGCGGCGTGCTCACCCTGCTCGGCCAGGACGACATCCTGGAACGCGCCGGAGCCCGGCGGGTGTCCCCGCGTGCTGTGACGATGCTCATGAGCAACGGCCCGGCGGCCGTCGTCAGCCTGGAACTGGGAGCCCGGGCGGGTGCCCACACCCCGGTCAGCGCGTGTGCCTCCGGCGCCGAGGCTCTCGCCCTGGGCATGGACCTGATCCGGCTCGGCCGCGCCGACGTCGTGGTGGCGGGCGGTGCCGAAGCATGTCTGCATCCACTGCCCCTCGCCGGCTTCGCGCAGGCGATGGCCCACTCCACCCGCAACCACGCCCCACATCAGGCGTCCCGGCCCTTCGACAGTGCGAGGGACGGCTTCGTGATCGGTGAGGGCTCCGCCGTACTGGTCCTGGAACGCGACGAGTTCGCCGCCGCACGCGGCGCCCGGGTGCATGCCCGGCTCACCGGGTCCGGCATCACCTCCGACGCCCACCACATGACCGCGGGTCACCCCGAAGGCCAGACCCGCAGCATGTGTCTGGCCCTCGCCGACGCCGGGCTCGCCGCCGGGGACATCGACCTGGTCATGGCCCACGCCACCGCCACACCCCACGGCGATCTCACCGAAGCCCGCTCGATCAGCGAAGCCATCGGCAACCACCCGACCGTCACCGCGACCAAGGCGATGACCGGGCATCTCTTCGGCGCTGCCGGGGCCCTCGGCGCCCTGGTGACCGTCCTCGCCCTGCGCGAGCAGGCCGTCCCGCCGACGATCAACCTCGACGACCAGGATCCGCGGATCGACCTGGACATCGTGACCGGGCGGCCGTTCCGCGGCCCGGTCACCGCCGCCCTCGCGAACTCCTTCGGCTTCGGCGGCCACAACGTCTGCCTGACCCTGACCCGTTGAACGTCTACCGAGCCGCGGGGCAGACCACAGGGCGATGGGTGTGCAATGCATCCCCGGTCCCACGGTCACAGCCGCGCATCGCCGGTTCACGGGTGGTGGATGTCCCACGTCACCGACCTGGAGGGCGAGGGGCTCGCGGTCGGCCGGGCTGTGTCGCACCGCGTGGGATCTGACGGCAGGAGCATTCGGAAGGCACCGATGCGCTCCGTACCGAACCGCACGTCCGCGGTCCGAACGGTGGCCAGATCCGTCAGGCGCCGCGGCAGTTGGTCCTGCGTGAGGGGGGCGCCCACGTACGCCGCTACGAGGACCCTGGTGCAGGCGCTGTCCCGCGCGGCAGGAAGGCCGGCGGGGAAGTCGACGCTACGGGTCCTGCTTCCGTCGGCGGACAGCCGGTAGCGCATGACGGACGACATCTCCGTCCCCGTCGCTGTCGCGGTGAGGCTCCAGAATTCGACCTGCACCGCGACCGGTTCGCACAACGGCCGGACATCGCCCGTGCGCGCTGCGCGAATCTCGACAGCCGCGACCTGGTACGGAGATCCGCCCCGGCCGGTCGGATCGCGGAAGGCCACCGCGGACCGCAGCCAGGCGGCCTGCTGCCGTTGCGACCAGTGGTCGTCCCCACGGCAGCCCCCGGTCTGTTCACCTGCCGACGCCTTCACGCAGCCGGCCGTGAGCAGCGCGAGAGCAGCCGCGCAGGCCGTCAGAGCCTTGTGGCGCAGCCGGAGGTGGGTTCTGTACATGTTCTCCCTCGATCGGAACGAGCGGGCCGCGGGCATCTCGTGGCTCTGGCGGCGAGCAGTCTGTACGGACGTCGCCCACGGCGCGGGCGCCGATCGGCCGCTGTGTCCGTGTCGTGACCGAGCAGGAGATGCGATGCCCGGTGGATGGCACGCCGTCCGTCTCGTGCCGGATGCTCCGGAGCAGCCTGTGCGAGACGGTTTGCCGATCGATGAGCCACTTCCGGCGATCCGTCGCGGAATCCGCCAAACAGTTGAGCGGTTGTCGTCCGTTCTTCACGATTTGCCTGTCAAGCGCCCGACAGTAAAACCTCGGGCCCAGCGCTGCAGAAGCGAGTCCAGCATGGTGCGTGTCCGTGCATCCCTGTCCCAGCTACCCTCCTACGTCCCGGGCCGCAAACTGCCCGGGGCCATCATTCTGGCCAGCAACGAATCGCCCTACGGGCTGCTGCCCGGCGTGGCCGGAACACTCGCGGAGGCCGCGGGCGGTGTGTCGCGGTATCCCGATCTGGATGCCACCGACCTCATCGAGGCGCTGGCAGCGCGTCACGGGATCGATCCGGAGCGGATCGCGGTGGGCGCCGGCTCCTCCGAGGTCTGCGGGCAGTTGCTGCACACGGTCGTCGGCCCCGGCGACGAGGTCGTCTTCGGCTGGCGCTCCTTCGAGGCATACCCGATCCTCACCGCGGTCGCGGGCGGCACCGCGGTGAGGGTGCCCCTGCGTGATCACACGCTCGACCTGGACGCCATGGCCGCCGCGATCACCCCACGGACCCGGCTGGTGTTCGTGTGCAACCCCAACAACCCCACCTCGACCGCGGTCGGTGAGCGGGAACTTCTCGACTTCGCGGACCGGGTGCCGCGGGATGTGCTGATCGTCGTCGACGAGGCGTACCGGGAGTACGCCGATCCCGCTTTGGTCCCCGACGCCCTCGCTCTCCTCGGCGACCGGCCGAACGTGGTGGTTCTGCGGACTTTCTCGAAGGCGTACGGCCTGGCGGGGCTGCGCGTCGGCTACTGCGTCGCCGAGCCCGATCTCGCCTCACATGTGCGCAAGACCCAGGTGCCGTTCAGCGTCAGCGCCCTCGCCCAGCGGGCGGCCGTCGTCGCCCTCGGCGAAGCCGCGGAGGTCGCCCGACGGGCCGCGCGCACGATCACCGAACGGGACCGTGTCACCCAGCGGTTGCGCGCGCTGGGTCACGACGTCCCCGACTCCCAGTCCAACTTCGTGTGGCTGCCGCTCGCCGACGCCAGCGGGGACTTCGCGGTGCACTGCCTCGGCGGGAGAGTGGTGGTCCGCCCGTTCCTCGGCGAGGGCATCCGGGTGACGCTCGGTCTGCCGGAGGAGAACGACGCCCTGCTCGCACTCGCGGCGACCTGGATAGGCTGAAGGCCATGCGCCCCAGTGCCTACGAAAGGCACCGCGAGCTGCTCCAGAGCGTCGTCCGGGCCCTCGCCGCCGGTGAGCGCCGCCGCCCCTTCACGGAGGCGACCGGCCAGGACGCAGCGGACGCGGGGATGAGATCGACACGCACCGCCGGGAAGGTGTTCGACTCCCTGTTGGGGCGGCCCTTCGAGCTGGGGCAGCCCGGCGAACGCGGCCAAGTGCGCACGGAGTCGTCGCCCTACGGCATCGATCTGGACATCGCCTATCCGCGCTGCGACCCGGCCGAGCTGGTCGCGGCGGCCGGGCGGACTGCGGCCGGCTGGCGTGCCGCAGGGCTGCACCAGCGTGCGGGGCTCGCCGTGGAGATCCTGCGCCGGCTGAACACCCGCACCCACGAGCTGGCCCTGGCCGTTCACCACACCACCGGCCAGCCGGTGCCGGCCGCGCTCCGCACCGCCGGGCCCCGCGCCCAGGATCGTGCCCTGGAAGCCGTGGCCCAGGCCTTTGCCGAGTCGGAACGCGTCCCGGCCGACCTGAACCTGGAGAGCGCCGAACGAGGCGGGCAACCGCTGGCGCTGCGGGGCACCTGCACCCTCGTGCCCCGCGGAGTGTCGCTGCTCATCGGCTGTCCCGACTTCCCGCTCTGGAACGGGCTCCCCGGCCTGTTCGCCAGCCTCGTGACGGGCAACCCCGTCGTCGTGGCTCCCCACCCGCGCTCGGTGCTACCGCTGGCGATCACGGTGCGGGTCGCCCGGCAGGTACTCGCGGAAGCCGGTTACGCCCCGGACGTCGTGACCCTGGCGGTGGCGGAACCGGAGCGGCAGGTGCACAGACGGCTGGCCACGGACCCGGCTGTGCGCATCGTCGACTTCACCGGCTCCGCACGTTTCGCGCGCTGGCTGGAGCAACACGCCCACCAGGCCGCCGTGTTCGCCGACCGGACCGGGCTGAACACCGTGGTCGTGGACTCGACCGACGACTACCGGCGCCTGGTCCGCGGACTCGCCCTCTCCCTGTGCCTGTGCAACGGCACGGTGCGCACCACGCCGCAGAACATCCTGGTGCCCGAGCAGGGCTTCGGCACCGACGAGGGCCACAAGACCCTCCGGGACCTCGGGGCCGACCTCGGCGACGCCGTGGACCGCCTGCTCGGGCATCCCACACGCGTGGCGCGAGTACTGGGCGCGATCACCGCCGACGAGGTGCTCGGCGCCCTCGCGGAGGCCGCCCGGTACGGCCCGGTCCTGCATGCTTCCGCTCCCGTGGCCCACCCGGACCATCCGCGCGCCGATGTGCGCAGCCCGCTGCTCGTGCGGCTGCGGGCATCGGACGAGCCGGTCTACACGCGTGAATGGCCCGGGCCGGTCTCCTTCCTGGTGGGGACCGAGTCGACCTCGCAGAGTCTGGCGCTCCTGCGCCGTACGGTGGCACGGCACGGCGCGCTCTACGCCGCTGTGCACTCCACCGACCCGCTGGTGCTGGCGGCGGCCGAGGCGGCCGCGCTGGACGCCGGGGTCGATCTGGTGGCGAACCTCAGCGACCTGCCGGCCGACCCTTCCTCGGTACTCGCCGACCTGCCGGGCGCGGGCGCCCATTTCGTCACCGGACGGTTTCGCGTGGTGCGCTCCAGGTGGCACACCCCGCGGGCGGCTCCCGCACGCGCACCGGTGGCAGAACAGCTAACGGTCACGGTGCCGGAACCCGCCGGGGTTGCCCTGTCCGGCCCCGGCCTCACCGCCGGATGATCGATGTGTGAACGGGCCGGTGTTCAGCCGGTCCAGGTGGCGCCGCGCCCGCGCACCTCGTCGAAGACGAGCCAGGTGCGGGTCGAGCGCACCCCTGGCACCGCCTGGATGCTCTCCAGCACGACCTGGCGCAGCACGAGGTTGTCCGGTGCGCGCACCAGCACCAGGACGTCGAAGTCGCCCGTGACGAGGGCGACATGCTCCACGTACGGCATCTCACGCAGTTCGCGCGAGATGTCGCGCCAGGCGTCCTGCTCGATGCTCATCGTCACGTAGGCGCTCGTACCGAGGCCGGCTCGCTGGGCGTTCAGTTGTGCGGTGAAGCCCGTGATGACGTCCTCGGCCACGAGTCTGCCGATACGTGTGTAGGCGTTCGCCCGGGAGATGTGCACCTGCTCGGCGAGCGCCCGGACCGAGATCCGGCCGTCTTCGAGGAGCCGACCGAGGATCTGCCGGTCGATGTCGTCGAGCGGGACGGCAGTTCGTCCGGCCGCCGACCCCGGCAGCACGTTTTCCTCGAACACATTGCTCTCCTGTCCCGCCCAATTCAGCAGTTCATCGCCAGTTGAGCCGAAGTATTGAACACACATTCCGCTATGGCCACCATTCTCCTGTCAAGTGTCCAGAGAAAGTGAGTGCCCTCCATGTCTGTGAAGAGCCTCCGCCAGACGGTCCAGGGCCTCCTGCCGTCGCTGACGCCGGTACGGTTCGTGGCCGAGGACGGCACGCCGGTCGCCAGACAGCCGGCCGACTACGCCGAGCCCCCGGTCGCGGCCCTGCGGGAGGCCTACCGGCGGATGGTCCTGGGACGGCGGTTCGACACCCAGGCGACCGCGCTCACCAAGCAGGGCCGACTCGCGGTCTACCCGTCCAGCCGCGGACAGGAGGCCTGCCAGATCGGTGCCGTGCTCGCGCTGCGCCCCGACGACTGGCTGTTCCCCACCTACCGCGACTCCGTGGCCCTGGTGACCCGGGACATCGACCCGGTCGAGGTGCTGACACTGCTGCGCGGCGACTGGCACTGCGGTTACGACCCCGCCGCCACCCGTGTCGCCCCCCAGTGCACCCCGCTGGCCACGCAGGTGCTGCACGCGACCGGTATGGCCGAGTCCCTGCGCCGCGCGGGCACCGACGGCGTGACGATGGCTCTCGTCGGTGACGGCGCCACCAGTGAGGGCGACTTCCATGAGGCGCTGAACTTCGCGGCCGTCTTCCGCGCGCCGGTCGTCTTCTTCGTCCAGAACAACAAGTACGCGATCTCCGTGCCGCTGGCCCGGCAGACCGCGGCGCCCGCGCTCGCGTACAAGGGCATCGGCTACGGAGTGCGCTCGGAGCAGGTCGACGGCAATGACCTGGTCGCCGTGCTGGCGGTGCTGACAGCGGCCGTCGAGCACGCACGCGCCGGACACGGTCCCGTCCTGGTCGAGGCGCACACCTACCGCATGGACGCGCACACCAACGCCGACGACGCCACCCGCTACCGGGAGGACGACGAGGTCGAGCAGTGGCGGGCCGCCGACCCGGTCGACCGTCTGGAGGCGTACCTGCGATCGCGGCACGCGCTCACCGACGAGGACGTGGCGGCGCTGCGGGAGGAGGCCGAGGAGTTGGCTGCGCGGGTGCGCGCGGGCATGAACGCGGACTCCGTGCTCGACCCGCTGGAGCTGTTCGACCACGTCTACGCCGAACCGACCCCGCAACTGCGCGAACAGCGCGCCCAGTTGGCGGCCGAACTGGCGTCGGCCGACGCCGCCCCCGTACCGCACGACCAGGAGGACTGACGACCATGGGCAAGGTCACGATGGCGCAGGCGCTCAACACCGCCCTGCGTGACGCAATGCGCGGGGACGAGCGGGTGCTCGTCTTCGGGGAGGACGTCGGTCCGCTCGGCGGGGTGTTCCGCATCACCGACGGGTTGACCCGCGACTTCGGGGAGCAGCGCTGCTTCGACACTCCGCTGGCCGAGGCCGGCATCGTCGGACTGGCGGTCGGCATGGCGATGGGCGGGTACCGGCCCGTGGTGGAGATGCAGTTCGACGCCTTCGCGTACCCCGCGTTCGAGCAGATCGCCTCGCACGTCGCCAAGCTGCGCAACCGTACCCGCGGGCGGATCGGCCTGCCGATGGTGATCCGCATCCCGTACGCGGGCGGGATCGGCGGAGTGGAGCACCACTGCGACTCCAGTGAGGCCTACTACGCACACACCCCGGGCCTGAAGGTAGTCACGCCGGCGACGGCGGAGGACGCGTACTGGCTGCTGCGCGACGCGGTGGCCGACCCCGATCCTGTGGTCTTCCTGGAGCCGAAGAAGCTGTACTGGTCTCGCGAGGACGCCGATCTGGAGACGCGGGAAGCACCGCCGTTCGGCCGGGCGGCGGTACGGAGGACGGGGCGGGATGCCACCCTGATCGCCTACGGGCCGTCGGTCCCGGTGGCCCTGGCGGCGGCCGAAGCCGCTGCCGAGGACGGGGTCGACCTCGAAGTCGTGGACCTGCGGACCTTGGTGCCCTTCGACGACGAGACCGTCACGGAGTCGGTCCGCAGGACCGGACGCTGCGTGGTCGTGCAGGAGGCCCAGGGCTTCGCCGGAGTGGGCGCGGAGATCGCCGCGCGAGTCCAGGAACGCTGTTTCCACTCCCTGGCCGCGCCCGTCCTGCGGGTCTCCGGGTTCGACATCCCCTATCCGCCGCCGAAGCTGGAGCACGCGCACCTGCCCGGTGTCGACCGGATCCTCGACGCCGTCGACCGCCTCCAGTTCACCGACACGCCGGACATCCGCCACCTGATGAAGGGAACGGCCGCATGACCACCGCGACGCTGCACGAGCAGCTGTTCCGGCTGCCCGACCTCGGGGAGGGACTGACCGAGGCGGAGATCGTCGACTGGAAGGTCGCCGTCGGCGACACGGTGACGATCGACCAGATCGTGGTCGAGGTGGAGACCGCCAAGGCCGCGGTCGAGGTGCCGGTCCCCTACGCGGGCACCGTGCTGCGGCTGCACGCCGAGGCGGGCACGGCGTTGGGGGTGGGCGAACCGCTGATCACGGTGGGGGCGAGTACCTCCGCCGGGGCCGACGGACGTCCGGGCGACCATGCCGCGAAGCGGTACCGCGAGGAGGAGCAGGCCGGATCCGGCAACGTGCTGATCGGCTACGGCACCGGCCACGAACCTGAACGGCGCCGTCGCCGCCGACGAGGCACAACGACCGCCGTGATCGACTCGACGTCCGTGGCCGGACCGACGGCCGCGGTGGGCCCGTCGGCCAGGCCTTTGACTCCGGTCGAGCCGCACGCCCCCCGGGTCATCTCGCCCCTGGTGCGAAGGATGGCCCGGGACCACGGAATCGACCTCTCCGCGCTGGTGCCTTCCGGTCCCGCCGGAGTCGTCCTGCGGCGGGACGTGGAGGAGGCCGTCGCCCAGGGCGTGCGGACCTCGGCAGAGCCCGCCGCCGGGCCTCGTGCACAGCCCGTCTCGAACGGTCCCGTGCGAATCCCCCTGCGCGGTGTCCGCCGGGCCGTGGCGGACAAGCTCTCGCGCAGCCGGACCGAGATCCCCGACGCCACTACCTGGGTGGACGTGGACGCCACCGGACTGCTCCAGGCCAAGAAGGCGCTGGAGGCCGCCCAACCCGGCCATCGCATCGGGCTGCTGGCACTGCTGGCCCGGATCTGTGTCGCCGGTCTGCGCCGCTACCCCGAGTTGAACTCAGCGGTCGACACCGAACAGCGGGAGATCCTGCGCTTCGAGGAGATACACCTCGGCTTCGCCGCCCAGACCGAACGCGGGCTCGTCGTCCCGGTCGTCCGTGACGCCCACCGGCTGACGACCGTACAACTGGCCGCCGAGCTCGCCCGGTTGACCGAACTTGCCCGGACGGGAAGCCTGCCGCCCGACCGGCTGACCGGCGGGACCTTCACCCTCAACAACTACGGCGTATTCGGTGTCGACGGTTCGACGCCCATCATCAACCACCCGGAGGCGGCGCTCCTCGGCGTAGGCCGCATCGTCGACAAACCCTGGGTGGTGGACGGCGCGCTCGCCGTACGCAAGGTCACGCAGCTCTCGTTCAGCTTCGACCACCGGGTCTGCGACGGCGGTGTGGCCGGCGGCTTCCTGCGCTTCGTGGCCGACTGCGTGGAGCGCCCGGCGGTCCTGCTCGCCGACGTCTGATCCGACACACCTCCCCTGTCCGCCCACTTGGGCACACCACACCCACCCACCTACCGAACGTTCGGCCTGGAGTCTCATGTCCACCGACCAGCACCCCGACTACTTCGCCCGCCACGAGGGTCTTCTCCACCAGGCGGTGGAACGCACCCACGACCGCGGTTACTGGACGCCGTACCCGGAAACCCCCAGCACCTCCGCTTACGGAGCCGACGCACCCGAACTCGGCGAGGCATCCTTCCGTGATCTCCTCGACGGCCGCTTCCCGCTCGACGGACACCCCGCCACCGGCACCGTCTCCGCCGCCGAGGTGTCGCCCTACGGCTTTCCCCTCGGCGTCAGTTACCCCCATCTGGTGCCCGAGGTGGCCGTCGCGACCGCCAAGTCGGCGGCCACGGCCTGGCGTGCCGCGAGTCCGGACACCCGGGCCGGCGTCGCCGCCGAGATCCTGGCCCGGCTGAACGCGGCGAGCTTCGAGATCGCGCACGCCGTCCAGCACACCACCGGCCAGCCCTTCATGATGGCCTTCCAGGCGGGCGGCCCGCACGCCCAGGACCGCGGCCTCGAAGCGGTCGCGTACGCCTGGCGCGAGCAGAAGCGCCATCCGGCCACCGCTCGCTGGAGCAAGCCGCAGCACAAGGGCGGTCCCCTCGTCATGGACAAGACCTTCACCCCCGTCGGCCACGGGGTGTCGGTGCTGATCGCCTGCAACACCTTCCCCACTTGGAACGGCTATCCGGGGCTCTTCGCGAGCCTGGTCACCGGCAACCCGGTGGTGGTCAAGCCGCACCGGCGGGCCGTGCTGCCGCTGGCGATCACGGTGCGCATCGCCCGCGAGGTCCTGGCGGAGGCCGGGTTCGACCCGGATGTGGTGCTGCTCGCCGCATCGCGTTCCGACGAGCGGACCGCCCCGGCCCTGGCCACGCATCCCGACGTGCGGATCGTGGACTTCACCGGCTCCCGCGAGTTCGGCGACTGGCTGGAGGCCAACGCCCTCCAGGCCACCGTGCACACCGAGAAGGCGGGACTGAACACCGTCGTCGTGGACTCCGCGGACGACTACGCGGGGCTGCTGCGCAACCTGGCGTTCTCGCTGGCGCTCTACAGCGGCCAGATGTGCACCACCCCGCAGAACATCTTCGTCCCCCGCGAAGACTTCCCCACCGACCAGGGCCCGCGCACCGCCGACGAGTTCGCCAAGGACCTCGGGGCCGCGCTGGACAAGCTGCTCGGTGACCCGGCGCGTGCCACCGCCATCCTCGGCGCCGTGGTGAACGGCGGTGTCCTGGACCGCCTCAACCAGGCCACGGCCCTGGACCGCACCGCCCACCCCTCCCGGGAGCTGCCCCACCCCGACCACCCGGACGCCGTCGTACGCACCCCTCTGGTGGCCCGGCTCGACCCCGAAACCGACGAGGACATCTACGCCACCGAGTGGTTCGGACCGGTCTCCTTCGTCATCGCAACCGACTCCACCGCGCACAGCCTGCGGCTCCTGCACGACACCGTGCGACGGCACGGCGCGCTGACCGCCTCCGTGTACACGGCCGACGCCGCCGTACTGGAGGCGGCCCGGCAGACCGCACTGGATGCGGGCGTGCACCTGTCGGAGAACCTGACCGGCGGCGTCTTCGTCAACCAGTCCGCGGCGTTCAGCGATTTCCACGGCACCGCGGCCAACCCCGCCGCCAACGCCGCTCTCACCGACCCGGCGTTCGTCACCGGCCGTTTCTCGGTGATCCAGTCCCGCCGCCACGCCTCCGCAGAGGAGCACGTCCATGCCTGATGAGGTCTATCTGATCGACGGCGCCCGCACCCCGCTGGGCCGCCACCGCGGTGCGCTGGCCTCCGTACGCCCCGACGACCTGGCCGCCCTCGTCGTCGGCGAGGCGGTACGACGCTCCGGGATCCCCGCCGAAGCCGTCGACGAGGTGATCCTCGGCGCCGCCAACCAGGCCGGCGAGGACAACCGCAACGTGGCCCGCATGGCGGCATTGCTGGCAGGTCTGCCGGACACCGTGCCCGGATACACCGTCAACCGGCTGTGCGCGTCCGGTCTGACGGCCGTGGCTTCGGCCGCCCAGACGATACGGGCGGGCGAGGCCGACCTGATCGTCGCGGGCGGGGTGGAGTCGATGACCCGTGCCCCCTGGGTGATGGCCAAGCCCGGCACGCCCTGGGCTCGGCCCGGCGAAGTGCACGACACCCCTCTCGGCTGGCGGTTCACCAACCCGCGCTTCGAGTCCCGGACCACCGTGTCGATGGGCGAGACCGCCGAAGAGGTCGCCGCCCTGGACGGCATCACCCGCCTGGAAGCGGACGCCTTCGCGCTCCGCAGCCACCGTCGGGCCCTGGCCGCCCAGCGGGCAGGCCGGTTCGAGCGGGAGATCGTCCCTGTGCCGGTGACGGACGGCGAGGTCACCCGGGACGAGGGGCCCCGGCCGTCCACCTCGCTGGAGAAGCTGAGCGCGCTGCGCACATCCTTCCGCAGGGACGGGATCGTCACCGCGGGCAACTCCTCACCCCTGTCCGACGGGGCAGCCGCCCTGACGGTGGCGAGCGCGGCGGCGGTCGAACGGTACGGGCTGACTCCCCGCGCCCGTGTCGTCGCCGCCGCCTCGGCGGGGGTCGAGCCCCGTCTCATGGGGCTCGGCCCCGTGCCGGCCACCGCGAAGGCGCTGGACCGGGCGGCCTGGAACGCCGACGACGTCGACACGGTCGAGCTGAACGAGGCGTTCGCCTCCCAGGCTCTCGCGGTGATCCGCAGGCTGAAGCTCGACGAGGACCGCGTCAACGCCGACGGCGGCGCCATCGCCCTCGGCCACCCGCTGGGCTGCTCCGGCGCCCGTATCGTGCTCACCCTGCTCGGCCGGATGGAACGCGAGGGCGGCCACCGGGGCCTGGCGTCCATGTGCGTGGGGGTCGGGATGGGCGTGTCGATGCTGGTGGAGCGCGTATGAGCACGACCGCCGGCACCTCGTACGACACCTTGCTCGTCGAGCGACGCGCGGACCGCGTCGTCGTCACCCTGCACCGCCCCGAGGCCCGCAACGCCATCAGCGGCCGCATGATCGCCGAACTGCACGGCGTGTGCGAGGAGTTGGAGCACAATCCCAAGCTGCTCCTGCTCACCGGGCACGGCGGGGTGTTCGCCGGGGGCGCCGACATCGCCGAACTGCGCGAGCGCGGCAGGGATGAAGCGCTGCAGGGCATCAACAGCCGCCTGTTCGAGCGGATCCGCAGACTGCCCATGCCCACGGTGGCCGCCGTGCCCGGCTGGGCGCTCGGCGGCGGCGCCGAACTGGCGTACGCCTGCGACCTGCGGATCGCCGGGCCGGACGCGATTTTCGGCAATCCCGAGCCAGGTCTGGGCATCCTCGCCGCCGCCGGCGCGTGCTGGCGGCTGCGCGAACTGCTCGGCGAGTCGGTGGCCAAACAGGTCCTGCTCGCCGGCCGCACCCTCGACGCGCGTGCCGCGCTCGCCTGCGGGCTGGTCATGGACGTCGTACCGGCGGACCGGCTGATGGCCGAGGCACACGCACTGCTCGACCGCATGGCCCGCTCCTCGGCGCTCGCCCTACGGCTCACGAAGCTCGTCACCGACGCCCCGGGAGCCCATCCCGTGGCAGACGACCTGGCTCAGGCCGTGCTCTTCGAAAGCCCGGACAAAAAGGAGCGCATGACGCGCTTCCTGGAGAAGAACGGAGGCCGGACATGACCTCGGCAGCAGCACCGCCCGCCGTCGTGGGGGTGATCGGCGGCGGCCGGATGGGCGCCGGCATCGCACAGTCCTTCGCGGCCGCCGGGTCGTCCGTGGCGGTCGTGGAACGCGACGCGGCGGCCGCGATCGCCGCCCACGACCGGATCGCCGCCGGGCTGCGGCAGGTCGCCGAGCGCGGGGGGCTCGACGAAACCGCGGCCCGCGACGCGGCGGCCCGGGTCACCACCGTGACCTCGGTGGCCGAACTGCCCGGGGACGCGGGGCTCGTGGTCGAGGCGGTGCCGGAGGACGTCGCGCTCAAGGCCGGGCTGCTCGCCGCCGCCGAACAGGCCGTGGGGGCGGAGTGCGTACTGGCGAGCAACACCAGTTCCCTGCCGGTGACCGAAATCGCCGCGGCCCTGAAGCGTCCGGCACGGTTCCTGGGGATGCACTTCTTCAACCCTGTGCCCGTCTCCGCGCTGGTCGAACTGGTCACCGCTCCCGACACCAGCGAGGAGACCCTGAGGTCGGCGATCGGCTGGACCCGCGCCCTCGGCAAGCAGGAGATCGTCGTCAAGGACTCGCCGGGGTTCGCCAGCAGCCGCCTCGGTCTCGCACTCGGTCTGGAGGCGATCCGCATGGTCGAGGAGGGTGTCGCCGATCCGGAGGCCGTCGACACGGCCATGCGCCTCGGCTACCGGCACCCGATGGGGCCGCTGCGCCTCACCGACGTGGTGGGCCTCGACGTACGGCTGGCCATCGCCGAACACCTGCACACGACACTCGGGGAGCGGTTCGCGCCGCCCCGGCTGCTGCGCGAGAAGGTCTCCCGCGGCGAACTGGGCCGCAAGACCGGTCAGGGGTTCTACTCATGGCGGTGAACGACAGCCCGGCCGCCCCGACCCGGGAAGACGGCGGGGAGCACCTCGGCACGTACGGGGTGGCGTACGACGTCACCGACTCCGTGGCCGTCATCGAGTTGCGCGGCCCCACAAGCGGCAACGCGCTCGACGCGCACATGCGCAGCGCGCTGCTCACGGCAGCCCGGCGCCTGACCACGGACGCCGCCCGCGGAGTCCGGGCGGCCCTGATCACCGCACGCGGCAAGAGCTTCAGCGTCGGACAGGACCTCACGGAACACGCCCGGCTGCTGAAAACCTCGCCCACCCGGGCGTTCGCGAACCTTCCCGAGGACTACAACCCACTGGTGAAGGAGCTGAACGCGCTGCGGATCCCGCTCGTCGCGGCCGTCGAGGGCAACTGTGTCGGGGCCGGACTGGGCATCGCGCTCTGCGCCGACCTGCGCGTCGCCGCTGAGAGCGCACGCTTCGCCACCGCCTTCACCGGCCTCGGACTGGCCTCCGACTCCGGGGTCGCCCGCGCCCTCGCCCGCCAGCTCGGCCCTTCCCGCGCCGCCGGGCTCATGATTCTGGGCGAGCGCTTCTCAGCGTGGGACGCCGAACGCTGGGGCCTGGTCCAGCGCGTCGTACCGGACGGCTCGGCCACGGCCGAGGCGCTGGCCATGGCGCGCTCCCTGGCCGACGGGCCCACCGCCGCCTACCGGGAGATCAAGGCACTGCTCCGGGGTGCGGCCACCACCCCGCTGCCGGCGGCACTTGAACGCGAGGCCGTGATCCAGCGGCGGCTCGGCGCCACCGAGGACCACCAGGAAGCCGTCGCGGCCTTCCTCGAACGCCGCGCTCCGGCCTTCCGCGGCCACTGACCCACCCACACACCCAGTACGACGGGACAGAACCACCATGAACGACCCCACCGGCACACCCCCCGGGGCACAGAGCCTCGAATCGTCCTTCGAGGACACCATCGCCCGCGACCAGCGCATCGAACCCCGGGACTGGATGCCCGACGGCTACCGCGCCACGCTGGTCCGGCAGATCGCCCAGCACGCCCACTCCGAGATCATCGGCATGCAGCCGGAGGGCGAGTGGATCACGAGGGCCCCCTCGCTGCGCCGCAAGGCGATCCTGTTCGCCAAGGTGCAGGACGAGGCCGGACACGGGCTGTACCTCTACTCGGCGGCCGAGACCCTCGGCGCCGACCGCACGGAGCTGACCGAACTCCTGATCGAGGGCCGCCAGAAGTACTCCTCCATCTTCAATTACCCCACCCCCACCTTCGCGGACGTCGGCGTGATCGGCTGGTTCGTGGACGGCGCAGCCATCTGCAACCAGGTACCGCTGTGCCGCACCTCGTACGGCCCGTACGGACGCGCCATGGTCCGCGTCTGCAAGGAGGAGTCCTTCCACCAGCGGCAGGGCTACGAACTGCTGCTGACCATGATGCGGGGCACCGACGAACAGCGGGCCATGGTGCAGGACGCCGTCGACCGCTGGTGGTGGCCCTCGCTGATGATGTTCGGCCCGCCCGACGACGACTCCCCCAACTCCGTGCGGTCCATGGCCTGGAAGATCAAGCGGCACTCCAACGACGAACTGCGTCAGCGCTTCGTCGACATGACGGTCCCGCAGGCCGAGAAGCTGGGCGTCACCCTGCCCGACCCGGACCTGAGGTGGAACGAGAAGCGCGGACACCACGACTTCGGCACTCCCGACTGGGAGGAGCTGCGGCGGGTGATCTCCGGAGACGGACCGTGCAACGACGACCGGATCAGGCGACGCCGCGCCGCGCACGAGGACGGCGCCTGGGTGCGGGAGGCAGCGACCGCGTACGCCGCCAAGCAGGCCGTCCGGGTACGGGAAGGAGCGGCGGCATGAGCGAGACCACCGGCACGGACGAGCGAGCTGTGGATCGTACGCGGCGGGATTGGCCCCTGTACGAGGTGTTCGTCCGCGGCAAGCGCGGCCTCAACCACGTCCATGTCGGCTCCCTGCGCGCGGCCGACGACCACATGGCCCTCCTCCACGCCCGCGACCTGTACACACGGCGCAACGAGGGTGTGAGCATCTGGGCGGTGCGCTCCGACACCATCGCCGCCTCCACCCCCGACGAGAAGGACGCCTTCTTCGCGCCCAGCGGCGACAAGGTCTACCGGCACCCAACCTTCTACACCATCCCCGACGACGTCCCCCACATCTAGGAACAGCGCATGAGCGACGAGGACATGTACGCACACCACGACGTGACGCGGTGGGCGTTCGGAACCGGATTCACCGACCCGCTGCACGGCCTGGACCAGGCCGTGCCGGACGGTGTCGACGCGGAGGCCCTGGCGGCCTGCTGCCTCGCTCTGGGTGACGACGCCCTGGTGTCCGCCCAGCGGCTGGCCGAGTGGTGCACCCGCGCCCCGGAGCTGGAGGAGGAGCTGGCACTGGCCAACATCGGCCTTGATCTGCTGGGCCAGGCCCGCCTGCTGTACGCGAGGACCGGCCGGGCCGACGCCACCGGACGTGGCGAGGACGCCTACGCCTACTTCCGTGACCCGGCGGACTTCCGCAACGTACGACTTGCCGAACTGCCGGGCGGTGACTTCGCGTTCACCATCGCCCGGCTACTGGTGCTGTCCACCTGGCGGCTGGCCCTCTTCGAGGCTCTGACCGCCGCGCCCGACCCGGTGCTGGCCGCCATCGCCGCGAAGAGCGTCAAGGAACTGGCGTACCACCGCCGTTACGCCGCCGAGTGGACCGTGCGGCTCGGTGACGGCACCGCGGAGTCCCGCCGGCGCATGGAAACCGCCCTGGACACGGTCGCACCTTGGCTGCAGGAACTGCTGACCGACCGCACCGCGGCCCCCCTCGGCGCCGCCCCCGCCGCCGTCGCGCACCGGATCCGGTCGGAACTCGCCGAAGTGCTCCGGTCGGCCGGACTGAACCGTACCGGGGCCGGTCTCCACGGCTCGGCGCCGGTCGCCGTCCTCGCCGGCTCCGGCCGGGACGGAATCCACACCGAGTACCTGGCGCCCCTCCTCGCCGAGTTGCAGAGTGTCGCCCGCGCCCATCCGAGCGCGACATGGTGACGCCCTCGGAACGCGCCTGGCGCACCGCCCGCGAGGTTCCCGACCCCGAGCTGCCGATGCTGACGATCTCCGACCTCGGAGTGCTGCGCGGCGTCGAGGTGGCACAGGACGGCACGGTCGTCGCACGTCTCACGCCGACGTACTCGGGCTGCCCGGCCATGGCGGAGATGCGCGCGGAGGTCGCCGCCCGGCTGCGGGCTGCCGGTTTTCCCGAGGTCGAGGTGGTCACGGCGCTGGACCCGCCGTGGACCACCGACTGGATCAGCGCCGAGGGCGGCCGAAAACTCACCGCGCACGGCATCGCGCCGCCCGGGGCGCGGCAGGCCCCGGACCGGGGTACGGAACCCGTCCGGCTGCCCATGCCCCTGTTCCGGCCTCCCGCTTCGTCAGCCGTACCCTGCCCGCGCTGCGCCTCGCCCGACACCGAGGAGATCTCCCACTTCGGCTCCACCGCCTGCACGGCACTCCGGCGCTGCCACGTCTGCCTGGAGCCGTTCGAACACATCAAGGACCTCTGATGACCGACCCCGCGATCACCGCCGCCCCACGGGCCCGCCGCCGTCCCGCCTTCCACACCGTGCGCGTCGCCGCCGTCGAGCCGCTGTGCGCCGACGCCGCAGCCCTCACCTTCGAGATCCCCCACCGACTGGCCGAGGAATTCGCCTTCCTCCCCGGACAGTGCCTCACCCTGCGCCGCGAGATCGACGGCCGCGACGAGCGGCGCTCGTACTCCATCTGCTCACCGGCCGGGACGCCGCCCCGCATCGGTGTCCGCGCCGTACCCGGCGGGTTGTTCTCCTCCTGGCTCGTCCACGGAATACGGCCGGGGGACACCCTGCACGTGATGGGTCCAACTGGCGCCTTCACCCCCGACCTCGGCGATCCGGGTCAACTCGGCCACCATGTGCTCGTCGCCGCCGGATCCGGCATCACGCCGATGCTCTCCATCGCCGCCTCCGTCCTCGGCGCGGACGACACTTCACGCGTCACCCTGCTGTACGGCAACCGGCGCACCGGCTCGGTGATGTTCGCCGACGAACTCGCCGACCTCAAGGACCGGTATCCCGCCCGCTTCCAACTCGTCCACGTCCTCTCCCGTGAACCGCGCGAGGCGGACATGCTCTCGGGACGCCTGGACACCGGGCGGCTCACCGCGCTGATCGACGGCCTCATCGACGCGCGGGACGCCGAACACTGGTGGCTGTGCGGCCCGCACGGCATGGTCCGCGACGCCCACGCTGTCCTCTCCGGACTGGGTGTACCGGCCGACCGCGTCCACCAGGAACTGTTCCACGCGGACGAGGAACCTCCCGCACGGACCACGGCCGATCACGACGACGTCACGGACGACCGTCCGACGAGCGAGGTCACCGTCGTCCTGGACGGGAGGGCCACCACGTTCTCCGCCCCGCGCCAGAGCACCGTCCTCGACGGAGCCCAACAGGTCCGCCCCGACCTGCCGTTCGCGTGCAAGGGCGGAGTCTGCGGCACCTGCCGTGCCCTCGTCACCCACGGCCGGGCCGACATGCGCCGCAACTACGCGCTGGACCCGGCGGAGGTCTCCGCGGGCTACGTCCTCACCTGCCAGACCTTCGCCGCCTCCGACACCCTCACGGTCGACTTCGACAGTTGAGGTACGACGCCGGCCGGCCGGAAGGCCCGACCATGATCAGGAACCTGTGGGGTGTGCCGAGGGGCCGCGGGTGTCCTGTGACATCTGTGCGGAAGCAACTCCGTCGCTGGGTATGGAGCCTGGTGACCGACATCGCCCGGCCCGCCCGAACCCTGAACGGTCGAGACCCACCTGGGACAGGCATATCGCAAACTCGGCGTCTCCAACCGCGCGAGCCTCACTCGCATCATGCTGAACAGCGGCACCCCCTCACTTGCCCGAACCATCCCTGGCTGAGACCGGATTGGATCCTTGTTCGCCGACCGTCAGAGGCCGGAGTCCCTCGCCCGGCACCTTCCTGCGGCGGGCCGTGCGGGCGACCGGCGTCATCGCCAGGTGAAAGGGGTCCTTACCGGAGCGGGGGCCGCGACAGCCAGCGCTCGACGCCCCCATTGGCCGGCCGCTGTGGACGCCGACGGTCGTCGACGGGACCGTGTACATGGGCGCAGACAGGACCGTGTACGTCGGCAGCAAGGACCATTTCCTGTACGCGATGCACACCTGATCCAGCCCTCCACCCCGCGAGCACCGCGTGCAGCCCGCGCCGGGCGCGTCCACTGCGGTTCATGCGGGCTCAGGACTTACCGGACCGCTCACGATCCGGCTCCCAGCCCGATGCGGGTCATGAGGCGGGTCAGGGCCGAACGGGACGGTACGGACAGCTTGCGGTAGATCGAGGACAGGTGCGTTTCGACGGTGCGCCGGCTGAGGTGGAGTCGGGCGGCGATGTCCTGGTTGCTCAGGCCCTCCGCCAGCAGCCCGGCCACCTCCACCTCACGTACCGTCAGTTCCGCCAGCTCCACCGGGACTACGGGCGTCTGAGGTATCACCTGAGGGCGAGTCAGCTCGGCCAGGTCCACGAGCAGGCGTGCGCCGCCGTCCACGGCGATCCGGTGGGCGCGGTGCCACATGGCGGCGGCGCGCGTGCCCTGCCCGGTGCGCTGTACCAGGGGCGCCGCACGGAGCAGGGCGTACGCCTCCCACAGGCGCTGGCCGCAGCGGACGTATCCCTGTGCGGCCGCTTCGAGGAGGCGAACGGCCCTGCCGGTGTCGCCACGGTGCTCGGCCAGCGATGCTTCGGCTCGCAGGGCGCCTGCGCGCTGCCCGTCGAGACCGAGCCGGTCAGCCTCGCGCGCGGCCTGCGCCGCCCAGCGTCCGGCCTGGTCGACGTCGCCTGCCGCGAGGGCCGCGCCGGTGAGGGTGTCCAGCTGTCCCGGCCGGATCGAGGGTTGCAGCAGGGGAAGTTCACGGCCGCCGCCGGCCGTCATGATGGCCTCCTGGGCACGGTGCGGGTCTCCGCTCACGAACGTCGCGTGCCCGAGCATGCACCAGGCCAGGGCGGGCCACCAGCCCTTGCTCCCGCCGGCCGCCGCGACAGCCTCCTCAGCGGTTCTCAGGGCACTGTCGTCGCCGAAAGGACGGCCCAGCAGCAGCACCAGCGTCTTGATGGCCAGGGTGAACGCCAGAAGGTCGGGGCTGCCCGCGGCCCGCGCCAGTGTCTCCGCTTCCTCGGCCGCCTCCAGTGCGGACGGCAGGCGGCAGGTGGTGAGGTGGACGAAGGCCTTGCTCGTCAACAGGTGCGGCAGGACGTGGAGCCGGCCGCCACGCCGGGCGATGTCGAGCCCCCTGGTGAAGTGCCGTTCGGCGTCGGGGTAGCGCTCCAGCAGTGCCTCCGCCCAGGCCAGCCATCCCAACGACTCACACAGATCCGTGAGGCCCGGGTCGGTCAGCGCATCCGCGAGCCGGGAAGCGGCGTCGGTGAATCCGGCGGCCGCTTCCGTCTCGCCCTCGTACGACTCTCCCAGGGCCGCCAGGGCAAGGGCCGCCGCTTCGCCCGCGGGGTTGTCGTCGGCTCGGGCGATGGAGACGGCCTCGGCGACATCCGCGCGTGCCTCGGGATAGGACGCGGTGAGCAGGGCGGACATGCCGAGGGCAAGCCTCAGGGAGACCGCCTGCCCGGGAGACGAGCCCGGAGGGCGGGACAGCTCCCGGCGCAGCAGGGCGGTGGCCTCCGGGGAGTGGCCGAGGTGCCGCTCCATCACGGCGCACCAGGCGACAGCCTCCGTACGAAGTGCGGGATGATCGCCCGATGTTTCGATCAGCTGGTGCAGCAGGTCCCGGCTCTCTCGCAGGTTCCCGCTGACGCCGAGAGCCTGGGCACGCGCCAGGACCAGTTCGCCACGCCGCCGCATGTAGTCGGGCGTGTCCGGCATGTGTCCGAGGACGACGTCAAGCAGATGCGCGGCGGTGGCCGGCGCGGTCGCCGCGCACTGTGCGGCGGCTTCTTCCAGCACGGCCGCGGGCTCGGCGTCCCAGCCGGTCATCGACCGTTCGACGTGGTGGGCCCGCTCGGCGGCGTGAGCACCGCTGCGGGCGAGTTCCCGCGCGGCCCGACGATGAAGCTCGGCACGCCGCCCTGGCGCGATGTTCTCGTAGACCAGTGCCCGCACGAGTGGGTGGCGGAATGCCCAGCGGCCGCCCGGCCCGGTGCGCAGCACATCCCGCGCCACCAGTGCGCGGATCTGCTCCTCCACCTCCTGGACCGACAGCCCGATCGCCTCGGTCACCATGGCGGGTGAGGCATGGTCGCCGAGCGCTGCCACCGCCTCGGCGACACGGTGCTGTGGCGCGGTCAGCATGGCCAGCTCGTCGAGCAGCAGGGCCGCGAGCCGGCTGGGTACTCCGACCGCGTCCGTCGCGTCGGAATGGGCAAGGATGCTGTGCAGGGACGCGCCGCCCCGGTACGCGTGCAACAGTGCGAGCAGATAGAGGGGGTTGCCCTCGCTGGCGACGTACAGCTGCTTCGCCTCGTACTCGGGAACGTCGGAAGCCAGCGCCCGTATGGACTCGTCCTCGGGGAGCGGCCCCAGCGCGAAGTGGAGTACGTCTCCGCTGTCAGTGCCGCGCGCCAGCGCCGCGGTCAGGGACGTGGGGGTCTGCCGGACCCGCCGCGCCACGACCAGGAGGACCCGGCCGCGGGCGGGGTGCCGGATCAGATGATCCACGAGTTCCCGTGACGCGGGATCCGCCCAGTGCAGGTCGTCGATGGCCAGAACCAGACCGCGCTCGCCCAGGCGCGTGAGGAACGAGGTGATCGCACGATGCAGCCCGAAGCGGGCGGCGGCGCCCCAGTCGGACCCATCGCCTGGCGGCGCTTGCCGGATGCCGTGCAGCACCACGTCCAGTTCGGGGAGGGCAGGGTCAGCGGCCATGATGGCGGGGTCGACATCGGCGAGCGCGTCGGTGAACGCCTGGAAAGGGACGTGCTGTTCGTACTCCGTGGCCCGGCCGCGAAGCACCGTGAATCCTTCCTGGCGGGCCCGGGCGCAGACTTCGCCGAGCAACCGGCTCTTTCCGATGCCGGGTTCACCGGCGATGTCGACGACCGCCGGTACACCGGGCCGGTCCGGGCCAGCGAGCAGGGCGTCAAGCCTGGCGAGTTCCGCTGCTCTGCCCACCAGTTGTGCCACGCCCGTGCCTCCGCCTTGCCACCAAGTCGATCTTCCTCTGCCAATCCTAGACGGGGCCACTGACACTGACACATATCGGACTCGGACCCGGCAGGACGTCGGCTTGCGTCGTGGCGGCGGGTTTGTCGGAGCTCTGCCCGCCGGTGGCGTGAACCCGGACTCAGGTCGGACGCCGACGCCGACCCGCCGACGACCGGCGCGGTCACCGCGACGGCTGCCCACCCTGCCCTGCGTACGCCCTCGGTGACACGATGGGGAGCGCACGCACGCCGACCGGAAACCGTCCGCTCCGCACTGCGATCCAAGACGTCTGTCGGGGGCGGGATACCGCCGCCCCTGGCGCCGAGGCCGTATCCGCATACGTAGTTCCACCGATGTTTCCAGCGCCCGGATCCGAGAAGATCGACGTCCGCATGCGGCCGCATCCGCGTCAGCCCTGGGCACGCCGACCGATGGCGCCGGAATGCCGCTGTGTGGGCACGACCCGGATCTACCCGGATCCGTATCCAGGTGCGCGATGACTGCGTTCACGGCGTCGCCCGCAGCACTTCAAGGGAGAAACGTGTTCGCCTTCCGTCACCTCAGGGGTGCGCGTGCGTGACGAACTACCGCTGATCGGCAGTCTGAGGGCTGCTGTCGGCGCCGCCCCGGACGACGTACCTCTGCGGCTCCACCTGGCGGAGCTGCTGCTCGAACACGGCCGCGCCGACGAGGCCGTCGTCGAAGTCGCCGCCGCCCTCCAGCGCTCGCCCAGCGACGCGCGGGCGCGCGCCGTCATGGCCCGCGCCATGAACCCGGCCCCCGCCCAGGACCGGGCACCCGTCCAGCACTCGGCGCCCGAATTCGACTGGCGCCGTGCGGAGAGCGAGTTCGCCGGTGTCGCCGTCGTCGAGCCGCGCTTCACCGAAGGGACGGACGGGGCCTGGGACGTCGAGGACGCAGGCCGGGTACGGCTGGCCGATGTCGGGGGCATGGATGACGTCAAGCGGCGCCTGGAAGCCGCGTTCCTTGCGCCGATGCGCAACCCGGAACTGCGCAGGCTGTACGGCAAGCGCATGCGTGGCGGGCTCCTCCTGTACGGCCCGCCGGGTTGCGGCAAGACGTTCATCGCCCGTGCCGTCGCTGGTGAGCTCGGCGCGCGGTTCATGACCGTGGGCCTGAGTGACGTCCTCGACATGTACATCGGCCAGTCCGAACGCAACCTGCACGGCGTCTTCGAGACCGCCCGCCGCAACGCCCCCTGCGTGCTGTTCCTGGACGAACTCGACGCGCTCGGCGCCAAGCGCAGCATGGTCCGTCACAGTGGGCTGCGCACCACCGTCAACCAGCTCCTGGCCGAACTCGACGGCATCCACGCCGGCACCGACGAGGGCGTGTTCGTGCTCGCGGCCACCAACCATCCCTGGGACGTGGATACCGCTTTGCGCCGCCCCGGCCGTCTGGACCGCACTCTCCTCGTGCTGCCACCGGACGCCCCGGCGCGCGCGTCGATCCTGCGCTACCACCTGAGGGGCCGCCCCGTTGCCGACGTGGATCTGGCCGCCGTCGTCCGCCGTACGGACGGCTACTCGGGCGCCGACCTGGAGCACCTGTGCGAGACCGCCTCCGAGCGGGCACTCATGGACTCCGTCGCCGGCGGCACACCCCGGATGATCGGCAACGACGATCTGACCGCCGCCCTCAGCCAGGTGCGGGCCTCGACCGGGCCCTGGTTCGACAGCGCCCGCAATGTGGCGATGTTCGCCAACGAGGGCGGCATGTACGACGACCTGCTCACCTATTTCAAGCGAAGCGGAAAGCGCCGACCGTGAGAACGACTCCCCACGACACCATCGCTCAGCGCGCCCTGGCGCTCGCCGAGACAGGCCGTCACCAGGAAGCCGCGGCGCTGTTCGCCCGGCACCTGGCCGCCGATCCGACCGACACCATGTCCTGGTCCCTCCTCGCCCACTGCCGCAGGGAACTCGGCGACCCGGAGGGGGCGTTGGACGCCACCGACCAGGGCCTGCGGTACGACCCCACCGACGCGTACGTATGGCGCATCCGCGCCCTGACCCTGCTGACCCTGGAACGCCACGCGGACGCCGTGGACGCGGCCGCCGAAGCGGTCAGACTGGCACCGGGCGGCTGGGCCACTCACAACGCCCACGCGCGAGCCCTCGCCACCGTCCCCGGAGGGCTTCCCGCCGCCCGCGCCGCCGCCCTGCGCTCCACCGAACTCGCTCCCCAGGAACCACAGGCCCACTTCACCCTCGGCTACGTCGCCCAGGCCTCCGGCGACCACCAGACCGCCGCCCGCTCCTACCGCACGGTTCTGCGGCTGAACCCCCAGCACGCCGAAGCCCGCAACAACCTGGGCACCCTCAAGCTGAACGGCCGCCGCAACCGGGGCCAGTTCGGCGCCGCCCAGGACTTCGCCGCGTCCCTCGCCACCGACCCGCAGTCGTCCGCCGCGCAGCACAACGTCCTGGTCGTGGCGTTGAGAGTGCTCACCACGGCACGCCGGCTCACCGTGTGGTGCCTCCTCGGGGCGCCCGCCCTCCGCTGGTACCTCGGTGGCGCCCGCCTGGACGGCCCGGCACCGTCGGCGGCCCTGCAACCGCGCCTCGCCGCGCTGGCCGCGATCGCCCTCGTCTGGGCATGCTGGGCCTGGTCGACACGTCGGCGCCTCCCCCGTGCGCTGCGCGACCCGATGTGGGCCATGCTCCTGCGCGACCGCCGTTTCGCGACGTCGGCCTTCGGAATCCTCGTGGCGATGCTGGGCGCGATCGCCGCGCTGACCCTGCCGCAGCTCTCCACGGTCGAACTCGCCGCGATCTTCCTGGGTGGATTGGTCCCGCTCTCGCTGACGCCCAAGACGGGCGGACGTAAGACCCAGTGAAGGGAGACACCCATCCGGTGATCGTCGTGCGGCAGGTCGCGATGCCGAAGTCCGTCGGCATCACCGTGCCTTCGCGGGCCAGCATGAGCTTTCGGGCTCCTGCCGGATGGCCGACGGTCACAGGGTGTGGCCCGTCCGGCCGACGCTGTGACCGGTCCTTCGAACGGGTGGGGAGCGCGGAGTCCCCGACCGGACCGGAACGGTTCACCGCCTCATGAGCGGGACGCTGAGAACTCCGCGGTCGTGTCCGACTATCAGGACCGGACCCGCGGTGGCCGGACAGGTGAGCGCCACATCCGACGCGATGTGCCGCACCGTGCCGGTCTCCGGTTTCCAACCTCGCAGTCGGTGACCGTGCCGGGTGCCGGTGACCAGGACCGAGCGGCGCCGTGCAAGGTGGTGCAGTGATGACCGGCAGGCCGGCGGTCCCCGTCTGCGATCACGGGCGTCGCCTTCACCTCGCCACCGGCCAGGGGCTCAGAGGAGAGCGTGAATGCCGGACAGTGTGACGATCGCTCCCCAAGCGATCGTCACGACGATCCACGCGATCACCGTGCGGTGAGGATCCACATCGTAGGGTGGGGCGAAGGCGAAGATCGCGGGGTCCTCGGGGCTGTAGCGGACGGACAGGCGGGTCCCGAGGGGGACGTCGTCGTGGTGGGTCAGGCCGGAGGGGCCGAGGCCGATGACCGTCAGACCCTCGTGCGTCGTGAAGGTGACGACGGCAGCGTAGGTGTATGTGGTGATCTCCTCGTTGTGATGGGCGTCGCGCATGAGGGAGACGACCTCGGCGGTCACGGTCGATGCGCCGTCGAGCAGAGCCCGGCGACGCCCTCGCCGCCGGACGGCGCCGACGCAGGCGCATGTGAGGAGGACGGTCAGGCCGTCGCCGAGACCGAGCAGGGCCCAGCCGTAACTGTGGTGCTGGACGGTCGTGAAACGCAGGAGCAGGACGGCCGCACAGAGCACCGCGGCCCACAACGCACCGGCCAACTCCTGCCCCCGGCTGACCGGCGAGCTCCGCACGCGGAACGCGGAGGGTTCTCCCGACGGGAAACGCACCCAGACCGGTCGGCCCTCCCAGGCGACGTAGAGCGCGCCGTTCTTCCCGTCGGCCGTTCGCAGCGTCAGCTCCTGCCCGGTCGACGGGACCTGGAAGGCCACGGTCACCGGCAGGCCGTGCGTTCGATCCGTCTCGGGCGGCGGTACATCGACCCGCACGATCCGGGAGCCGACGGAGCGCGCCACCGGGTCCGAGGTGAACCTTGTCGCGTACCACACCGCCTCCACCAGCGCCCACCCTCCGAAGCCGGCAGCCAACAGCAGCAGCAACGCGTTTCCTGACATCCGTCAATCCCCGCCTCGCCACACGTGAGGTCGAACTCTGTCCACAACGGCGAGAGCCTTCCAGTTGCTGGACTGGAAATCCTCAGTGGAATTACGCATCTTTCCCTGTCAGGTCGGCCATCTCCGTAGTTCCACGGATGACAGGCCCTGTCCCGGATCGAAGTCACCGATGGCGACGCAACAGACAGCGCCACGACTCAGGCTCCGGTCGTCGCGACTACCCCAGCAAGGTCATCGACCAGCCGACGTACAGGTCTGACGCTGCCCAGCCACCACCCGAGTGTGCGGGTCACGGCTGCCCATCGCCCGCCACGCCACCTTCCTCGTCGGCGGGTCGTATGGTCGAGGCGACTGCTTCCACGTCCAGCCCGACGTCGCGACGGACACCATCGCGGCGAGGACCTGCGTTGTTGCGGCCTCGCGAAGCCACTGCGGACGATGGCACCACGCCACAGAGACGGGACCAGCCACCATGCCGCACACGACCGCCTTCGCCAGGAACCAGTGGTTCCCGGCAGAACAGTCCGGTAGACGCTCTCGCCAGTGATCACTTCCAACAGGCTCCGCTGCCGGACGCACCATCGGCAGTCGAGTTCATCCAGAGCTGGTCCACATGAAGACACCCCGTACATGTACTTCGGATGCATCCGGTGCCGAGATGTCCGCTGCAGATCGGCATCGGACCGCATTCAAGTCCCGGAATGCCGAATATGTCGCACGCACAGTAGACAGGAACGACGATACCCAAGGCCCAAATTCGCCCCGGATTCGACCCGGGCAGTTTGTTCAGCGAGCAAACAAGGCCTCTGACCTGTAGCTATTCAGCGCCGCGCACTACGCATCGGACCAAGCGTGCGGTTAGAGGGAGCAGTGACGACACCTGACCTTGTCGACTCTCCACAAGGCGACAGTGCGAGCCCCGTGAATCCGCACCAGCGCCCGCCCCAACCACGCGTCAGTCAGCATTCACCTGGTGCCCACCAAACCCGCCAAGCCCTGCGCAAGCGACTGGGCTTCGAATGGAACCCTTCAGCATCACCTGACGGAGCATCAGAAAAGTCAGCAAAAGTCAGCAAGCGTTCTGCCACAGCCGCCCACAGACGGCCACACCGTGGACTCGCCGCCCGCACCGGGCCAGACGAAAGCGCGGTCGACCACTCTCCAGCAAGCGGTCGACCGGCTAAGGCATTGTCCGGCCACGCCCCACTCGATAACGCCGCCAACACGCCAGGCATCCCTGCGGGTCAGCGCACTCTTCCCCGCGGCTTCAACGCCACGGGCGGCAGTTCCGGAGCGGGCAGCGGAGCACCGTCGTACCCCTTGACTTCTCCGAACCGGGTCCCCACCATCCAGTCCTGACGGGCCTGCTCGATCTCCTCCTGGGACCGCCCGATCCAGTTCCAGAACATGACCAGTTCCTCCTCGAACGGCTCGCCGCCCAGGAGCATCAGGCCCGCGTCCGACTCGGCGCGCAGCGGGAGTTCGGTGCGGCCGCAGCCGAGGTAGAGCATCGAGCCGGGCAGTACCGGAACCCCGTCCACGTGGGCCTCGCCGGACATGGACAGGACGGCGTACTCGAAGTCCGGTTCCAGCGGCAGGCGTACGTCCGTGCCACGGGTGAGGGTCAGGTCGGCGCCGACGATGGGGGTGTACGCCGTTCCGGGTGAGCGTGCGCCGTCGAGGTCGCCCAGGATGAGCGTGGCCGTCAGGCCCGGGGCCGTGACCTGCGGCAGCCCGGTGTGGTGCTCGAAGCGCGGGTCGGTGTGGCGGTGCCCGTCCGGCAGGGCGACCCAGAGCTGGGCGCCGTGCAGGAACCGGGCGTGCGACTTCGGGCTTTCCTCGGAGTGGCTGATCGCGCGGCCGGAGGTCATCAGCCCCAGCTCCCGGGGGCGGATGGTCTGGAGGCTGCCGGTGGAGTCGCGGTGCAGGACCTCGCCCTGGTGCAGCCAGCTCACCGTCTGCAGGCCCATGTGCGGGTGCGGGGGCACCTGCATGCCCGGCTCGTCGGCGATGTCGTCGGGGCCGTAGTGATCGACGAAACACCAGGCGCCGACCATGCGGCGGCCGAGGTTGGGCAGCAGCCTGCGCACCTCGCTGGACTCGCCGAGCTTGACGCGGCGGGGGCTGAGGAGTTCGCGCACGGGTTCCGCCACCACGAAGCCGCGGCCGCCGCACAGGGCGGGGACCGCCTGGCGATCAAGATTGCTCATGGCGCCCAACCTAGCCCCGTGAAGCGTTTCCCGTCAGGTCCTCCTCTCGGGGCTCCGGGACCGGTGCGCCCCGGGCGGTCCGCCGCTATCCGGAAATAGTAGCCATGGACATAATAGCCATGTACCGTATCGGTCATGAGTACGGCATCCGAGGGCGCGACGCCCGGTTTCCTGGTCTGGCGACTGTCGATGAAGTGGCGGGTCGCCGTCGACCGCGCGGTGGCGCCACTCGGTCTGACGCACGCCCAGTACTCGCTGGTGGCATCGCTGTACGGCATGCAGCGCGGCGGCGAACGCCCCAGCCAGCGACGCCTCGCCGACCGGACCGGCCTCGAACCGCTCTATGTCTCCAAGCTGGCGCGCTCCCTGGAGGGCGCCGGGCTCCTGGAGCGCGCCCGCGACCCGCGCGACCCGCGCGCGGTGCAACTGGCGCTCACCGAGGAGGGCCGCGAGCGGACCCGGCAGGCCATCGAGGTCGTCCAAGGTCTCCTGGAGCAACTGCTGGCACCGCTCGGAGGCCTGGACAGCGCACGCACGCGGGAGTTGCAGCGTGAGCTGACGACCCTGCTCGACGCACCTCTCGACCCGACGAACGAGAACCTCAAGGAGCAGTCATGACCACCACCACTCCCGTCCTCGGCCCCCGCGTCATAGGCCTGGCCCACTACGCCGGCCGCGCCCTTCTCGAGCACGTCCTGGCCCGCCACGGCGCGACCTTCCAGCAGTCCGTCACGCTGCGGCTGGCCGCCGTCGCGGAGGGGCCGGTCGAGAGGGCCGGCATCGTCGAGGGTCTGGTCGGCGCACTGAAGATCGACGCGGCGGAGGCGCACTCCCTGGTCGACGAGCTGATCTCCACGGGGCTGCTGGCTCGCCATGAGTCGTCCCGGGTACGGATCACGGACGCCGGACGGGCCCTGTTCGAGGCGACGTCCGCCGCGACCGCCCCTGTCACCGCCCGGGTCTACGCCGGCATCCCCGCGCAGGACCTGGCGGTCGCCGGACGCGTACTGGCCCTCATCACCGAGCGGGCCGACGACGAACTCGCCGCCCTCACCAAGTAGTGGAATATTGAACCACCTGGTTCGGTTGTCGGCCTCGAAGCCGAAGGAGGCACCAGTGGAGACCACGTACTACGACCACGGAACGCCGGCGGAGCGCTGGGAGCGCGCGCAGATGTTCTTCGACGCCAAGGAGTACGACACCGCGGCGCGGGTCCTGGACGGACTGGTCGAGGAGGTCCCGGAGCAGACCGGACCGCGGCTGCTGCTGGCCCGCGCCTACTACCACTCGGCCCAACTGCGGCGCGCGGAGACCGAGTTGCGGGTGATTGTCGAGCGCGACCCGGTCGAGCAGTACGCCCGGCTGATGCTGGGTCGCACGCTTGAGCGGCAGGGACGGCACACCGATGCCGAGCCGCACCTGCGCCTTGCCTCGGCGCTGGCGGGCGACTTCGAGTAACGCCCGGCATCACAGGGGCCCGGTTCCGCACAGGAACCGGGCCCATGTACGTCTCAGACAGTCGCGCTCTTCTTCTCCCGCCGGTGCGCGATCTCGCCGAGGATCACGTCCGCGACGATGAAGCCGGCCAACGGGATGCCGAGCAGCGGCACGAAGTAGCCGAGGACGGCGACGGCCACCACGCCGGGTACCAGGATCTGCGGCGGGACCTGCTGCCAGGCGCCGCGCGGGATCGGCCGGCCGAAGGCGGAGCCCCGGCCGCGCTGCCACCACATGCGGTAGCCCCACACGATCAGCAGGACCAGCGCCAGTGCGAGGAGCATCAGGGCGATCTGGTTGACCAGCCCGAACAGGACGCCGGTGTGCAGGTCGATGCCCCACCGGGTCAGCTTGGCGAGCAGCGGGTAGTCCGTGAACCGCACTGTGTCGGAGACCTCGCCGCTGGTCGGGTCGACGGCGACCGAGTCCTGCTTCTCGGGCCAGCTGCGCTGCACCTGCCGTACGACATAGGCCGAGGACTCGTCGGCGGGCGGCACGATCTCGACGGGGTCGCCGAGCCCTTCGGCGCGGGCGGCGGCCAGCACCTTGTCCGGGCCGACGCCGTGCTCGGCGCCCCCGGCCGAGGTGGACGCGCCGTGGCCCGAGTGGTCGCCGCCCGCGGCCGCGGAGACCGACGGCGTGGACTGGCCGAGCGAGGTGCGCAGTTCGTCGATGTTGGCGCCGGCGTACGTCGACCAGGTCAGTCCGGTCGCCGACAGGAAGAAGAAGCCGGCCGCCGCCCACACGCCGACGCTGCCGTGCAGTCCCAGCGTGCGGCGCCGCCCGCTGGTGCCGCGGACCTTGCGCAGGGCCCGGCGGCGGGAGAACCACAGCACGATGCCGCCGCCCGCGATCACCCACAGCCAGCTCGCGGCGAACTCGCTGTAGAGGCGGCCGTTCTCGCCGAGGTGCAGGTCGCGGTGGAACTCGTCGATCCAGGTGCGCAGCGGCAGCGCGCCGGTCGAGCCGTACTGCTCCAGCGCGCCGCGGACCTCGCCGGTGTACGGGTCGACGAACACGGCGAGCGTGTGGTTCGGGTCCACTCCCGGCACGCCGGACAGCAGCACCCTGGTCGTCGCGTCGGCCGCGGGCGAGGGGCGTATCGCCGAGACCGTGCCCTCGGGGTGGGCCTTGCGGGCGGCGGCCACCTGGTCGGACACGGGGAGCTTGGTGTCGCCGACGGCGGCGACGGTCATCTCGTCCCGGTAGGCGATCTTCTCGGCCTGGAAGGCACCGGCGTACAGGAAGCCGGTGACGGCGGCGACGAGCAGGAAGGGGGCGACGAACACGCCGGCGTAGAAGTGCAGACGCAGCACGAGCGGGCGCAGCGGGGACCATCTGCTGGGGGCCGACGCGGGGGCGGCCGGCCCGGGGGCCTCGTCCGTGGTCGTCGAGGGGGCGATGGACATCGGCGGCTTCTCCGGGGGCTGGGGACGGGGGCGGTCCAGTAGTCGGAGGAAAGGTGCGCCGAGTTCCCGGGCTCCCAAGTGACCTGCATCACAGGGCGCTCCATGGCATCCTGGCGCGATGTCAACTCCGAGTCACCGCGCGCCCCTTGCCGAGCTGATCGAGGAACTCCTGGCCGCGGACTGCCCGCTGCCGATCGTGGCGGCCGGCGAACCGGTCCTGCGGCGCGGCACCGAGCGCTACGACGGCCAGCTGGACCCCGCTCTCCTGGCCCGCTTCGTCGAGGCGCTGCGCGTCACCATGCACGCGGCGCCCGGCGTGGGGCTGGCCGCCCCTCAGGTGGGGGTGCCGCTGCGGATCGCGGTCGTCGAAGACCCGGCGCCCGTACCGGAGGAGATCCGGCTGGCGCGCGGGCGGGTGCCGCTGCCGTTCCGGGTGCTGGTCAATCCGTCGTACGGGGCGGTCGGCACCGAACGGATGGCGTTCTTCGAGGGGTGTCTGAGCGTGCCGGGGTGGCAGGCCGTGGTGGCCCGGCCCGCCGAGGTGCGGCTGACGTGCGAGGACGAGAACGGGCGCCCGGTGGACGAGGTGTTCAGCGGCTGGCCCGCGCGGATCGTCCAGCACGAGACGGACCACCTCGACGGCACGCTCTATCTCGACCGCGCCGAGCTGCGCTCGCTGTCCTCCCACCAGGCGATGGCCGAGCGCTGGACGCAACCGACGCCGGAGCAGGCGGCCGCGTCCCTCGGCTTCGAGCTGCCGGGCTGACGGCTGACGGACGACGGACGACGGCGAGAGCGTGCTGGGATCCGCGGGTCGGCGACGGTGCGGGGAGCCCGACCGCGCACTCCCTCTCCGCCACCCCCGGCCCAGAACCCCGGACGCCGCCCGTCAGTTGTCCCGGTACGCCTCCAGCAGTCGCAGCCACACCTCGCTGATCGTCGGGAACGACGGGACCGCGTGCCACAGCCTGCTGATCGGGACCTGTCCGACGACCGCGATCGTCGCGGAGTGGATCAGTTCGCCGACGCCGGGGCCGACGAAGGTGACGCCGAGGAGGATCTCGCGTTCCAGGTCGACGACCATGCGGGCGCGGCCGCGGTAGCCGTCGCCGTAGAGGCCGGCGCCCGACACCGAGGCGAGGTCGTAGTCGACCGCGCGGACGCGGTGGCCGGCCTGCTCGGCCTCCGCCAGGGACAGGCCCACGGCGGCGGCCTCCGGGTCGGTGAAGACGACCTGGGGAACGGCGTCGTGGTCGGCGGTCGCGGCATGGGCACCCCACGGGTCCGCCTGGACCGCGGCGCCCGAGGCACGGGCGGAGATGGCGGCGCCGGCGATGCGGGCCTGGTACTTGCCCTGGTGGGTGAGGAGCGCGCGGTGGTTGACGTCGCCGACGGCGTAGAGCCAGTCGCTGCCGGTGACGCGGAGGCTGTCGTCGACCTCCAGCCAGCTGCCGGGCTCCCGGCCGATCGTGTCGAGGCCGATGTCGTCGGTGTGCGGGGCGCGTCCGGTGGCGAAGAGGATCTCGTCGGCCTCGATCCGGCCGCCGGTGCCGGTGGCGACGACGACCGTGCCGTTCTCGCGGGTGACCGACTCGACCGAGGTGCCGGTGCGGACGTCCACGCCCGCTTCGGTGAGCGCCTCGGCGACGAGTTCGCCCGCGAAGGGCTCCATGCGGTTGAGCAGACCCTTGCCGCGCACGAGAAGCGTGACCTGTGAGCCGAGGGCCTGCCAGGCCGTGGCCATCTCGGTGGCGACCACTCCCCCGCCGACCACGACGAGCCGTCCCGGTGCCGCCTTGGCGCTGGTGGCCTCGCGGCTGGTCCAGGGCTTGACCTCGTCGAGGCCCGGCAGGTCCGGCAGGACGGCGCGGGTGCCGGTGCAGACGGCGACGGCGTGCCGGGCGGTCAGCACCTTCCGTACACCGTCGGGGCCGGTGACCGTCACCGTGCGCTCTCCGCTGAGGCGGCCGTGGCCGCGGTGGAGGTCGGCGCCGATGCTCTCCAGCCAGCCGACCTGGCCGTCGTCCTTCCAGTTCGAGGTGAACCAGTCCCGGCGGGCGAGGACCGCTGCTGCGTCAAGGGGGCCCTGCACCGAGGCGCTCAGGCCCGGCAGGCGGCGCGCTTCCGCCTGCGCGATCACCGGCCGCAGCAGGGCCTTGCTGGGCACACAGGCCCAGTAGGAGCACTCCCCTCCGACCAGTTCGCTCTCCACGACCGCGGTGGAGAGGCCGGCCGCGCGGGTGCGGTCCGCCACGTTCTCCCCCACGGGTCCGGCACCGAGCACCACCACGTCGTAGGTGCTGTGGGCGATGTTTTCCGTTTCCGTCATGGGCCCAGTCTGGTGGGTGGTGTGCGCTCGGGCCACCAGGGGTACGCGCGCCGGATACCCAGAGGTGACAGCTGTGGAATACCAGGCCGACGGGCCGTGTTGTGCCGACGGCTTCGCTCCGAGACCAGGAAGAGGGATCACGTCATGAGCAGCACCGTGTTGCTGCTCGCCCTTTGGGTGCATCCTTGGAGGCATGACCGCAGTACGGCTCACCGGACGCGAGTACCTCCGCGTCAGCTTCGACCGCTCCGGTGAGGAGCGCTCCAACGACGACCAGCAGTCGGACAACACCGATCTTGCCGAAGAGCTGGGCGTCACACTCGGCGACTACTACTCCGACGTGGGCTCCAGCTCCGCCAGGGCGCGCACCAAGCGGGGCGACTTCACCCGCCTCATGGCCGACCTCACCGGCGGGACGTTCGGCGCCGACCTACTCGTGATGTGGGAGGCGTCGCGCGGCTCGCGCCAGCCTCGCGAATGGCTGGACCTGATCGACGCCTGCCGGGCGCAGAGCGTCAAGATCCTGATCACGACGCATCGGCGTACCTACGATCTGGACCAGTGGCGCGACCGGCACGCGCTCATGGAGGAGTCGCTCAAAGCCGAGGCGCACTCCGAGGAAACCTCCGAGCGCGTGATTCGCACCCTCAAGCGCAACTTCGAAAAGGGCAAGCCGCACGGACTCATCCCCTACGGCTACGCCCGTACCTATACCCAGGTGCGCAGTGCCAAGGGCCGCCTCGTCCGCCGTCCCGACAAGCAGCTCCCCGACCCCGCCGAGGCGCTCAACGTCATCGAATTGTTCACCCGTCTCGCGTCAGGTGACTCGCTGGGGGAGATCGAGCGCGACTGGAAAGAGCGGGGCATCACAACCCGCAAGGGCGCGGAGTTCTCCGTGTCGGTACTGTCCCAGACGGCGCGGCGGATCTCCTACGTCGGCAAGCGGGTGCGCATGAAGACCGTCGTCAACGAGAAAACCGGCAAGCGCAAAAACGTGGTGCTGGGCGAGACCGACGCCGCGTGGCCGGTCATCGCCGACTTCGACGGCTCGCCGATCTCGCCCGAGGAATTCGTGGAGTTGTTCCATGAGGTGCAAACCCTGCTCGGCGCCAATGGCCGCCGCACCAATCCGGGCGGCGGCGCACAGCATGTGTTCACCCTGACCGTGCGCTGCGCTGAATGCCTCGGACCGATGACGGTCACCCGACACGCCACGCCCGACGGCGGACAGGCATACACCTGCCGCAACAAGGGATGCCTTCGCGTCAATGACAAGGACGGTCTCGACGACTACCTCACCGAGATCATCCTTGCCTACCTGGCGCGCCCAGAGGTCTACGCATCCCTCGGCGACGACCGTGACAGTGACGAACTCCGCACCGTGCGTGCCCAGTTGGATGTCAAGCGCTCCGATCTGGACGCCACCCGCAGCACCGAGGCGGAGTCGCTGGCCCACGAGGCGCGGCTGGCCAAACGCGAGGACAAACTGACGGGTGAGATCCGGCAGCTTGAGGATCGCGAGCGCGCACTGACCCGCCCGAACCCGCTGGCCGAACTGTTCGAGCAGGGACCGGCCGCCACCGTGGCCCGACGCTGGGCACGCACCCCCATCCATCGCCAACGCGCCATCGCAAAGCTGCTGCTGAATCCGGAACTGCTCGGTGAGGTCCGGATCCGGCGCACCCGGGACTCCGTGTCTGCCGAGGTACGGGACCGAGTGGTTTGGCATCGGGAGTGACTCACGTCACCCAAACGACGGGCCGGTTTAGGCGCTGTAACTACGGGGGCAAGCAGCTTCTATAGGCAAGTAAATCCGCAGCGGAGATCCAGGGGACACGCGGCCACATACACAGGGAGGCCGCAAGTGTCCCCTTCCGTACATTCCGAAGTCGCCCATCACCGCGCCCGCGTGGCCGCTTTCAGCCGTAAGGACAGCGACCCCGAAAAGGCGAACAAGGCGCGCCGCGAGCTGAAGGCGGCAATCCTCGGCCGCGACATTCGCGCGTTTGTTTCCACCGCGCCGCTGCCCACCCCCGAGCAGCTCGCCGAACTGCGCGCGTTGCTCGCACCCACCGACGGAACCAAGGTTCCGCCGAGCGCCGTCGACGCGGCGTAAATCCCCTACCCAAAGGAGGTGCCGCACCGCTTCCACGAGCCGAAAGACAACATCATGAGCACAAACGAAGATCCGCGCCGGAAGGAACCCGGCGCGGACCCGAAGACGACGGCCACGACGTCTCCTCCCAGTATGGCGGACGCCACCGAGTGGGTAGCCGCGAGTATCGACGAGGTCGGCACCGACGAGACGATCCGTTTCATCGTCGCCCTGCTCGACATCGCCCCCGAGCGGCATGACGCCCTGACGGCCGCATACCAGGCGCATCCCAAAGTCCAGCGGCTGTGGAACCAATTCAGGGCCGACCACTTCATGGACTCCGAGCCGTCCGTCAGCGAGGGGTACTCGGGAGCCGCGCTCAAGAGCGAGGCCCAGAAGGTGGCCACCGCTCCCGAGGGCACGCGCAACATGACCCTGAACGAGGCCGCCTTCGCGCTCGGGACCCTCGCTGGGGCCGCCTGGACCGACCTCACGGCCGAGGCCGTGGAGGACGCGCTGACCGAGGCCGCTGCCTTGTGCGGCCTGCCACCGTGGGAGGTGGCTGCCACCATCCGGTCGGGGCTGAATGCAGGGATGCGCGAGCCCAGGTCGATGCCGGAGGGCGCCGCACCGGTCCCAGGACAGCGGCAGGCGCCGCCATCGGTGACGGTACGGCCGGGCGCTGCAGAGCGGCAGAGCGGCGAGGCGAACGCCGCCACCAGCCGCCGCACCATCTCGCTGAAGCCCGCCAGCGAAATCAAGATCCGGCCCGTCCACTGGCTGTGGAAGGACCGGCTGCCGCTCGGGTGTCTCAGTCTCGTGGCTGGACGGGAGGGCATCGGAAAGTCGACCTGTGCGTATCAAGTGGCCGCCGACATCACCACCGCCAAGCTGCCCGGCTGTTACCAGGGACAGCCGAGGGCCGTCATCGTCGCCGCCACCGAGGATTCGTGGGAACACACCATCGCGCCCCGGCTCAAGGCTGCCGGTGCCGATATGGACCGGGTCCTCCAGGTGACTGTGACGACGGCCGAGGGTGGGGACGGCTCCTTGACGCTGCCCTCCGATGTCAGTGCTCTTGGCCGTCGCATCGAGGAGAGCGGCGCCGCGCTCCTGCTCCTGGACCCGCTGATGAGCCGCCTCGACGCAAGCCTCGACAGCCACAGGGACTCCGAGGTGCGGCAGGCGCTAGAACCCATCGCGGCTCTCGCCGACCGGCACCGGATTTCGGTGCTCGGGCTGATTCACGTCAACAAGTCCACCGGCGCCGACCCGCTCACCCGGATCATGGCGTCAAGGGCGTTCGTGGCCGTCTCGCGCGCGGTGCTCTACATCATGACCGACCCGGAGAACGAGGCCGTGAGGCTCCTCGGGCAGCCCAAGAACAACCTGGGCCGGACCGACCTGCCCACGCTCACCTTCTCCATCGAGCAGGCGCACGTCGCCGACACCGACGAGGGCCCGGTGTTCACAGGCCGCCTGAAGTGGCTCGGCGAGACCGAGCGCAGCATCACCGACGCGCTCGCCGACGCGGACGGAGACCTTGACGCCCGGTCGGCCGCCGCCGAGGCCGGGGACTGGCTCGCCGACCATCTGACGCAGCACGGCGGCATCGACGACTCGGCATCCATCAAGACCGCCGCCAGGAAGGCCGGGCACTCGGAGTCGACCCTGAAGCGCGCACGACGCCGGCTGAAGATCGTCTCCACGTCCAGCGGCTTCCCCCGGCGTACCTACTGGTCGCTGCCCGGCACTCAGCCGGGAGAAAGTGCAGGTCGCACCCAGTTGGGCCAAAGCCCTGGGGAGAGTGGTCTGACTGGACTGACTGACCCAACTGGACCCACTGAGCGCCAGTCAGGCCAGACTCCGCGCGAAGCTGGCCTGACTGGGCAACTCTCTATCCCCGGCGACTGAGCCAGAGCCTCACCCCTGAGCGATCAAGGAAGAATCAAGCCCCCAACTCCCTCTGTCCCCACCGAGGCGAAGCCCCGAAGAGATCACGGAGGAGAGAGTCATGGACTACATCACCAACCGCTGCCAGATCGCCAACCGCTGCGAGGTCGACATGATCACCGGCAACCACGCCGAGGCCGCCCTGCTGGCCTACCGGCCGAGCGGGATCACGCACGCCGTGCTCGCCCTGGTCGTCCTCGCCGAGCGGCAGACCGCCGCCGCCGAACGCCAGGCCGCCGCCCTGGAAAGCCAGCACGTCGCCCGGCACCTGCGGCTGGCCGACACCGTCCCGAGGCCGCGCACGGCCCGCTGACGGCTTGGGCTAACCCCGAGACCGAAACAACCGCGATATAGGGAGAACCACAGGCCCCCTTGCAGCCACGCAAGGAGCCCGCCATGCCCACCCTCCCCCTGCGGCTGCCGGACGGCTCGCTGGTCGTACCGCCCCGCTACGCGGCCACGGTCGCAGCCGCCTGCGAAACGGCGCTTCAGCTTGACCCAAACGCGCGCAACGGGCCGGTGATCAGCGCCCGGCTCCGTGCCGTCATCAACGTCATCGCGGAAAGCGGCAATGCGGCAACCAATCCGGGCACCATTCCGGAAGACTCGAATCCGAAGTTGGGCTCGGCCGAAGCTGCGCGGGTTCTCGGGGTAAAGCCTCGCAGGGTCCGCCAGCTCGGCGAGCAAATCGGCGGACGCCAGTTGTCAAACGGTCGGTGGGAATTCGACGCCGCCAAGGTCTACGCCGAAGCGACAAGGCGAAAGGCGGCATAGGTGGAGTACAAACGAGCCTTCGACGCGCACGGCGAGGAATACGTGGGTGGCGTCGAAATCAAGTCCGAGACCACTGGCCGGATCACCGCCGTCTTCGCGACCCTTCACGTCGTCGACCATGACGGTGATGTAACTCTTCCCGGCGCCTTCACAAACGGCGCCCCGGTAATGATCTCGGACTGGAATCACACGTCCTGGCAGGGCGCGAAGCCGGTCGGCAAGGGTGTCATCTACGAAGACGGCGACGAGGCGATCCTCGAAGGCCAGTTTTTCATGAGCACCACGCACGGCCGCGACGCGTTCGAGACCGTGAAGGAACTCGGGGAGCTGGCCAGCTTCAGCTATGGGTTCGACGTGGACGACTCGGCACCGGCCCCGCGTGAAAGCACGTACGGGCGGGAGCACCGGCGCACCCTCCGGAAGATGACTGTCCACGAGGTGAGCCCCGTTCTGGTGGCAGCGGGCATCAACACGAGGCTCGTTGCAGTCAAGAGCGACCTTCAGCGAACCGCCGGCGTGCCCCTCGATCCCTCGACACGAGACGAACTCCTCCGACTTCGCACGCAGTTGATGGGCGACGAGCTCAACGAGCTGAAGCGGCTGCGGAACTCCTTCTACGGCGACCTGGAACGCGCAGCCCTCATCGAGGAGCTGAAGGGCTACGCGGTCACAGAAGGCTTCCTGACGGGCTACCGCGAGGTGAGCGGCCCGGACGTACCGGCGAAGGCCCGCGAGGCCGCCAGGGGCGCGCTCGCACGGCTGGCCGCCCCTGGTGTCACCGTGCGCTGGTTCGTCGAAGAGAACGACCCGGCGAGGGTCGAGTTCACGGACACGAAGATCGGCGGCTTCTGCCGCCCGCAGGCCGTGCCCGACCAGGTCTGGGTGCGTGCGGATCTCGGCGCCGCCAAGGCGTACGAGGTCGTGACCCACGAGATCGCCCACCTGGACGGTGCAGACGAAGAGCAGGCCCAGCTCGCAGGGCTCCGCGCCCTCTGCGAGAGGTGGGCGGTGATGAACCGCTGCACAGACTCCGTGGCCGCCGCGCTCGCGCTCGTGAAGGCCGCCATCGCCCGCGACCGCGAAGCACACGACGCCCTCATCACCATGGTCGACCCCGCCGACCTCGTACATAGGGCTGGTTGCCCTCGCCGCGCACGTCGTCGAGCAGGGGACCCACCACCCCGAAGGCTACCTTGACCGGCTCCAGAAGGGCCTCATCGCTGACGAGTTTGGGGACTGATCATGCGAACACCTGCTGAGGACAAGGGAGTTATAGCCGTGCCGAAATATCTAAGCCCGACGGAGGAAAAGCAGGCCGAACTCCTCCGGGCACTCGAACTCGACGATGGAATGAGCCAGTTGGATGGCAACACTCGCTACACGATGGGGCGGATCACTCACCTCGACACCGAGGAGACGACCAGGCTGATCTTCGTCATCGAACGCGCCAAGAACATCGCTGTCGCTAAGGCCACCGGAGGCCCATCATGAGCCGTGTAAACAGGAAGATCGAGACCTGCGACACCTGCGGGCGCGAAGTCGGCGAGCAGAGCTGCCGTCCGGTGAAGCTCGGGTGGTTCTGCCTCATGACCGGCCTTCAGCTGGACGACTCAAAGCTGATCCACCCCGCCGTCGAGATCAGTCGCGAGGAGCAGAAGGCCATCGACGCCTTCGCCCCTGCCATCGCGGCGGCCACGAAGATCACCGTGGAGGCCGAGGCGGTCTACGCCCAGGCCGAACGGCGCTACCTCGACGCGGCACGCGCCGCCATCAAGGCCGGAGTCGACGACGCCCAGACCCCCATGATCCTCTCCGAGAATCTTGGCCCCCTCGGCCGCGACGACGGCGGCGGCACACTCACCGCTGACCGTGGCTTCGTACGCAAGCCGGTCGACGCCATCAGGAGCGCGCGGACCAAGCGGGAGAACGTGACCGCCCGCGAGAGCCTCGCCGACGCGGAGGTCGGTCTGCGCAAGGCACGGTCAGCCCTCAGCCTGCTGGAGAACGACAAGGAAAGGGCCATGCGGCTGGCACGCGGCGGTATCGACTGGAGCCCTCTGGCACCCGAATCCGAGGTGCAATGAGGGGGGCGGGGGGCCGCCTAGCGATGATCAGGGCCAAATGACCCCGCCCAGTCAGCGGCTTCTCTCTCTATTTCCGCGATGCGGAAAACGATCACATGCTGTGGCCCGCGCCGGGCCTTCGACGCGACGAATCAGCCTGGCCTGGTCTCGCCGATCACGAGCTGTGCTTGTTCCTCCGGGGTGAGGGTGGGGCCGTGGGAGACGGCCACCGTGGTCATCAGTCCGGGGGTGTTGGCCTTCCGCAGGGCGGCCATCTCATCCGGGCCGCTCACCTCGAAGTTGCACAGGTAGCAGCCGAAGCCGTTCGCCGTGAACGTCGTCTCCGTGGCCGTATGGCGGACGGGCTCGAAGGTGAGGAGGCCCTGTCCGCCGCAGGCCGGGCAGTCGCCGCCCGAGGTCTTCAGTACGAGCAGGTCTCCGTCCCTGACCCCCATCGGCTTGGCGAACCACTCCTCCTTGCGGGGCTGAGGTGCCTTCAGTGCGCCTTCCTTGACCTCCGCCGGGAGACCCACGAACCGGTCGTCGAATGCGTGACGCGCCTGGGTGATCCGGAGCTGTACGTCGCGGAAGACCTGGTCCTCCTGCTCGTTCACGGCCGCCTTGACGGCTTCGGTCCACCGCTCCCAGAAGGTGTCCAGCGGCTTTCCGAGTTCGTCAAGCAGGGTCTCGATCGTTCGGGCGAGGGGAGAGATCATCCCCTTGGCCTGGGTGCTGTCAGGGGAGGCATGGGCGGCTCCGTTGCGCATCTCGATCAGCAGGTCGAGCTGGGGATCTACCTGGAGCGCGCCGATACGCCGGAGGCGAGCGACAGCGTCCTTGGCCCCGACGGTGCGGACCTTCTCCTCGTCCATCTGGAGGTGGCCTCCGAGGTACAGCAGCATGTCCGCATTGCGAATCTCGGCGATGTAGATCGGATTCTTCGAGACCAGGGTGGCCTTCGCGAGCCGCTCCACGGCGACACCGGCGTGGAGCGCGAACTCGTCATACTCCGCGCGGCCATGGTCGTCCATGGCCTTATGGGCGGCCTTCTTGGCACCCTGGAAGAAGCCCTCAAAGGAGAGCGAATCGTTCATGAACAGGACGTTAGCGGCCCTGTAATACAGATGCGACCAGATTCTTGTGGCCCGGCCTTCGCCGGGATGCCGAGGGCTCCGGCGCTTCAGCCCAGGGAGTCAAGGGCCTTGGCGATGCATGCTCTCGCCTCGCGGCCGTGGACAGCGATGCGCGACAGGTCAGCGAACGCCCTGAGGTACGTGCGGATCTCTCCGGGGGCCGTGATGTTGACCTCGGCTGTCAGCGTCTCGACTGCCACCTGGGCGTCGTCGAAGGCGTAGAAGGCTTCCAGCGGCCACACGGTGCGCCGAGCCATGAAGGGGATGATCCCGAGGGACACGTTCGGCCGCGACATGATCTCCAGCAGGTATCGGAGCTGCCGGGCCATCGCCGAATCGTCGCAGACCCGGTAGGAGAGCACTGCCTCTTCGAGCAGCAGCGCGAACCGGTGGTTGCCCTCGTGGACGACGCGGGAGCGGTTCAGCCGTGCATGGACGGCCTCGGCCACGTCGTCAGGGGTGCCCTGGAAGTCTGTGATGGACCGCAGGAGTCCTGTCGCGTACTCGCCGGTCTGGAGCATGCCGGGCACCAAGTTCGAAGCGTAGACGCGGAAGTGGGCGGTGCGCTGGTACAGCGGGAGGGTCTTCTCGTGCACGCGCCGCATGCCGTCGCGGTGGATCTGCCGCCACTGGACGTACATGGATTCGGCGGTGCGGGAGGCTGCGATCAGATCCGCTGCCTGATCCTCTGCGCTGCACGCCCGGCACCACGCCCGGATGTCGGCATCCGACGGTGCCGTCTTGGCCCGCGCGATGCGGGACGCTTTCGACTTGTGCCAGCCGCAACGCTGCGCCAGCTCATGCCCGGTCAGCCCGGCGTCCTTCCTGATCTCGTCCAGGCTGGTGGCGATGGCCGCGCGGGCAGCCTGTGCGGTGGACAGCGGTGAGGTGGGCATGAACTGGCGCACCAGGCTTCTCAGATGACGTACTTCTCGTGCGGGATACCCCGCTCCCAGACGGAGTCGAAGGCCGTCGAGCACAGTCGGGCGATCGCCGGCTCGTCCGTCTGGTCGGTGTGGACCCAACGCCCTTCGCCGTCAAAGACGTTGAACTGGACGATGCGGTCGTCGAAGAGCCAGAAGTCGTTCCCCGGAAGGGCGAGATCGGAAGCCTGTCGCCTCGGCAGCCAGCGGATCTCTTCGCCTGCGGCGATGTTTGTGAACGTGAACGCGTGCTCGTACCTGATGTACTCGCTATGTGGCTCGCCGACGATGCGGGCGCGGCGCATCACGACACCCTTGGCGGTGACCTCCTGGACGAGGTCGAGCCACGGCCGCCACCACGACTCGCGGTCGTCCGGGTCGAGCCGGTGGCCGCGCTTCCATGCCTCGAACCCTTCGTCCTCGTTCGAGACCGCGTACACGTCCCGCATCTCAAGGTGTACGGCGGAGTGCTCCACAGACCGGATCAGGTCGGCAAAGCTACTGAGGCTCTGCGCCATCAAGTGCCTCCCTCAGCAGCGGGATCATGCGCTGCGGCAGTCGGATCACGCTCTCATGTTCCGGGAGTGGGCTGTCCTGGACGGTCCGAGCGACCGTCTCGGCGTCGGCTGTGGTGCCCTGGATAACGAGATCATTCGTGACTTCGTCCACCCACACCGCCGGGCAGCCGTGATCTCCGGACTCTGGATCTTTCCCGACGAACCGTAGTTGCATCGCCCCTCCCGATGTCGAGCCGGTTGCTTCCGGTGGCACCAGAGCCTCACGGTGCCGTGACCAGGGCGTCAAGGCCGTGACGGGCCGCGTGCAACCGCGTGCAACTTCGTGGACCCCACCGTTCCCAACTTCCTACGGTCGTAACCGGAGTCACGAAGAGCGGGGAGCGCCCATGGCCACGAAGCACAAGACGACACAGGAACGCCCCATCGAACTCCCAGTGGGGCTCAACGCCTGGTTGCTGGACTGCGCACCCGCGCCCGGCTGCAAGACGTGCCAGGTCAATTGGAGACACCTCAACGCCGCCAAGGATGACGGGAACATCGTCCAGGCTTCGCGCCACGCAACCTTGATCCGCGACCACGCCTCCGGGGTCCACTGATGGCTATGGACATGCAGACCTACCGGGACGGCCGTAGAGCGGCCAGCAACGCCGCGGAGGCCATCAGGGCTGCGCTGGCTGGTCTCGGCCTTCCCGAGAGCGTGTGGGGCAGCGTCCGCCCGATGGTGACTCACAGCGGGAAGCCGTACGTCCACCTGGGCATGGTGCGCGCCGACGTGGCGGAGAAGATGGCCGAGGCGTTGCAGGCTGCGGTGGAGCGCCGTTGAGTAGGGCCCCCGGCCTGCCCGCGTGGTGGTTGCCGCGCGGGCGGCTCGTGCGCTGGGTCGGGCAGCTAGAAGGAGTTGATCCTTCAGGGAACCCTACTTCTGTCCAGCTTTGGAATGAGCATTAGGAAGGCCGAGGTCGCTAATTTTGAGAGGCTCTCGGGGCTGGGCTGGTTCGAGCACACCCCTGAGCCGGTATCCCAGTACATCTGCGACATCTGCAAGCCGAGCCAACGTGGCCCGCTCATACCCCCCGGCCTCGTCTCGCTGTACCGACTGCTCCTGCTTGTCCAGGTGTCGAGCAAGCTCAGCCTGGCTCCAGCCCCTCGCGATTCGCGCCTTGATGAGCGCATTGGCGAGGTCTGAAACACTCGAGACGGTGAAGATCGTTTCTTCGCCCTTTACGACCTTCTTGTACTCGGCGATCTCCAGTTCCATTTCCTCGACGAGGTCACGGAGGACGTCCGCCTCGATACCCTCGGAGTCCTTGGCGGACTTCTGGGCATCGACAAGCTTCTCCTCCATCAGCTGCAGCTGGCGATCAGTGCTGATCAAGGTAGGTCTCCTGTACTAGTAGGAGCATCCCCTTAGGGACACCGTCCCTATCGGAGCTCATGAAGTCTTTGATGGTTTGGTGGTGGCTGGTTCGGCCGTGGTAGGCGTAGGACGGATACGCCCAGAGGTCGATGCCACCGCGCTGCTTCAAGTGCCCTCGCTGATGGGGGCTGAGTAGTCCCCACTGTGCGATATCGGCACCTGGTGGCGGAACGAAAATCACGTCGATGTCAGAGGGGCGGTGTTTGCTTGTGGCAAACGATCCGTTTAGCCAGATGGTCTCCACCTTGAGACTCTCCAGCCCGTCCCGCACCACTTTGAAGTTGGCGAGCAGCTCTCGGCGTGCTTCATTCCAGCCGAACCGGTCATAGAGTTCCTGCCAAGTGACCTCATGATCACCTGCAGGAAGGTACCCGTGATCTGTGAAGCTCGGTACTGGCATCAGCCTACCCCAACATATATGTTGTGTCGAGTGGTGCTACTGAAGATGTCCGCTCTTGATCGCCTTCAGTGCAAGACCGTACGACAGGCCCATAAATGGGGCATTTCGGGTCATCGTTTCATAGTCTGATCGAGGGGCTCTGCAGGCCCGCGAGTGTCTCTGAACCACGATCCTGGCTGGTGGTACTGGACACAATCAGGACACCAGACACCGAGCAACGACCGTAAGTGACCAGAACCAACGATGACCCAAATATGCAGGTCAGAGGCGATCTGGTGGAATCCTCGCAGGCTGGACCCAATCACCGATTAAGTACTGGTCCTACTGGCCGCCCAGGGGTGAGGCAATGAGGTCCCCTTGACTACGTGGGCGATCCCACGGGCACGGAATAGCCCGAGGCGGCGCGGTGCTGTGGCTGTGTGGGGCTGCTGCGGCTGGGTAGGTGCCCGCCACCGCTGGGTAGGTGCCCGCCACCGGCGAGGCCCTGCAAGGCCGTGAGAGCGCGATACAGAAGGAGACCCAAACAGTGACCAGCACCGTGGAGCTCACCAAGGAGAACTTCGACCAGATGGTCACGGACAACGAGTTCGTCCTGATCGATTTCTGGGCGTCCTGGTGCGGTCCTTGCCGCCAGTTCGCGCCGGTCTACGAGAAGGCCGCCGAGGACAACCCCGACCTGGTGTTCGGCAAGGTGGACACCGAGGCGCAGCCGGAGCTGGCCGCGGCCTTCGGTATCCAGTCGATCCCGACGCTGATGATCGTCCGCGACCAGGTCGCGGTGTTCGCCCAGCCGGGCGCGCTGCCCGAGTCCGCCCTGACGGACGTCATCGGGCAGGCCCGCAAGCTGGACATGGACGAGGTCCGCAAGTCCGTGGCAGCGCAGCAGGCCCAGGCCGAGCAGAACGGCGAGTAGCCCCTAGAAGGGGTACGTCGCCACGTCCGCGCGTACCGTCGTCCAGCGCACGTCGGTGAAGGCCTCCACATTGGCCTCGCCGCCGAAGCGGGCGCCGGTGCCGGACGCGGCGATACCGCCGAAGGGCGCCACCGCCTCGTCGTTCACGGTCTGGTCGTTGATGTGCACGATTCCGGTCGGGATCCGCTCCGCCAGGTCGAGACCGCGGGCCGCGTCCCCGGTGACGATGCCGAGGGAGAGGCCGTACGGCCCCGCGGCGGCCAGCGCGGCGGCCTCGTCGACGGTGCTGAAGGACCGTACGGGCGCGACGGGGCCGAAGACCTCCTCCGCGTAGGCGGGCGTGCTGTCGTCGAGGCCCGCGAGGACCGTCGGGCGGTAGAAGAGCCTCTCGTGGGTACCGCCGGCGGCCAGCTTGGCGCCCTGCGCGGTACTGGCCTCGACCAGGCCGCGCACCTTGGCGAGCTGGTTGTCGTCGATGATCGGGCCGAGGTGGACCTGCTCCGTGTGGGGGTCGCCGACGGCGAGCGAGTCGGCCTTGGCGGCCAGGCGCTCGACATACTCCGCGTACAGCGACTCGTGGACCAGGTGGCGTCCCGTCGTCATGCAGATCTGGCCCTGGTGGAAGAAGGATCCCCAGGCCGCCGTCGAGATCACGGCCTCGATGTCGGCGTCCTCCAGGACGATCAGGGCGGAGTTGCCGCCGAGTTCCAGGTGGGCGCGCTTGAGGTGGCGTCCGGCCGCCTCCCCCACGGCACGGCCCGCCGCGGTCGAGCCGGTGAAGGAGATGACGGGGACGCGCGGGTCGGCGACCAGGGCCTGGCCGACGTCCGGGCCGCCGGGCAGGACATGGAACAGGCCCTCGGGCAGCCCGGCCTCGGCGAACACGGCGGCGAGCGAGAGGCCGCCGCAGACCGCGGTGCGCGGGTCCGGCTTGAGGATCACCGCGTTGCCTAGGGCGAGTGCCGGGGCGACGGAGCGGATCGAGAGGATCAGCGGGGCGTTGAAGGGCGCGATGACGCCCACGACGCCGACCGGGACGCGGCGCGTGTAGGACAGCCGGGGCGCCTCGCTGGGCAGCACCTGGCCCGCGGGGCGGGAGGCGAGGGCGGCGGCCTCGTAGCACTCCTGGGCGGCCACGTGCAGTTCGAAGTCGGCCTTGCCGGGGATCGACCCGGACTCGCGGACGAGCCATCCGCGCAGTTCGTCGGCGTGCGCGGCGAACAGGTCGCCGGCCTTGCGCAGCACCCCGGCGCGGACGAAGTGCGGGAGCCGGGCCCACTCGCTCTGGGCGGCGCGGGCGGCCTCGGCGGAGCGCTCGACGTCCTCGCCGCCGGCGAGGGTGACGGTGGCGAGGGTGTCGCCGGTGGCGGGTTCGGTGACCGCGTACTCAGGTCCCGACAGGGGGTGGGGCTGCCAGTTCTTGGGGTCGAGCAACGACATGACGGCTCTCCGTTCGATCACCGGTGGACTCACACGGGGAGCGGTAGTCCCGTGTAGTTCGCGGCCAGTTCGGCGGCCGCGTGGCGGGATGCGGTGATACGGCGCAGCCGTGCGAGCTGCATCCGGCTCTCGAACGCATCCCCATTTGGTTGAGCATGCAACATCCTAGTCATGTCGTCCGAGAACCGCGTGGCCTGCCACACACGAGAAAGACACAACTCTGAATATCTGTCGATCAATTGTGTCGATCCCGTACGGCACAGATCGGTCAGGGCACGGGCAAGGACGGACACGTCCGACACGGCGAGGTTGAGCCCCTTCGCCCCGGTCGGCGGCACGATGTGCGCGGCGTCCCCCGCGAGCAGGAGGCGGCCGTGGCGCATCGGTTCGTGGACGTGACTGCGCATGGACGTCACGGACTTGGCGGTGACGGGCCCCCTGGCGAGGGTCCAGTCGGCGTCGATCGCGAAGCGCGCGGCGAGCTCGTCCCAGATCCGCTCGTCGGACCAGTCGTCCGGGTCGGTACCGTTGGGGACCTGGAGGTAGAGCCGGGACACCGAGGGTGAGCGCATGCTGTGCAGGGCGAAGCCGCGCTCCCCGCGGGCGTAGACCAACTCCTCGCAGGACGGGGCGACATCGGCGAGGATCCCGAGCCAGGAGTACGGATACTCGTGCTCGTACGTCCGGCTCGTCGCCGTCGGGAAGGCCCCGCGCGAGATGCCGTGGAAGCCGTCGCAGCCCGCGACCCAGTCGCAGGTCAGCGTCTGTTCGCGGCCCTCGTGCCGGAACCGCACGAGGGGGGCGTCGCTCTCCGGCTTCTCGACCGCCAGGGCCTCCGCATCGAACAACAGCGGTGGGCCCTCGGCCAGTTGGAGGGCGACGAGGTCCTTCACGATCTCGGTCTGGGCGTAGACGGTGACCGTACGGCCGCCGGTGAGGACGGGGAAGTCGAGATGGTGCCGCTCCCCCGCGAACCGCAGCTCGATGCCCTGGTGGACGAGCCCCTCGGCGTCCAGCCGCCCGGCGGCGCCGCATGCGCGCAGGGCGTCGACCGTGCCCTGCTCCAGCATCCCGGCGCGCTGACGGTGCTCGACGTACTCCCGCGTCCTGCTCTCCAGGACCACGCAGTCGATGCCGGCCAGGTGCAGCAGGCGGGCGAGGAGCAGTCCTGCGGGGCCGCCGCCGATGATCCCGACCGTGGTGCGCATGGCAGGCCTCCCTGCGTCAGCTGGAGTCGCGGTGGACCACCGCGGCACCCAGCACCGTGTGCGTCTCGGTCGCGGCGCCCGGTTCGCGCACCGCGCGGTCGACCAGTTCGGCGAGGTCACGGCCGGACGGGAGCTCGAGGTGGACCGTGCTCAGCCGCGGCCGCAGCAACCGGCCGAGGAGCAGGTCGTCGGCGCCGATCACCGCCGTGTCCTCCGGGATGCGGATGCCCTCGTCCTGGAGGGCCCGCATTAACAGCATCGCGTATTCGTCGTTGTACGCGAACGCGGCGTCCAGACCGAGCTCCCGCCAGCGGGCGGCGAGCTTGACCGCGGACTGCTCCTCGAAGGCGAGGGGCAGCTCCGTCAGGGTGGCGTCCGTGCCGTGCAGAGCTCTCCGCACCCCGGCCAGGCGGGGCAGCGAGAAGGCCTCCAGACCGGCCTCCTCAGGCACCACGACGCCGATCCGGCGCCGGCCGCGGGCGTACAGGTGGGCGGCGGCGCCGTGGCCGACGCCCGCGTGGTCCATGAGCAGGGCGTGGGCCCCCTCGACCACCTCGGGACCGAGGGTGACCACCGCTCGGGCACCGGAGCGCCGGAGCAGGGCCACACCCTGCGGGCCGAGTCCCGCGCCGGGCACCAGGACGGCGACCGGGCGCAGCTCGGCCCAGGCGCGGGCCGCCTCGTCGCCCTGGAGGCCGACGCTGCCGTACTGCACGACGGTGTAGTCCAACCGGCCCAGGGCCCACTGGAGTTCACTGATGAACTGGCTGTAGAGCGGACCGACCGGGATGGACGGGGCGGGCATGAGGACCATCCGGCTGTGGCCGGCGCGCAGGCTGCGGGCGGCCGCGTGCGGGACGTATCCGAGTTCCTTGGCGGCGTCGTGGACGCGGCGGCGCGTGGGCTCGCTGATCCGGACGGCGCTGGTGTTGTTGAGGACGTAGGAGACGGTCGCTCGTGAGACGCCGGCCAGGCGGGCCACGTCGGCGCTCGTGGGAACCGGGCGCGTCGCCGGGGAAACGGGCGCGGGCATTTTCGGTATCTGCACCATGACGGTCGTCATCTTTGCAGAACCTGTGAAGGCGCCCACATGTGGGGTTGCCGCTTCGCTCAGCGCAGTGGATCGGTGCCGGTCACCCGGGTGACGAGGTCGTTCCAGCCGGTTTCCAGGCGCCCCAGCGGCATTCCGCACTGCCGGGTGAGGTGGTGGATGAGGGCCGGGTCGAGGTACGCCATCAGCGTCTGGGCCAGGAGTTCGCAGTCGGCGTCCGGGAGGATCTGCCGCAGCAGCATGGCGGTGTGGATGTGCAGCGCGCGGGCCGAGGGGTGGGAGTGGCGGCGGGTCGGCTCCGACTGCGCGGCCAGCAGCAGGTCCAGCTGTTCGGCGGAGCGGTACAGCACGGCCACGCCGAGCGCCCGCAGCCGGTCCACCGGCGGGGCGCCGGGGCCCAGCGGCGGGGGGCCGCCGAGGAAGTCCGCCTGGAGCGTGTGCGCGGAGTGGTCCAGGAGCGCCAAGAGCAGTCCGGTGCGGTCGCCGAAACGCCGGAAGACCGTGCCCTTGCCGACGCCGGCCGCCGTGGCCACCGCCTCCATGGTGACTCCGGCCACGCCGTGCTCCGCGATCAGCCGGGTCGCGGCCTCCAGGAGGCGGGCGCGGTTGCGGGCCGCGTCGGCGCGGAGGCAGGGCTCGCCGGGGGCGGAGCCGACCTCCAGAAGCTGGGTCGTGTCGAAGGGCTCCTGAGGCTTCGGGAACGGCGGCAGGGTCGCGGACATGAAGCCAGCGTAAAGCATCGGGAAGAAAACTGGACCTCGGTCCGTTTAGGATGCTAGAAACAGAAACGGACCCCGGTCCGGAACATTACCGCAGTGTTTCACCACCCCTGGAGCTACGCATGTCAGTTCGCATCCTTGCGCTCGTCGGATCCCTCCGCGCCGGTTCGCACAACCGTCAGCTCGCCGAGGCGGCCGTCAAGCACGCCCCCGAGGGCGCGGAGGTCGTGCTCTACGAGGGCCTCGCCGAGATCCCCTTCTACAACGAGGACATCGACGTCGAGGGCAGCGTCCCCGCGGCCGCCGCGAAGCTGCGCGAGGCCGCTCAGGCCTCCGACGCGTTCCTGCTCTTCTCCCCCGAGTACAACGGCACCATCCCCGCCGTCCTGAAGAACGCCATCGACTGGCTGTCGCGCCCCTACGGCGCCGGCGCCTTCGGCGGCAAGCCCGTCGCCGTGGTCGGTACCGCGTTCGGTCAGTTCGGTGGCGTGTGGGCGCAGGACGAGACCCGCAAGGCCGTGGGCATCGCCGGCGGCAAGGTGCTCGAGGACGTCAAGCTGTCGATCCCGGGTTCCGTGGTGCGCTTCGCCGAGACCCACCCGGCCGACGACGCGGAGGTCGCCGCGCAGCTGACCGAGGTCGTCGCGCAGCTGCACAGCAACACCGGTACGGTCGCCGCGGCCTGACCTGCGACGCCTGGAACAAGGGTCGGAGTTTCCGAACTCCGACCCTTGTCCGGTCTCGGCGGGCCGGTGGGGGCTGCTCGCAGCGGCAAGGGCTGTCGGGGGACCGACCCCCAGCACCCGCCCGCCTCGCGGGCGGGTCAGTCCAGTTCCGCGAGCCGCTGCACGGCGGGGGCCGTGAAGCGTTCGATCCACTCGGCGGGGGCGCCGGTGCGCGGGGCGAGGATGACCGTGTCAATGCCGAGCTTGCCGTAGCCCGTGATGTCCCGGGTGAAGGCGTCGAGGTCGCCGCCGTCGGTCGTGTCGGGCGTGTAGGTCATGGTCTTGCGGATCTCGTCGTAGTCGCGGCCCTCGGTGTCGCAGTGGCGGCGCAGCACGTCGAGCTTGTGCGTGACCTCCTCCGGCGAGGTGGCGAAGAGGTTGCAGGCGTCGCCGTAACGGGCGACCAGGCGCAGGGTCTTCTTCTCGCCGCTGCCGCCGATCATGATCTCGGGGTGCGGGCTGCTGACCGGGGCAGGGACGCACAGGGTCTCGGCGAGCCGGTAGTGGGTGCCCTCGAAGGGGCCGTTCGCCGCCGGGTCCCACATCTGCAGACAGATCCGCAGGGTCTCCTCCAACCGCTCGAAGCGCTCCGCGAGGGGCGGGAACGGCACGCCGAGCCCCTCGTGTTCCCGGTCGTACCAGGCGGCCCCGATACCGAGGGCGGCCCGGCCGCCGGAGAGCACGTCGAGCGTGGTCGCGATCTTGGCGAGCAGGCCGGGGTGACGGTACGTCACTCCGGTCACCAGCGCGCCGAGCCGGACCGTCTCGGTGTGGGCCGCGAGGAAGCTCAGGGTTGTGTAGGCCTCCAGCATGGGGTCCTCGGCGCCGCCGTTGAACTCCATCTGGAAGTAGTGGTCCATCACCGACAGCCAGCTCACCCCGGCCGCCTCCGCCGCGGCCCCCGCGGCGGCGAGCTCGGCACCGAGAGCGGGTGCGCCCGCGGGGTGATTGAACCGGTTGATGTGCACGCCTACGCGCATGTCCGTCTCCGCTCACGGGGCCTTCGCCGACCCTGCAGACGCTAGAACTTGGAGTGCTCTCGAAGTCAAGGGCAGCCCCCGGAACCAGGCAACTGAGCCTCTCACGCCACCCGTTCCACCTCCGGCTCCCCTTGCTTCTTCGCGGCGCGCAGACTCGTCAGGGTGGTGATCGTCAGGACGAGGACGATGAAGCCGAGGGAGAAGGGGATGCTGATCTCGGGGACGTGCACCCCGGACTCGTGCAGGGCGTGCAGCACCAGCTTGACGCCGATGAAGCCGAGGATGATCGACAGGCCGTAGCTGAGGTGGACCAGCTTCTTCAGCAGACCGCCGATGAGGAAGTACAGCTGCCTCAGACCCATCAGGGCGAACGCGTTGGCTGTGAAGACGATGTACGGGTCCTGGGTGAGCCCGTAGATCGCGGGGATGGAGTCGAGCGCGAACAGCACGTCGGTGGAGCCGATGGCCAGCATCACGACCAGCATCGGCGTCATGACCCGCTTGCCGTTCTGCTCGATCCACAGTTTGGTGCCGTGGTAGCGGTCCGCCACGCCGAAACGCTTCTCCACCAGCTTCAGCAGCTTGTTCTCCTCGTACTCCTCCTCATGTGCGCCCTTGCGGGCGTCCTGGACGAGCTTCCAGGCGGTCCAGATCAGGAAGGCGCCGAAGAGGTAGAACACCCAGGAGAACGTGGAGATGATCGCCGCTCCGGCCGCGATGAAGCCGGCTCGCAGCACGAGCGCCATCACGACGCCGACCATCAGCACCCGCTGCTGGTACTGCGAGGGCACCGCGAACTTCCCCATGATCAGGACGAACACGAAGAGGTTGTCGACGCTCAGGGACTTCTCGGTGATGTATCCGGCGAAGAACTCGCCCGTGGGTTTCCCCCCGCCGAAGAGGAGCAGTCCGAGTCCGAAGAGACAGGCCAGTACGACCCAGACGACGGTCCAGATGCCGGCCTCCTTCACCGACACGTCGTGGGGTTTTCGGCCGATGAAGAAGTCGGCGCCGACCAGGACGCACAGGGCGACGACGGTCAGCAGCCAGACGGTGAGCGAGACGTTCACTGGTTCTCCTGTGCATGGGGGGCATCGACAGCGTTGCCACCGACGGGCGGCCCTTCCACCCGCAAAAGGTGAACAACAGGTCACGCCATGGCAAGGAACCGCAGGTCACAGCGGAACATAGCGGCATCACGGCTCGCGTCACCCGCCGCACGGCGGGCAGGTTCCGCCGTACGGCGGCGCCCCGGACGCAGGTCGCCGCCGAATCATGACTCCACGAGCCGCCGCGCCCCGCGTGAGGAGAAGCCATGACCTACGTCCCACCCCCGTTCGATCCCGAACTCGCCGCCGCCCTCGACCTGATCCGGGAGATGATCTCGCCCGGCATGACCCTGGACGACATCGAGCTGGTCCGCCAGGGACCGGGCATCCAGCTGCTGGCCGACATGGATCTGACCCTCGGCGGGTTCTTCGAGGTGGAAGACCGGCCGGTGCCCGGGCCCGAGGGCGCCCCGGAGATCTCGCTGCTGATCTGCCGCCCCGCCGCTCCGGCCCCCGCGGGCATCGGACGCCCGGTGATCTATCACGTCCACGGCGGCGGCATGGTCCTCGGCAACAACCGGGTCGGCGTGGACGGCCCGCTGGCCTGGGCGAAGGAACTGGACGCCGTCGTGGTGTCGGTGGAGTACCGGCTGGCGCCCGAGCACCCGCATCCGGCGCCCGTCGAGGACGTCTACGCCGGGCTCGTGTGGACCTCCGAGCACGCCGAGGAGTTCGGTGGCGACCCCGAGCGGATCGTGATCGCCGGTGCGAGCGCGGGGGGCGGACTGTCGGCGGCGCTGGCGCTGCTCACCCGGGACCGCAAGGGGCCGCGGCCGATGGGGCAGCTGCTGATGTGCCCGATGCTGGACGACCGCAACGACAGCCCGTCGACGCACCAGATGGCGGGACTGGGCGTCTGGGACCGTACGGCCAACGAGACGGGCTGGACGGCGCTGCTGGGTGAACTGCGGGGTGGCCCCGACGTTCCGGCGTACGCGGCGCCGGCCCGGGCCGAGGATCTCTCGGGACTGCCGCCCGCCTTCCTCGACGTGGGGTCGGCGGAGACGTTCCGGGACGAGGTCGTCGCGTACGCGTCCCGGATCTGGCGGGCGGGTGGGGTGGCGGAGCTGCATGTGTGGCCGGGAGGCTTCCACGGCTTCGACGGGTTCGCTCCGCAGGCCGCGTTGTCGCAGGCGGCGCGCGCGGCTCACCTGGCGTGGTTGCGGAGGTTGCTGGGCAGCTAGGGGTGTCGCGGGGGCGCCGAGGTGCTGTGGGAGGGGCGCGGGAGGAAGTGCGGCGGGGGCCGCGGGGGGCGGCTGCGGCGGCGTCGTGGCTGCTCGCGCAGTTCCCCGCGCCCCTTCAGGGGCGCTGCCGGGCCGGGCCCTTGTGCGGCGGAGCCTTTCACGGGGGCGCGGGCGGCTCTGGCGGTTGCGGTGGCGTGGCTGGTCGCGCAGTTTCCCCCGGCCCTTCTGGGGTCTGCTGGGCCGGGGCCTTCTACGGCGGAGCCCTCCGCAGACGCGCGGGAGCGCGAGCGCGCGGGCGGCTCCGATGGGTCCCGGTGGCGTGACTGGTCGCGCGCGCTTCCCCGCGGCCCTGCTGCAGTCTGCTGGGCCGGGGCCTTCTACGGCGGAGCCCTCCGCGGGCGAGGGGGCGCGGGGCGCTGCCGGGTCGGGGGACGCGGCGGCGGCTGTGTCTGGCGTAGATGTCCTACTGTCGTGCGTCCGGCCGTCCGGGCCTCGCAAACCTGGCCGAGGACTCCTCCTGCCCCGGCCCATGCCGCACCATGGGCGTATGAAAGAGCTGGCCGGGCGCCTGACCGCCCTGGACCCGGATGCCGGAGCCGCGGTGCGGGTGATCGCCTACTTCGATCGGCTGTCCGAATCCCGTGCCGGGCTGGAGGCGCTGGTGCGCGGAGCCGCCGTGCTGGCGGGGGTGCCCGCGCGGCTGGTCGATGCCGAGCGGCGGGTGCAGGTCCGGGTCGAGGCCGACGGTACGCGCCGGGACACCATGGTGCCGCCGGAACCCGGCTGGCCGTCCGCCGCCCTGACGCCCGGTGGGGCCGCCGCGCTGTGGTTGGAGCGGACCGAGGCGGCGCCCAGCGTGGTCGACGCGGTGATCCTGGAGCGGGCCGCGGGGGCGGTACGGCTGGTTCTGGACCGTACGCGGGGACGCGCGGCCGCCGATGATCCCGCGCTGGTCGAGACCGTGCTGGATGCCGCCGCCCCCGAGGCCGCACGGCTGCACGCGGCACGCGGGCTCGGACTCGACCCGGTGGCGCCCGCGCGTGCGCTGGCCCCGCTCGACGGGCGGCCCCGGATCGTGGCCGGGCGGACGGACACCGAACTGCCCGCTGGGCGCGTCGGAGTGGGCCCCGCCGTGCCCGTTCTCGATCTGCCGCGGTCCTGGGCGGACGCCCGCACCGCGCTGCGGTTCACCGCGGAGGGCACGGCTCGGGACCCCGGGCCGAAGGCCGTGTACGCCGACGAACTGGGCGGCGTCGCGCTGCTGGCCGACCTCGTCGCACCGGGCGCGGAGCCGCCGCCCGACGTCCAAGTGCTGGAGGCGGCGGGGGCGAGCACGCCCTGGCTGCTCGCCACGCTGCACGCCGTGGTCTCGACGGTGAGCCTGCGGGCCGCTGCCACGGAGATCAACGTCCACCACTCCACGCTCCAGGACCGGCTGTCCCACGCGGAGCATCTGCTGGGCTGGCCGCTGCGCACGCCTCAGGGGCGGCTGCGACTGCAACTGGCCCTGACCATGCGGCACTTGGCACGGCCGTAGCGGAGGCTCACCGGCTCATCGGAACTCGTGCACGACGTCGATCCGGCCGACGATGTGCGCGTTGAACTCGTCGAGCTCCTCGGCCGGGACCCACAGTTCGAGGATCGTGCGGCCGCCCGCCTGCTGGACGGGATAGCGGCTCAGGAAGTCCGAGTCGACCTCGAAGCGGGTCACGAAGCCGGCGCCGTCGTGCTTGACGTTCCAGTCCCGGGCGATCTTGATCGCGTAGTCCTCGTCGAGGACCGGGTAGAAGATCGGCTGCTCGGGCAGCCTCGGCGGCCAGGCGCGCCAGTCGAGCTCACGGACCAGGTCCAGCTCCACGGGGCCGGTCGGGCGCCAGAGGGTCGTGGTGGGGGGCCGGGTCGTCATCGGAGTCGCTCTCTGCGGGGGCGGACGGGAGTACGGGTACGCGTGCTGCGGGCCCGGACGCGAGGTTCCGTTAGTTGCGCGCACTATTTCCGTTAGTTGCGCGCGCACTATAGAAGCAGACGCTGAAAGTTTCAGCGATGCAATATCCTGGGCGTATCCGTATCGGGACGGAGGAAGCAGGCCCCATGACCGCCACAGACCCCTCGCTCACGGCCCTCGCCCAGGGCTGGTGCGCGCTCTCCCTGCTGCACGGACGGATCGAGGCACACATCGAGAAGGCCCTGCAGAGCGCACACGACCTCAGTGTGCGCGAGTACTCCCTGCTCGACGTCCTGGGCCGCCAGCACGACGGCGAGGGCGGACACCTGCAGATGAAGCAGGTCGCCGACGCAGTCGTCCTCAGTCAGAGCGCCACCACCCGCCTGGTCACCCGGCTCGAGGACCGCGGCCTGCTCGCCCGCTACCTCTGCCCCACCGACCGCCGCGGCATCTACACCGACGTCACGGACACCGGCCGCACCCTCCTCGAACAAGCCCGCCCCACCAACGAGAAGGCCCTGCGAGAAGCCCTCGACCAAGCCGCCGACAACCCCGAACTCGTCCCCCTGGTACGGGCTTTGGAAGCCCTCGGGGTACCGGCCTGAGTCAGCCCCCGGTGCCGGGTGAGCACTCCCCGGGCTTCGTGGCGGCCGTACAGGAGATCGCCACCGTCTTGAGGTGGTGAACAGCACAGGTCAGAGGGCTGGGGCAGTCGTTGACACCCTCTCGGGCGGGCCGTACAAAGGGCGGCATGAGCCTGCCGCAGCTGCCCCTGTCCGGGATCACGGTGGTCAGCCTGGAGCAGGCCGTGGCCGCGCCCTACGCGACCCGTCAGCTCGCCGACCTCGGCGCCCGGGTGATCAAGGTGGAGCGGCCGGGCGACGGTGACTTCGCCCGCCGCTACGACACGACCGTGCACGGCCACTCCAGCTACTTCGTGTGGCTCAACCGGTCCAAGGAGTCGCTCACCCTGGACCTGAAGGACCCGCGCGGCCTGGAGATCCTGCACCAACTCCTCGACGGCGCCGACGTGTTCGTCCAGAACCTGGCGCCCGGCGCGGCCGACCGGCTGGGCCTCGGCGTGGACGTCCTCGCCGAGCGCCGGCCGCGGCTGATCCCGTGCACGATCTCCGGGTACGGCACGGACGGGCCGTGGGCCGACCGCAAGTCGTACGACCTGCTGGTGCAGTGTCAGACGGGCCTGGTGTCGCTGACCGGGACCGCGGAGGAGACCGCGCGGGTCGGGATCTCCGTCGCCGACATCGCGGCCGGGATGTACGCCTACAGCGGCATCCTGACCGCCCTGTACACCCGCGCCACCACCGGCAGGGCCCACCCGGTGGAGGTGTCCCTGTTCGAGGCGCTGGCCGAGTGGATGAGCCAGCCGGCCAATTACACGCGCTACGGGGGCGGCCAGCCGCCGCGTCTGGGCACCCAGCACGCCACCATCGCCCCGTACGGCGCCTTCACGGCCGCCGACGGCAAGGACGTGCTCTTCTCCATCCAGAACGAACGCGAGTGGATCGTCCTGTGCGCCGAGTTCCTATGGCGGCCCGAGCTGGCCGGGGATCCGCGCTTCGCCACCGGCCCGGCCCGGGTCGCCCACCGCGAGGAACTCAACGCCGTGGTCGCCGAGCGGATCGCGCGTTCCGACGCCGCGCAGGTCCTGAGGGACCTGGAGGGCATCGGCATCGCGTGCGCCGGGGTCAACGACGTCGCCGCGTTCCTCGACCACCCGGTCCTGGCCGCCCGCGGCCGTTGGCACGAGGTCGCCGTACCCGGCGGGGCCACGGTTCAGGCGCTGCTGCCCCCGGCCGACCTGGCGGGACTGCCCGCCCGAATGGATCCGGTCCCGGCGGTGGGCGAGCACACCGAGGCGATCCTCACGGAACTCGGCCGTACCGGCGAGGACATCGCGGCGCTGCGTGCGGACGCGGTCGTCTGAACCCGCGACCCGGAGCAGACACGGTTCACCCGGGTGTCACCAGGAGTCACCAGGGCAGCGGGCCCCTGGCGTCGAAGTAGCCCCCGGTCGGGCTGTCCGCGGCGACCTGTGCCATGCGGACGATGATCTCGGCGCCCTCCGCCACGGTCTGGGTGCCCGTGTTGCCGTTCAGGTCGGTCTTGGTGAACCCCGGCTCCACGGAGTTGATCCGCATGGCCGGGAACGCCTTCGCGTACTGCACGGTGAGCATGTTGACCGCGGTCTTGGACGTCGGGTAGGCGATGCCCGGGTAGAAGTGCGCGGGGTGGCCCGGGTCGGAGAGGTGGGTCAGCGAGCCCAGGCCACTGCTGACGTTGACCACGACGGGGGCGGCCGAGCGCTGGAGCAGCGGCAGGAAGGCGTGCAGGACGCGGACGACACCGAAGACGTTCGTCTCGAAGGTGGTGCGCATCTGGTCGGCGGTCACGGTGGCCGCGACCGGCACGCTGTTGTCCTCGGTTCGGGTCTCGATACCCGCGTTGTTGATCAGGACGTCCAGGCCGCCCGCGGCCTCCAGGGTCTTGGCCGCGGCCTCGACGGAGGCGTCGTCGGTGACGTCGAGCTGCACGAACCGCGCGCCGAGTTCGTCGGCGGCGCGCCGGCCGCGCTCGGCGTCGCGGGCACCGACGTGGACGGTGTGGCCCGCCGCGATGAGTTGGCGGGCGGTCTCGAAGCCGAGGCCCTTGTTCGCTCCGGTGATGAGTGTTGTCGTCATGTCACCCAGATTGCTGCGCCGCGGCGGGTTCAGCCAGGAGACCCTTCTTCCTGGGACTGGCGGTACCAGGCACATGAGCGGCCGACGGTGTTCACTGAGGAGCATGGCGGCAACAGAACTGGCACAGGCGCTGCGGCGCTGGCGCGACCGTGTCCCCCCGCACGCGGCCGGACTCCCCTCGGGGGGCCATCGGCGCGCGGCAGGGCTGCGGCGCGAGGAACTCGCCCTGCTGGCCGGCATCTCGGTGGACTACGTCACGCGCCTCGAACAGGGGCGCGCGGCCAACCCGTCCGTACAGGTCGTGGAGGCGTTGGCCCGGGCGCTGCGGCTCTCGGGGGACGAGCGGACGTATCTGTTCGGCCTCGCGGCACTGGTGCCGCCGGGCCCCGATGTCGTGCCCGGCTTCATCACGCCCAGTGTGCAGCGGCTGCTGGACCGGCTGGTCGACACCCCCGTCGCGGTCTCCGACGCGGCCATGACGCTGCTGCTGGCCAACCCGATGTACGCGGCTCTGATGGGTGATCCGTCCGTCCTGCGCGGTTTCGAACGCAACGGTGTGTGGCGCAACTTCACGGGCATGCCGACCCGGGTACGGCACACCCCGCAGGAACGGCGTGACTTCGAGGCGGGCATGGTCGCCGAACTGCGCGCCACCGCCGCCCGCTACCCCGCCGACCGCCAACTCGCGCTTCTGGTCGCGGAGTTGCGCACCCGGAGCGAGAGGTTCGCCGAGCTGTGGGACGCCGGGGTGGTGGGCCGTCTCGCCACCTCGCACAAGACGGTCGAGCATCCTCAGGTCGGTACGCTCACGCTCGACTGCGACCTGCTCCGGGTGGAGGAGAACGACCTCCACATCCTCGTGTACTCGGCCGAGCCGGGCACCGAGGCGGCGGAGAGACTCCGGCTGATCTCGGTGCTGGGCACGCAGAGCCTGGTGGAGAGCGGCTAGTACGTCCGTCACCCCGGCCGCCCCGCGCTGTCGAGCACGGGACGGCCGGCCGGACCTGCCGGCCGCCCGCGTTCTCAGTAGCCGTACCGGTTCTTCAGGTGGCGCCAGAAGTCGCGCAGCATCCACTTGTCGAAGTCGGTGATCTGGGTCGCGCTGCCCGCGTTCATCAGGAAGCAGCACTGGCCGGTGGGGGTCCAGTCGTAGAAGTCGTCGAGGCCGAAGGTGTGGCCTACCTCGTGGAGGTAGATGTGGATGTTCTCCTGGGTGAGGGCCCCGGTGAAGTACTCCTGGCCGACCCGCTGGCCCCAGTCCCCGCCGGCCCCGCCCTGGAAGCCCTTGGTCAGCCAGAGCGACTGGTCGTAGTGGCGGGCCACGCCGCCGGGGCACTTCGAGTAGTTGCCGTCCTGGTGGAAGAAGCGGCCGCAGTCGGGGGCGCACTGCGGGGCGCCGCCGGAGTCGAGGTTCCCGGCGTAGATGTCGACCGAGTTGTCGGTCCACTGCAGGGTCGAGCGGTTCTTGACCGCCCAGCCGACGATGTTGACGGGCACGGTGGTGTACGGCCAGGCGTTGGTGCCGCTGCCGTTGTCGAGCATGGCGGCCATCCATTTGCCGAACTGCTTCTTCAGTGCGGCGTGGACCTGGTCGCGGAGGGCGGCACTGACCGGGGCGTCGGATTCCCAGCGGACGCAGTAGTTGACGCTTCCCTTGTTCGCCATGACCTGGTCCCAGCCGTAGTTGCGGAAGCCGTAGAGGTCGGGGTAGGTCGACTCGACGTGGTTCCACACCTCGCCCAGCGGCTGGACGAGGTTCGCGGGCGGGTTCCAGTTGTCCGCCGCCTGCGCGGGGGCCGCCGTGACGGCGGGGGTGGCGAAAACCGCGAGCAGGGCGGCGAGAACGGTGACGAGACGCACGATACGGGTGCGCATGGCTCCCTTCGTGGGGGCGGGATTCACTGTGGGGTCGCCGCCGGGACGCCCCGGGTTGCCCCCCGCACGCGACGGGCACCGAGCCGGGGCGGGCGTTCTCGAACCGAAAACCCAATCGGAGTGTGAGCCACCCCACAATCGATACGCTCCCGTTTCGATAGCTCCGGAGTTAGCCTGATTCCACGAGAACGAAACCGTTTCGTTCAGAACATGTCCGCTGGACGAGGATGGAGCACGCACGCCATGACCAGCGTCCTCATCGCCACAGGCCAGTCACTTCAGCGCGTCGGCCTTCGAATGCTCCTCGAGTCCCAGCCGGATCTGACCGTTGTCGGCGAGGCGGCGCACGGGCCGGAGGCGGTCCGGCTGAGCACCTTGCTCCGGCCGGACGTCGTCCTGCTGGACGGCCGCGGCACCGGCACGGACACCGTCGAGACCGTCCGCCGCCTCGCCCACGCGCCGGAACTCCATGCCCCGCACGTCCTCCTGCTCACCACGAGCGACGACGCCCACCCCTACGGCGCCCTGCGCGCCGGAGCCGCCGGACACCTTCCCGAGGACGCCACCGCCGATGAACTGGTCGCGGCCGTCCGGGTCGTGGCCGCCGGTGACGTCGTCGTCTCCCCCGGGCTGACCCGCGCGCTCATCGACGCCGTCCGCAACGGTCGGGCCATCGAGAACTCCGTCCCCGGCAACCGGCTGGGCGCCCTCACCGGACGCGAGCGCGATGTGCTCACCGCGGTCGCCTCGGGGGACTCCAACGCCGAGATCGCCGACCGGCTCTGCATCGCCCCGACCACCGTGAAGTCCCATGTCAGCAACATCCTCACCAAGATCGGCGCCCGCGGCCGGGTCCAGGCGGTGGTCTTCGCCTACGAGTCGGGACTGGTCCGGCCCACACAGCACGTTCTGCACGCGTGACGCGGGCGGGCCGACGGCCTGCTCCTGCCGGAGTCGGCCGTGCCCGTCCTCGACGTCCGCTTCCTTCCTCCGATCCCGGCCCGGCACCGCGTGTTCGCCGGCGGCCGCGGCGCGCCGGAGAGGCCGCGCCGCACACGTCAGCGGCTCGGTGTCGGCACAGGCCGGGCGGGGCCGCACGGGCGGACCGCGCCACTGCGCAGGTGCGCCTCCTCGCCGCGTCTTCGACGGTCAGGCGGCCGTGTAACCGAGTTGACGCCGCATGTAGGGCGTCATCAGGGTCTTCGCCTTGGCCAGGGTGCTGGTGCGACCGCCGAGAACCGCCGTCTCGCCGCCCGGCACGGGCAGCATGGTCACCCCGTCCGCGGGGCCGAAGGGCACGATCAGCGGGGTGCGGTGGATGGGCCGGTAGAAGCGCGGCTCCTTGCGGTGCCGGCCCGAACTGTTCAGGTGGGCGCGGATGTTCCAGGCGGCGAGGTCGGCCTGGGCGAGCGCCGCCGGGGTGATCTTGAGCTCGGTGGCGTCGTTGACGTCGCCGACCGCGAAGACGTCCAGCTGGCCCTCGGCCCGCAGTGAGCGGTCGACCTTGACATGCCCGGAGGGGGTCAGCCAGTCGCCGTGTCCGCCCAGGCGCAGCCAGAGAGTGTTGGGAGTGGTGCCGGTGGCCCAGAAGGAGAGATCCGCGGTGATGACGTCGCCGCGGGCGTCGCGGTAGGTGCCGAAGTCGTTGCCCTGCGACATGAACGAGTCGAGCCGCACCTCCACGTCGTGGGCCTCCAGCCAGGCGCGCGCCTTGCGGCCGGCCCGTTCGCTGCCCGTGTTGCCGAGCAGCGCGGGGCCGGAGTGCGCGAGCGTGACGCGGGCGTCCGGCCGGGCCAGCCGGATCTCGGCGCTGAGTTCCACGCCGGAGGGCCCGCCGCCGACGACGAGGACGTGTTCGGCGAAGGCGATCTTCTGCTGGTGCTCGGCGAAGGACTTCATCGCCTCCTCGGTGGTGGTCCCGGCGAAGCGGGCCGGTTCCGGGTAGTCGGCGCCGGTCGCGATCACCACCACGTCGTAGGGCAGCCGAGTGCCGTTGGCGAGCACCACGCGTCGCTCGGTGGTGTCGATGCGGACCACCTTGCCCACGACGAGCTGTCCGTGGCGCAGCAGCCGGTCGTACGGGATGAAGGGGATCGCGCTCCACTCCTTGCGCACTCCCGCCCGCAGGGAGGAGATACGGTGGAAGAACACCTCCTTGCGGTCCACCAGCGTGACCCGAGCTGTCGTGTCCAGCCGTTTCGCCAGCCGGACGCCCGCATAGCCGCCGCCGATCACCACTACGTCGCCGTCACTCACACCGAGTCTCCTGAACCGTGGGGGGAGGGAGTGCCATGGCGGACGAGCCGCTCCCCCGAGCACTCGGATGACGGCGAGCGTAACGCTTGAAACATAAAGTTTCGATGGCGTCTTGTGTGCATTTCGTGAAGCTGTCGGGCACCGCGGGATGCGATGTGCCCGCGGATGACGGTGAGTTGGACCCGGCCCCGCGGTACCGACGCCGGGTCAGTCGAGCTCGTAGTCGAGCCAGATCCGATGGGTGCCGTCGGCATCCACCGCCAGGCCCCCGGTACCGGAGATCCCCGACAGCTCCCCGGTGCCGCTGGAGGGAACGATGGTGAAGAACTCCGCGGTGCGGTCGCTGCCGGAGGTCGTCGCCGAGTGGGCGAAGTTGAAGGCGCCGGACCGGTCGTGCACGGAGCCCTCGAAGGACTCCATGGCCACATAGGTGCCGACGCCGGACTCCTGGTCGTACGCGGCGGTGAACAGGGTCGCCGAGCGGCCGGCGACCTCGCCCTCGAAGTGCTTCTCGATCGTCGCGACCCCGACCGGGAGCCCGGTGGCCACGGCGGGCTCGGGTGTCAGCTCGGTCGGGACGAACGCCTTCACGCTGAATGTTCCGTCGGCTCTCATGCGCCGACCGTACCGACCGGGTCTGACAATGCCCCGCCGCCCGTCCCGTCTACTCCGGCGGGGTCGGCGTGTCGTGGGTGCGGTACATCGCCTGGACGTCCAGTTCCAGCTGGACCGTGGGTCCCACGACCGCGATGCCCCGGGCCAGCATGGAACGCCAGTTCAGCGTGTAGTCCTCGCGGTGGAGTTCCGCCGTCGCGAGGGCCGCGCAGCGCAGTTCCTCGCCGTAGCCGCCGTTGACGGTGCCCAGGTAGGTCGTGTCGAGGGCGACCGAGCGGCTCACGCCGTGCATGGTGAGGCTGCCCTGGAGGGTCCACTTGCTGCCGCCCCGGTAGGCGAAGCGGCTGCTGACGAAATCGATGTGCGGGAAGCGTTTGACGTCGAGGAAGTCGCCGGAGCGCAGGTGGTTGTCGCGGGTGGTGTTGCCCGTGGTGATGCTGGAGGCGTCGATGCGGACCTGGACCCGGGACTGGGACATGTCCTGCGCGACCTGGATGCCGCCCTCGAAACGCTCGAAGCGGCCATGGACATGAGCCATGCCGACGTGCTTGGCGATGAAACGGATCGCGGTGTGCGGCGGATCGAACAACCAGACGCCGGGCGTGGGCAGTTGGAGCGCCTGGGCCGGCTGGAGCCAGACCCGCTCGGTGGGCGTCACCCCGTACGGACCCACGTCGACCGTCTCGCGATGCGGCTGGAGTCCCTCGGCCGCGGCCATCAGGCTGTAGCGGCCGGGCGGCAGTACGGCGAGGAAGTAGCCGTAGGGGTCGGTCGTGCCGCGCGCCGCGACCCGGTGCGTGTCCAGGGCGGTGACGGTGACGTCCGCGCCCGGCATGGGCGAGCCCATCGGGTCGACGATCTCACGGGCCACGGCGCCCGCGCCTTCGGGGAGGGGGACGGAAAGGCCCGCCGCCTCGGCAAGGGCAGCCTTGGACCGCCGACGCCGGAGGAGTGCGAGGGCCATGATGTTCACCTTTCTTAGGGGACTTGCTGTGGTGCTGCGGCGCTCACGGCCGACGGCCCTGATAGGCCGCCTCGAGTACCGCCCGCACGCCGTCCGCGGTCACGGGACGCGGATTGGCGTACGGCTGCCCCGCCACCTGTACGGCCGCCTCCGCCAGGTCGGTCTCCCGGAGACCGAGTTCGGCGAGGGAACGCGGTGCGCCGAGGCGCCCGGCCAGTTCCCACAGGGCATGGGGCGGGTCGTCGGTGCCAAGTGCCCTTTTCAGCACGGTCAATGCCCCCGGGATCTCGGGAGCGTTGTAGGCGAGGGCGTACGGCAGGACGACGGTGTGGGTCTCGGCGTGCGGGAGACCGTAGGTGCCGCCGAGAGCGTGGCACAGCTTGTGGTGCAGGCCCATGGTGGTGGACCCGAGGCAGGACCCGCACAGCCAGGCCGCGTAGAGCGCCTGTCCGCGCGCCTCCAGGTCCGCCGGGTCGGCGGCCAGCCGGGGCAGCGCCGCGGTCATCGCGCGGACGCCGTCCTCCGCCATCAGCGCGATCAGCGGTGAGGTGTCCGGGGCGTAGAGCGCCTCGACCGCGTGCGCGAGGGCGTTGATGCCGCTGGTCACGGTGAGCGGTACCGGCAGGGAGAGGGTCAGCTCGGGGTCGTAGACGACGCTGCGGGGCTGGACCCTCGGGTCACGGCCGGTGCGCTTGGCGCCGCCCTCGGTCAGGCCCCAGACGGGGGTCATCTCGGAGCCGGAGTAGGTCGACGGCACGGCGACGAGGGGCAGTCCGGTGCGCAGGGCGATCGCCTTGCCCAGGCCGATGGAGGAGCCGCCGCCGACCGCGACGACACCGTCGGCCCCGGCCCCGCGGGCCACCGCCTCGGCCCGGTCGGCGTCCTCGACGGGGACGTGCATACGGGCCTCGGTGTGCAGCCCCGCACAGGAGTCGCCGAGCGCGTCCGCCACCGCCCGCGCGACGGCCTCGCCCCGGCTGCCGCAGACCACCAGGACCCTCCGCAGACCGAGGTGTTCGACCTCTGCGGGGGTCGCGGTCACGGCGGCACCCGGCCGGAACACGACCCGTACGGGACGGCTCTCATAGCTGAAGTCGCCCATGAACGTCATGCGTTCGGCTCCAGTACGAGGTCGAAGCGGGCGTGCCGGAAGGGGTTCGGGATGCCGAACTCCGCGGCCAGGGACGGGTCGTCGGTCCTCGCGAAGTCCTGCACCAGACTCTGTTTCACGGCGAAGACGGCGTCGGAGTCGAGGTAGTCGCTGCCCGCGACGAAGATGTGGGTGGTGACCGGGGTGTGGCCCTCGGCGCCGACGATGAAGTGGATGTGCGCGGGCCGGTAGGGGTGCCGGCCGGTCGCGCGCAACAGGTCGCCGACCGGGCCGTCGGTGGGGATCGGGTACGGCGCCGGGACGCAGGTGCGGAACCAGAAGCGGCCCTCGGCGTCGGTGGTGAACAGTCCGCGTCCATTGCCCGCGGGCTGTACGTCGGGCTGCTGGACGTCGTAGAAGCCCCGGTCGTCGGCCTGCCAGACGTCGAGGACGGCGCCGGGCAGCGGGGTGCCGTCCGCGGAGAGCACCCGGCCGCTGACCACGCACGGCTCGGCGCCGCCCACCAGGTCGATGTCGTCACCGAGTTCCCGGACCGGCGACTCGGTCATGTGGAAGGGGCCGAGCACGGTGGACTCCGTGGCGCCCGGTAGGCGGTCGCCGTTGACGGTCTCCACGAGCATGGAGAGACCGAGGACGTCCGACAGCAGGATGAACTCCTGCCGGGTGTCCGTGCAGGTCTGCCCGGTCGCCGTCAGGAACGCGACCGCCTTCTCCCACTCCTCCTGGGTGAGCCGGGTCTCGCGCACGAAGTCGTGCAGATGACCGATCAGACCGGCGAGCAGTTCGCGCAGTCGTGGATCGGCGGTCGCGTGGAAACTGGCGACGGCCTCCTCGGTGACGCTGGTTCCGATCGCGTCGCTGGTCATCCCGGCTCCTCGTGCTCGACGGCGTTCCGCTTCTGCCATGGTCGCGCGTTCTCAGGCGTGACCGAGGATCCGCCGCAGCGCGTCCGAGAGCAGCGCCTCGGCGTCCTGGGCGGCGGTCGCGTGCCGGAAGGCGACGAACCCGTCGGGCCGTACGAGCAGGGCGCCCGCGTCGGAGATCTCGCTCAGCTGCGCCCAGTCGCCGTACGGGTCCTCGTACTGCTGCCCGGGACCGACGACCACGGTGGCGATCTCGACGTCCTGCGCCTTTGCGGCCCGGATCCAGCCCTCGCCGCCGATGCCGGTCAGCAGGGTGAAGCGGCCCTTTCCGACGGTGTCGAGGGTGGAGAGGGTGCGGGTGCCGGAGGTGAGCCAGGCGTGCGGGATGCGGGCGCCGGGGCGGGAGGTGGGCTGGTGGTGGAGTTCGGGGTCGCGGGCGAAGGTCTCCGCGGGGGTGCCGTCGGGGACGATCGCGTCCGAGGTGTAGCGCTGGTTGAGGTCGACGCCGTGCGCGTTGAACTCGTACACCTTGAAGGCGATGGCCTCACGGAGCTCGGCCCGCTGCTTCTCGGCGGCCTCGGTGGCTTCCTTGCGGGCGGCGATGTTGGCCCACAGCTGTTCGGGGGTCTGCGGGGAGAGACCGTCGAGGGCCTCGAAGATCGGGGCGGTCTCGCCGATGGACCGGTTGGCCCGGGTGACGACCTGCTTGCCCACGGGCGCGCGTTCGGCGGTGTAGGTGTCGAGGAGCTTCGGCGAGGCGGTGCCGTCGAGGACGAGCTTCAGCTTCCAGGCGAGGTTGTAGGAGTCCTGGATGGAGGTGTTGGAGCCGAGGCCGTTGGACGGCGGGTGGCGGTGGGTGGCGTCTCCGGCACAGAGGACACGGCCGGCGGAGTAGGTCTCGGCGTACATCTCGTTGACGGTCCAGGCCGAGGACGACTTGATCGTCACGGGGATCTCGTCGTCGCCGACCAGCTGCCGTACGACCGACTCGGCGTACTCGGTGGTCAGGTCGGGGGCGCCCGCCGTGACGTCGTAGCCCCACACGATCAGCCACTCGTTCCACGGCCGCACACAGCGCACCAGGCCCGCACCGATCCCGCCGACGGTGGCACCCGGGGCGAGGACCCAGTAGAGGGTGGAGGGCCGGTGGGCGGTGTACTCGGTCAGATCCGCCTCGAAGACGATGTTGATGCTGCCGGCCACGCCCATCTGGCCGCCCATCGGGAGCCCGGCGTCCTCGGCGACCTTCGAGCGGCCGCCGTCCGCGCCGATCAGGTACTTCGCCCGGATCTCGTACGTGTCCCCGCGCAGCCGGTCCCGGACGGTGACCGTCACGCCGTGGTCGTCCTGGCTGTGGGAGAGGTACTCGGTCTGGAAGCGCAGGCTGGTGCCGCGGGCCACGGCCGCGTCGACGAGGACGGGCTCCATGAGGTGCTGCGGCATGTCGCACATGCGGGTGGGGCTGGCGAGTTCGTGGGCGGCCTGGACGAGCGGGTCGTTGCCCCACGAGCGCACCCGGCCGAGTTCCTCGCCGGCCAGGCTGGTGCAGAAGGTGGTGTTGCCCATCAGGTGCTGCGGGGTCGCCTGCGCGATCACGTCCTGCTCGACCCCGAGGTCGCGCAGCACCTCCATCGTCCGCTGGTTGGTGATGTGCGCGCGGGGGGTGTCGGCGAGGCTCGCGTAGCGGGTGACGACGATGTTGGGCACGCCGTACGTGCTCAGGGCGAGCGCGGCCGAGGCACCGGCCGGGCCGCTGCCTACGATCAGGACGTCGGTCTCGACGACGGTGGACACGGGGCGCTCCTGGCGGGGACGGAACAGGGACGACGGACAGTAGTGATCATGGCGCGATCCGCCCCGGCACGGGTGTCTCAATACGAGACACCCCCGCAGTCGTTGTCCGTTCAACCGAGCCCGCTACGGTGGGTACGTCGTGACCACCACAGAGCCCTCCCCCGCAGTCCACGCCCGCCCACCCCTGCGAGTGGCGCGTGAGCGCTTCCTGTCCGGACGCCCGCTGCCGGACGGTGTGCCGGAGGAGGTCCTCGCGGCGTGGCGGCGGGCCCGGTTCTTCGGCGTACCGCACGACTTGAGGGAGCCGGCCGCCGATCCGCCCCGGCCGGCCGAGTCGCCGCTGCTCGGCGCCGCCCGCCCGGTGCTCGAACGGATCGCCCCCGCTCTGGACGCGAGCCGCTCGGTCCTCCTCCTCACCGACGCGCGGCTGCGGGTGCTGTGGACGTCCGGGAAGGCGCCCGGGCTCGCCCGGTGCCCAGGGCTGTCGGAACAGCAGGTCGGTCACAACAGCGCGGCCCTCGCCCTGCGCGGCCGGCGTCGTGCCGAGGTGCACGGGCCCGAGCACTTCCTCGACGTGTGGCAGGACGTGTCGGCGGTCAGCGTCCCGGTCCTCGCGCCGAAGAGCGGACAGGCCATCGGCACGCTCACCATCGCCTCCCACCTGTGCGGCGGACGCCCGCCGCACCCTCAGGCCGCACTCGCCGAGGCCGCCGCCGCCGCGGTCGAGGCCGAACTGCCGGCCCGGTCGGGACAGCCCGAACAGGTCCTCCTGGACGCCTACTTGCGAGCCGCCCGAGGCGAGGACCGCGCGGTGGCCGCGCTGGACGGCCGCAACCGCCTCATCAACGCGGCGGCGGAGCGGCTGGCGACTCCTGAGGTCCTGCGGGTGCTTGAGCGTACGGCGCTGGCGGCACGGCACACGGATGCGCCGGTGACCGCCGAACTGCCCGCGGGAGCGGGGTGCGGCGCCCGGATCGACCTGGTGCGGCAGGAGGGCGCGGTCGTGGGGATCGTGGCCGTCCTGGAGCCGCGGGGCGGGGAGACGCCGAGGCCCCGGCCGCGCCCGCTGCCCCGGCTGGCCGGCTCCTCTCTTCCGTGGCGGTACGCCGTGGAGCGCGCCGCCGGGCTGGTCCGCTCCCCCGAGCCCGTGCTGTTCACCGGTGAACGGGGGACGGGGAAGACCGCGCTGGCCCGGGAGTTGCTGGCAGCGGGCGACCTTCAGATGATCGACGCGGCCGAAGACGAAGGGCTCGAAGGGGACTTGGCCGCATGGGCCGCCGGCAGCCCCCTGATCCTCCGGCACGCCGAGCGGCTGACGCAGCCCGCCGTGGCCACCCTCAACTCCCTGCTCGACGAGCACCCGGATGCCCGGCTGCTGGTCACCCACAGCCCGGGAACCCCGCCGGGCCCCTGTCTTCAGCGGCTCCTCGACAAGCTGGCCGCCCGCACGGTCGTACTGCCGCCGCTGCGGGAACGCGCCGAGGACATCCGGGAGTTGCTGTCGGCCCTCGCGCCGCGCCCGGCACCGGGGAGCCCTCCACTGACCTGGACCCTGGACGCCCTGCGCGCCCTCGAACAGCATCCGTGGCCCGGGAACGTCACCGAACTCGCCCATGTCGTGCAGGCGTTGGCCGAGCACCGACGGCTCTCAGGACCGGTCCGCCGGGCCGAGCTGCCGGACACCGTGCGGGAGGGCCCCGCCGCCCGTCCGCTCAGCCCGATGGAACACGCCGAGCGTGCCGCGATCCTGGAGGCCCTGCACCGCCACGGCGGCAACAAGTCCCGCGCGGCCGCGGCACTCGGCATCGGGCGGGCGACGCTGTATCGCAAACTGCGGGAGTACGAGGGCTGAGGAGCACGGCCAGGACGCCCGCCCCGGCGCGTCAAGGAACCCTGCGGGTGGTCCCGGCCGCCGGCATCCACTGCGTGGATGAGCCGGATACGGGATTCGGATCGTGTGGAGGATGGCGGTGGACCGTCCGGACCGCCCATAGTCGTGCCAGCCCGCACGCCGCTGTCCGGACCAGCCGCCGGTGTGCGGACCGCACCGCCTGCCGGCCGCCCTCGTAGGCGTCTCGCTCACGGCATGCCCGCTCCCCGTACACCGTTCTCTGGAGTCGTCATGCCCGGATCCATGCCCCGGTCCCCCGCCGCGCAGGACGACAGCGTCCCCTCCCCCGTCACCGTGTCGGGCCCGGCCCATCTGCTGCGAGTGACCCTGCTGATGGCGGGAAGTTGCCTCCCGATCCTGGGGGCGGTGCTGATCGCCCCGGTGCTGCCGAAGATGCAGGACCACTTCGCGTCCGTCCCGGGCGCGAAGGCACTCGTGCCGCTCGCGCTGACCGTTCCCGCGCTGTCGCCGACCCTGCTGGCGCCGTTCGCCGGGGTGATCGTGGACCGGCTCGGGCGCAAGCGGCTGCTGATCGTGGCGACGCTGCTGTACGCCGTTTTCGGTACGGCGCCGCTGTGGCTGGAGTCGCTGGGGGCGATCATCGCGAGCCGGGCGTTGGTCGGCGTCACCGAGGCAGCGATCATGACGTGCTGCACGACACTGATCGGGGACTACTACTCGGGGCGGCTGCGGGTGAAGTACCTCGCGCTGCAGACCATGTGCGCCTCCGCGTCGGCGACCGTGTACGCCGCACGCGGGACCTGGGTACGCCCCGGGGACGTCCTGGGCTCCGGCACCTGCGGCAACGGCGGCTGCCTCGCCGAGCTGTGGGGTCTGCGCGGTGAGCGGGACCCGGCCCCGCTGAAGCCCGGTGACACGGTCACGCTCACGGTCGAGGGCATCGGCAGTGTCAGCAATACCGTGGTGAGCGGCGCCGATCCGGTGCCGGTACGGCCCGCCCGCCGCCGGGCACGACCAGGGCGCCGAGCGGCCGCGCCCCCGCACCGGCGGTGTCAGAGCGGGGGCCCCGATCGGCGGGGCGCCACCCCGGGCCGACGCGGGCCTGCATACCGTAGAGGCAGATCACCACCTGCCCGGGAGCCCGCATGACCGGTAGCCGCCGCAAGAGACCCGGCGACGCCTTCGACGCCATCGAGCCTCCGGGCGACGCCGGGCTGGTCGCCGCGGTGGTGACCGTGACGGGCCTCGTCGAGTTCCTCGGCGCGCTGTCCGGGTCCGAGGTGTGGCTTCTCGGGCTGCTGGTGTTCCTGCCGGGCGCCGCCTCGGCGCTGGGCACGGTCCGGCAGACGGCGTTCGTCGCCGTGTGGACCACGCTCGTCGTCACCGCCAGCGTGCTGGTGCGGGACCGCCAGGCGGGCCACTGGTTCGACCGGCTGCTGCTGATCCTGTTCACGCTGGTCCTGGCGGCGACCTCCGTGTACGGCTGCCACCGCCGGATCAGGCGCGAGGACGCGATGCTGCGGCTGCGTTCCACCGCGGCGGCCATGCAGCGGCACATCCTGCATCCCCTCCCCCTGGTGACCGACGACGTCCTGGTCAACGGTGTGTACGAACCGCTCCAGGAGGAACGGCTCGTCGGCGGGGACATCTACGACGTCGTCGACTCACCCTTCGGGACCCGGGTGCTGATCGGGGACGTGCAGGGCAAGGGGCTCGCCGCCGTCGGCTCCGCGTTCGCCGTCATCGGAGCCTTCCGGGAGGCGGCCCACCGCGAGCCCACCCTCACCGCGCTCGTGGACACCCTGGACGCCGCCGTCGTACGGCACAACTCCTACGCCACGCACACCGGCGACGACGAACGCTTCGTGACCGCGCTCATCGTCTGCGTCGACGCGGACACCGAGGTGCAGGCCGTCAACTGCGGCCACGTCCTGCCGCATGTACTGCACGACGGGACGGTCAGCACACTCGAACTCGATCCCGGCGTCCCGCTGGGCCTGGCCGAGCTCGCCCACGAGCCCACCACCGTGGGCTGGTTCGACTTCCCCGAGGGCGCGACGCTGCTGCTGAGCACCGACGGCCTGACGGAGACCCGCTCCGCCGACGGCACGTTCTACCCGGTCGACGAACGCCTGACGACATACGTCGACCTCTCCCCCACCGAGCTGCCGCAGGCCCTGCACGACGACGCCCGCGCGTTCGCCGGCCCCGGCGGCCCCCACGACGACGTGGCCGTCCTGACGGTCCGCCGTTCCGTGCGGCCCTGAAAGGCGCGCTGCGACGGGCAGGCCTGCGGGACCCCTTGGCGTCGGCTCCATGGACGAGCTTCCGTCGCCGGCCGACGGTTGTCCGGCATCGCCTGCCGCTTCCTGGGCAGCCCGTCCGAGGCCGAGTCGGCGCGGGTGCGCCGGGTGGCGCCGGGGTGAGACCCACTTCGGCGAAAGGCCGGTCACAGGTCGAGACGCAGTGCTAGGAATTGGCCAGAACTGTTCGTCTCGCGCCCCTCCCCCCGATTCGTCCGGCGGGACGATCTGAACAACCACCCCTGTGCGCCGCGTTGTTAGGAGTGCAGGACGCGAGGCGAACCAGAACCGTGAGGCCATCTTGTCGAACACACCGACCGCCACCCGCCGGGGATGGGGAACCCGCAACTGGCGCGTGGCCAGAAAACTCCAGGCCATCCTCCTCATCCCGGTGATCGTGGCCCTTGTCCTCGGCGGCATACGCGTCAAGAGCTCCGTGGACACCTGGCAGGACGCCGACGACGCGGTCCGCGTGGCGGAACTGGTCCAGGCGGCCAACAAGTACGCCAGCGACGCCATCGACGAACGCGATGTGTCGGTCATCCCCCTGGTCAAGGGCGACCGGACGTCGAGCGTGGTCGCGAAGGCCCGCGCGAACACCGACGCGGACGCGAGGGAGTTCGACGAGGCGGTGGAGCGGATGCCGCAGGCAGCCGGACTGCTGCGCCGGGTCGAACTCGTCCGCATCGGCGAGAAACAGCTCGCGACCGTGCGCGCGAACGCCTTCACCTCCCGGCTGACCGGCGTGCAGACCGAGGAGAGCTACCACGCCGTCCAGCACCCGCTGATGGAGATCTCCAACGAGCTCGGCTTCGGCAGCAGCAACCAGGCGAGCTTCGGCCGCACCCTCTACGCCGTCTCCCTCACCCAGGCCGCCGAGTCCCTGATCCGGGCGATCGGCACCCATCTCCTGGTCGAGGACCGCGGCAAGCTGGCCCCGGGCGAACTCCAGGCGCAGCTCGGCTCGTTCAGTTCCTACGTGTATCTCGAGCAGGTCGCGCTCCAGGAGTACGCGGGCGCCGGCACCGCCGGAGACATGACCCGGCTGCGCAAGGCGCTGTCCGATGCCCAGAAGCAGGGCGAGAAGCAGGCCGAGGCGGCCCGGACGCAGGCCGAGGCGGCGGGGAAGCCCTTCGTGGCCCCGCCGAGCCTGGAGAAGATGGCCGCGGAGATCGCCTCGGGCAAGTCGGCGGCGCAGCTCACCGCGCAGGGCATCACGCCCGAGACGTTCTTCGCCGCCTCCACCCTGAGCTTCGACGCGTACCGCAGTGTCGAGGTGTATCTGACCGACAGCGCGCTGTCGGACGCCCACAGCATCGCCGACGACGCCCGCGACGACGCCGTCATCAACGCCGCGCTGGTGCTCACCGCGGTCCTCGTCGCCTTCCTGCTCGCCGCCTGGGTGGCCCGGACGATGAGCACCAGCATGCGCCGGTTGAGCGCCTCGGCCCACGAGATCGCCGGGCAGCGTCTTCCCGCCCTGCTCACCCAGCTCACCCGGGCCATCCCGGGCCGGGTCGACGCCCAGCTCGCCCCGATCCCGATCACCACCACGGACGAGATCGGCGAGGTCGCCCGCGCCTTCGACCACGTGCACCGCGAGGCCGTCCGGCTCGCCGCCGAACAGGCCCTGCTGCGCGCCAACATCAACACGATCTTCAGCAACCTGGCACGTCGCAACCAGTCGCTGATCGAGCGTCAACTCGGCCTGATCACCGATCTCGAGGGCCGGGAGGCCGACCCCGACCAGCTGGAGAACCTCTTCAAGCTGGACCACCTCGCCACCCGCGTGCGCCGCAACGGCGAGAACCTCCTCGTGCTCGGCGGTGAGACACCCGCCCAGCAGTGGGACCAGCCGCTGCCCCTGGTCGACGTGATCCGCGCGGCGGCCTCGGAGGTCGAGCAGTACGAGCGCGTCGAGCTGTCGGGGATCCCGGAGGCCGAGATCCACGGCCGCGCGGTGACCGACCTGGTGCACCTGCTGGCCGAACTCCTGGAGAACGCGACGGCGTTCTCGCCGCCGCAGTCCCGGGTCCTGGTCACCGCGGCGCGGCTGCCCGACGGTCGGATCATGGTCGAGATCCACGACCGGGGCATCGGGATGCCGCCCGATGAGCTGGCCGACATCAATCACCACCTGGCCGACCCGCCCACCGTGGACGCGGCGATCTCCCAGCGCATGGGCCTGTACGTGGTCGGCCGGCTCGCGGACCGGCACGGCATCCGCGTCCAGCTGCGCCCGTCCGAGGAGGGACAGGGCACCACCGCACTGGCGATGCTCCCGGACACGATCACCTACCGCGGGACGGCGACGGAGTCCGACATCGACACCATGGCCCTGGCAACCTTCGCGGACCCGGGCTTCCCCGGGGCCACCGCCCGCGGTTACGAGGCCTGGAACGACAGGTAGGCGGCCGACACCGGTCGCGAGACGCGGTGTTCGGTCACCGGCGGCCTTCTCCCCGGCACCGCTCCGCCCGCACCCGGGCCGCTGCCGCCGATCAGGCGCGATAGGTTCCGCCTCTGGGAACATACGGAGGTGCCGTGGGCGAGCCGGACGCACACAGGGAGATCACGACCGCCAGGGAGGCGGCCGACGACGCGCTGGTGCTGGCGTTCGGACGGCTGCAGGGCGCCGCGGGCCGGCTGGAGTACATCCTGGGCCGACGCATCGAGGAGGAGTGCGGGATCAGCCACCTGATGTTCGAGGTGCTGCTGATCCTCGGCCGCGCGGGCGAGCCGGGGCTGTCGATGCGGGCGATCGGGCAGGAGCAGGTGCTCAGCACGGGCGGGGCGACGCGGCTGGTGGACCGGATGGAGGCCGCCGGGCTGGTGCGGCGCGTCACGGACCCGGACGACCGCCGCGGACGCCTGGTGACCCTGACACCCCGGGGTGAGGAGACCGCCGTACGCGCATCCCGCCTGCACGTGGAGAACATCAAGCGGTACTTCCTGGAGCCCCTGCCCGCCACTCACCGGGAACGCTTCATGGAGGACCTGCGCATTCTCAGCCACGCGGCCCGGGACTCCCTGCCGCTGCTGCCCTGAGCAGCGGACTGTGACGCGCATCACTCCACCGGGCTCCCTCGCGTCGAAATACCTGCTGAGTCAGATAATGTTCCCAGAGGTGAGCGTCCGCACCAGGCGGGCGCAACCCTCCCCCCGAGGTCTTCGATGAAGCTCGTCCACGTCTTCGACGCCTACTGCGGCTGGTCCCACGGTTTCTCCGCGACCCTGCGCGAGGTCGTATCCCGCCACCCCGAACTGCCGGTCGAGGTCGTCTCCGGCGGCCTGTTCACCGGCGGCCGCCGGGTCCCGATCCGTGAGTTCGGCTACGTCCAGGGCGCCAACGCCCAGATCGCGGAGCTGACCGGCGCCGACTTCGGCGAGGGCTACGAGCGGCTGATCGCCGACGGCTCGTTCGTGATGGACTCCGAGGCCGCCGCCCGCGGCCTGGCCGCGCTGCGCGGGTCCGCTCCCGAGCGTGCGGTGGAGCTGGCCATCGACCTCCAGACGGCCTTCTACGTCGACGGGCGCAGCCTGTCGGAGGCGGCCACCTACCGCCGGATCGCAGAGGCGGCCGGGCTGGACGCCGACGCGGTGGTCACCGCGTTCGAAGACCCCGCGGCGTCGGCTGCCGCGAAGAACGACTTCCGCCGCGCGGCCGACCTCGGCGTCACCGGCTTCCCCACCCTGCTCGCCGTCGACGGCGAACGGGTCGTCCCGCTGGCCCGCGGTCACGCCACCGCCGACGAGATCGACCACCGGCTCGCGAGCCTGTCCTGACCCCGTCCCACCCTCTCCACCAGCCAGGAGCCCCCTTCATGAGCACCCTCGACTTCAAAATCCTCGACCTCGACTTCCCCGCCGGCAGCAAGAACAAGACGGCCACCCTCGTCACCGGCGAGAGCGAGGCCCTGCTGGTGGACGCGGCCTTCACCCGCGCCGACGGACACCGTCTGGTCGCCGAGA
>NZ_JBEXGM010000031.1:0-98434 GCF_040607335.1 Streptomyces sp. NPDC005303 | reverse complement strand
GGCCGAGGCTTCTTCTTCCCCATGCTCTCCATGATGGACATCCTCCCGGGGCTGAACCCCTGATCTCGGATGTCCGTCAAAGCGGATCAAGCCCAACTCGACGCGGCCAACGTCCGGCGAGACTTCAAGGCCATCGTGAAGAAGGCGGGGCTGAAGCCGGAGTGGACCCCGCGGGAGCTCCGGCACAGCTTCGTGTCCCTGCTCTCCGACCATGGCATCCCCTTGGAACGCATCGCGCTCTTGGTCGGTCACAGCAGCCAGGCGACCACAGAGGCGGTCTACCGCAAGCAGCTCCGGCCCGTGATCACGCAGGGTGCTGAAGCAATGGACGACATTTTCGCCGACGCTGAGGGCGACGTGGAGTAACAAGCTGCGCCCCACTCTGCGGTATCTGCAAAGGTGCGCAGAGCGGGGCCCGCTGTCCTGCGGAATGAGTCTCGATGACGAATCCGCACGGCAGCGGGAGCAATTCACCTACGCGGCAGCATGCCGTGGAACCGTCGGCGGGGGATGTATCCCTTATGGCACAAGGTGATCTCGTGCGTGGGCGTAAAACGCTCCCGGTCCACGGGGCGTAGATCGGAGCATCGCAGGTGGTCGCAGGATTGCTCAGCAGCGGCTTTGCGCTCATCGGTGTCCTGCTCGGTGCCGGGCTCACCGCTCGAACCGGAGATCGCCAGTGGACCCGCCAGACGCAGCTGGCTGCCTGCCGTCGCTTGATGGACGAGTTCGCCTTGCTCTACGACTCCATGGCGCGTACGCGCCGGGGTGAGACTCCTGACCTGGCCTGGGCCTCATGGAACCAGGCCCTGACTGAGGTGTCGTTTGTCTGCGCCCAACCGGTCGTGGACGCCGCCTACGCCCTTGATGAGACGCTATGGCGCGCCGACTGGGCGATCCACGGTGGCCAGACCGGACAGGAAGCGTGGCTGGAACTTCGACGGCCGGTAGAGAAAGCTCGCGCCGCTCTGGTCCATGCTGTCCGCCTCCAAACAAGTCCGCGCCTGCGTGGTTCAGTCCGAACGCTCGGGCGGCCAGTGGATGAGGACCCCATGTGGAGGAACCCGCAATCTTGACATCGGGGACGCCTGACCAACTTCGTTTGGCCCCCAGCACGACAGAGGCCCAATCGCGATCAAGCGATTGGGCCTCTGACCTGTGTCGGGGTGGCGGGATTTGAACCCACGACCTCTTCGTCCCGAACGAAGCGCGCTGCCAAGCTGCGCTACACCCCGATCGTCGCTGCTCGTCGCGGCGACGTCGTTTACTTTAGCCCACCGGTGGCTGGAGACGAAATCCGGTTTTGGCGCGGTGGCGGATGGGGTTCGGGCGGGCGTGGTCGAGGGCGACCAGGAGGATTGCGAGGGCGTAGAAGGAGAGGCCGAGGAGGAGGGCGTTGCCGAGGACGTTCTTGTAGCCGTGGAGGTCCACGTCCAGGAAGGGGTAGAGGTAGCGGCCGGCTGTGCCCGGGAGGATCAGTTCGCCTCGGGTGAAGGAGAAGAGCAGGTACGCCAGGGGGTACAGCAGCCAGGTCGCCGCCTGGCGCAGGTGCAGGCGGCCGGGGGCGGTCAGCAGGAGCCAGTCCGCCAGCGCCGCCGCGGGGATCACCGTGTGCAGGAGCTGGGCGGTCACCGCGTGCCAGCCCGTCGGGTTCGCCGCCTGGCCCGTCAGGACGAACGGGCTCGCCGCGTTCGCCAGCAGCACGTGGTGCACCAGGGCCGTGATCGTGACGTAGAGCAGGGCTGCTCCCGTCAGGGCGGACGGCAAGGGGCGGCGGGCGGTCCACGCTCTGCGGGCCGACAGCAGGAACACCGTCGCCAGCAGGATCGCGCTCTGGATCGAGAAATAGCTCAGGGTGCGGACCGCGCTGCTCAGGAGCAGCTCGACGGTCACGGCCCCCGCGGCGGTCAGTGCCACCAGTACGCGGTAGGCGGCGGCCACGGGATGGCGTACGGGAGCCACCACCGCCGTGGCGGGGACGGGCGAGGGCAGGAATGCGGGCATGCCCGGAAGTGCGGGGAGGTCCGGGATGTCCCTGGGTATCGGCGCGGTCATGCCCTCACGCTAGACATGACCGGCAAAAGGGGCGATTCGGGCGGGCCGTGTGGGTTAACACTTCCTACGCCCGGCCCACCAGCTCCTACTCCCGGCCCACCAGCGTCAGCAACGTCACCTCAGGCGGGCACGCGAACCGCACCGGTGTGTAACGGCTCGCGCCGCAGCCCGCCGACACGTGCAAATACGACGTCCTGCCCTCCGCTGTGTGCCTGGACAGACCCTTCACCCGGTCCGTGTCCAAGTCGCAGTTGGTGACGAACGCGCCGTAGAAGGGGAGGCAGATCTGGCCGCCGTGGGTGTGGCCGGCGAGGATCAGCGGGTAGTCGTCGGCCGTGAAGGCGTCCAGGACGCGGAGATACGGTGCGTGTACGACGCCCATGGAGAAGTCGGCCGCCCCCGACGGGCCGCCGGCCACCTCGGCGTAGCGGTCCCGCTTGATGTGCGGATCGTCCAGGCCGGTCAGCTCCACCGACACGCCCTCGATCTTCAGCATGCCCCGCGTGTTCGTGAGGTTCTGCCAGCCCGCCGCGTCGAACCCGTCCCGCAGGTTCTCCCACGGGTTGTGGACGACTCCCACGGCGGGTGGGTTGCCGTTCAGGCCGTGGCGGCCCTGGGTCTTCTCGTACAGGTAGCGGGCGGGGTTACGGAACTTGGGGCCGTAGTAGTCGTTGGAGCCGAAGACGTACGCGCCCGGGAACTCCATCAGCGGGCCCAGCGCGTCCAGGACCTCCGGCACTGCCTCCGGGTCCGAGAGGTTGTCGCCCGTGTTGATCACGAAGTCCGGGCGCAGGCCCGCCAGCGAGCGCAGCCAGCGCTGCTTCTTGCGCTGCCCGCCGACCATGTGGATGTCGGAGACCTGGAGCACCCGCAGGGGGCCCATGCCGGGCGGCAGGACGGGGACCGTCACTCGTCGCAGCCGGAAGGAACGGGCTTCGAAACCCGCCGAGTAGACGAGGCCGGCGGCGCCAACCGCCGCGATCCCCAGGGGAACTCCGTATCGCGCGCGCATGCCTCCATCGTGTCAGATCACGAGGACATCCTTGACCGGGCGCCCGCGGCCCCGTAACGCCGGGCGCCCGCAACCCTCTAATGCCCGGCGCCCGCGAACCCGTAACGCCAGCTACCCGCGACCCCGTACCGCCGGGAGCCCGCGACCCCGTAATGCCGGGCGCCGTAACCCCCTGATGCCCGGCGCCCGCGACCCCGTATGCCGGCCACCCGCCGCCCCGTGGCCCTGGGCGCCCCCCACCTCGTACCGCCCCCACCCCGTACCGCCCCCGTAAATGCCCGCGCACCCCCCACCCCGCACCTGCGACAATCAACCCCATGACCACGCTCAAGTCGAAGCTGCAGGTAGACCTCAACGCCGCGATCAAGGGGCGCGACGAGCTGCGCTCCTCGACGCTCCGGATGACGCTCGCCGCGATCACCAACGAGGAGGTCGCGGGCAAGGAGAAGCGTGAGCTCTCCGACGCCGAGGTGCTGAAGGTGATCACCAAGGAGGCGAAGAAGCGCCGCGAGGCCGCGGATGCCTTCGCCCAGGGTGGTCGCGCCGAGTCCGCCGAGCGGGAGAAGGCGGAGGGCGAGGTCCTCGCCGAGTACCTGCCCAAGCAGCTCAGCGACGAGGAGCTGAACGCCATCGTCGCCCAGGCCGTCGAGGAGGCGAAGGCGGCCGGCGCCGAGGGTCCGCGGGCCATGGGTGCCGTCATGAAGATCGTGAACCCGAAGGTGGCCGGCCTGGCCGAGGGCGGTCGGGTCGCCGCCGCGGTGAAGAAGCTCCTGGCCGGCTGAGAACAGCACCTGCCGGTCGTACGAGAGCCCGGTCCCGCGCGTGCAGCGGGACCGGGCTCTCATCCGTGGGTAGGGCTCCGGGCGTCAGCCGCCGTCAGCCGCGCCCGCCCCCGTTACCGTTCCCGTTGCTCTGGCCCTGGATGAAGTTCTCCGGGATCGAGAAGGTCGGCGTCGGGAAGGTGGTGTTGCCGTCACCGCCGTTGCCGCCACCGCCGTTGTCGTTGCCGCCGTTGTCGTTCCCGCGGTTGTCGCCGTTGTCACCGTCGTCGTTGCCCTTGCCCTTGCCGGGGTCTTCCTTCTTCGGCATGTCCGGGATGTAGACGGTGTTGAACTGCGGGGCGTCCTTGCCCTCCAGCGCGCCGGTCATCATGTCGCGCCAGATCGGGCCGGGAACCTTGCCACCGAAGACCTTGCCGTACCCGACGCCGCCGATGGTGATGTTCTGCATCTTGCGCTTGTGCGCCGGGTCGCCGACCCAGACCGCGCCGGCCATGTTCGGCGTGTAGCCCACGAACCAGGCCGCGTAGCGCTCGTCGGTCGTACCCGTCTTGCCCGCGCTGTCACGGCTGGGGCCGAGGCCCGCCTCCGAGCCCGTGCCGTCCTCGACCACGCCCTTGAGGAGCGTGTTGATGGTGTCGGCGGTGTTCTCCGACATCGCCCGCGAGCAGGTCGACTTCGGGACCTGGAGGGACTTCGACTTCTCGCCGGCCCGCTGGGTGATCGACTCGATGGCGACCGGCGTGCAGTACATCCCGCGCGCGGCGAAGGTCGCGTACGCGTTCGCCATGGTCAGCGGGGACACCTCCTGGGTGCCCAGGGCGATCGAGGGCCGCTGCTGCAGCTTGCCGCCGTCCGCGCGTTCGACCCCCATCTTCGCGGCCATCTCCGTCACCGGGCAGACACCGATGTCGCTGATCAGCTGCACGTAATAGGTGTTGACCGACTTCGCGGTCGCGGTCTTCATGTCGTACGGGCCCACCTCCGACTCGTTCTCGTTGGTGAGCGAGACGCCCTTCTCGTTCCAGACCTTGCTGTCACAGAGCTGGACCGGGCTCGGGTAGTCCATCTTGTACGGCGAGGAGTAGATCTTCGTCGCCGGCGTACCCCCCTCGATGGCGGCCGCGGCCACGATCGGCTTGAACGTCGAACCGGGCTGGTACCCCGCTCCGCCGCCCATGTCCTGATCGACCGAGAGGTCGAGCGTCGTCTCGTTCTTCTTGGTGTTGATGCCGTACGGCCGCGACTGGCCCATCGCCAGGATCTTGCCGGTGCCCGGCTGGACGATGGTCGCGGCGGTGGCCACCTGGTCGTCCTGGTAGACGTGGTCCTTGATGGAGTTCTGCACCGAGTTCTGGGCCTGCGGGTCCATGGTGGTGCGGATCGTCAGACCGCCCTGGTTCCAGACCTTGGCCCGGGCCTCCTTGCTCTTGCCGAAGACCGGGTCGGTCAGGAAGACCTCACGGACGTAGTCGCAGAAGAAGCCGGCGCCCTTGACGGCCGTGATGCAGCCGTTCTTCGGCTTGCTGACCTTGAGGCCCAGCGGCTGCTCCTTGGCCTTGTCGGCCTCCGCCTGGGAGACGTCGCCGACCTCGGCCATGCGCTGGAGCACGGTGTTGCGCCGCTTGGTCGCCTCGGCCTCGTCGTTGACGGGGTCGTAGCGGCTCGGGGACTGGACGATGCCCGCGAGCAGCGCCGACTGCGCGAGGCTGAGGTCCTTGGCATGCCGGGAGAAGTACCGCTGGGAGGCGGCCTCGACGCCGTACGCCTGCTGGCCGAAGAAGGTGATGTTCAGGTAGTTCTCGAGGATCTTCTTCTTGCCGAGTTCCTCTTCGAGCTGGATGGCGTACTTCAGCTCGCGGATCTTGCGGCCGAGGGTCTGCTGGGTGGCCTGGGCGACCTTCGTCGGGTCGTCACCGGCCTCCTCCACCGCGACGTTCTTCACGAGCTGCTGCGTCAGCGTGGAGGCGCCCTGGGCGACCCCACCGCTCTGGGCGTTCTTGTTGAGCGCGCGCAGGACGCCCTTCAGGTCGACCGCGCCGTGCTGGTAGAAGCGCGAGTCCTCGATCGCGACGATCGCCTTCTGCATGTACGGCGAGATGTTCTTGACGTCGACCACCGTACGGTCGCGCGAGTACACCGTGGCGATGGTGCCGCCCTCGCTGTCGAGGATCGTGGTGCGCTGGCTGAGCGGCGGGGTCTTCAGGTTGGTCGGGAGCTCGTCGAAGCTCTCCACCGACCCCTTGGCCGCGAGCCCCAGCGCGCCGGCCGCGGGCAGCGCGATGCCGGCCATCACCGCTCCCGCGAGGACACTGACACCGAGGAACTTGGCGGCCTGCTGCGTGGGCGACAGACCGCCGCCCGAGCGCTTCTTCGACATAGGGGGCAGCCTAATCCGTCCACATGAGCGTTCAGAGGGAGCCCATGTCACGGCATGGCGACGGAAGCGGGCACGACCGCGTCGGAGCGGGCATGACGACAGGAGCGCCCTACCTTCTCATTCGCCGGACACGCGCACAGGCGTTGGCCTAAGCTGCTCTCAACTGTCACAGCAGTAGGGCCACGTATCAATACGTCCGGCGACCCCGAATCGTTCCGGTCGTTCCCCGATTTTTTTGAGGGGCGCGTGTCCGAATCCGCCTCATGTGTCATCAGGTGCCCGTTGTGACGCAAGACAAGTGTCCTGGTTTGCCGGGATAGTCATGTATGTCGCGGGCTCACTCCCCCGGGTGATCTGCCGCTTACGCATAGTCCGTTCGGGCCATTCAAGATTGGGCCCGAAGGGGGTGTTGCGCTGTGCCTGCCTTCCGTAACGTCCTCAACTGGCGGCGGTGAATATGCCGCTGCCGCCGTGGGGGAGCCTCGATTCGGGAGAGGACGGCGCCGGTATGGGCTGGGTAGTCGACTGGAGTGCGCAGGCGGCCTGCCGCACTACCGATCCGGATGAACTGTTCGTTCAAGGAGCAGCGCAGAACCGGGCGAAGGCAGTGTGCACCGGATGTCCGGTGCGTACGGAGTGCCTCGCCGACGCGCTGGACAACCGCGTCGAGTTCGGCGTGTGGGGAGGCATGACAGAGCGCGAGCGCCGCGCCCTGCTGCGCCGGCGCCCGACGGTCACGTCGTGGCGCAGGCTGCTGGAGACGGCGCGCGTCGAGTACGAGCGGGGGGTCGGCATCCTGCCCCTCGAAGACGACGAGATCTACGAGAACTACGCGGCGGTGAGCTGAGGGGGACATCCCTCAGGACACCCCTGGAGACACCCTCGGGAAGCCGCCGGGTCAGGCCGGGAACCCGCCGGGTCAGGCTCTGGGTCGGTCGACGGCAGCGTCGGACACGAGGCCGGTCGACGGCAGCCCATGCCACCGGGCCGGTCGACGGCAGCCGTGGGCAGCGGATCAGTCGACGGCGGCCGCGGGCAGCTCCGGCCGCCCGGCCGCGAGCCGGTTTCCGATGTCCCGCAGCCCCACGAGGTCGTGGACATCGCCGGGCAGCGCGGCCACTTCGGCCACCGCCACCTCGGGGTGGCGCGCGGTGAAGCGGTCACGCGTGCGCTGCTCGCGGGAGAGCAGTTGCATACGGTCCGCATGCAGCCTCAGCAGGCCTGCGGTGAGCTGGTCGACGGACCGGTCGGCCGGATGGGCGGACCGCTCCTTGTTCGTGCGCTCCGAGCTCGTGTTCTCCGAGTCGGCGGGGGAGCCTTCGTCAGGAGCTGGTGCCTCGGAAGCGGGAGATTCTGAACTGCCGTACGTGTCGGGAGAGTTACGAAGTCCAGCTTTCCCGCCCTCCTGATCCACAATGCGGGGCTCTTCAAGATTTTCCACGGCCTCGGGATTCTCCGCGGTCTCAGGATTTTCCGCGGCCTCGAGATTCTCCGCGGCGGCGAGTGCCCGCTCGGCCGAGAGCCGGTCGGCGCCGCTGCCGTGGACCCGGTTGAGCACCAGACCGGCGAGCGGCATGCGCTCCGCGGCCAGCCGCTCCACGAAGTACGCGGCCTCGCGCAGCGCGTCCCGCTCCGGGGCCGCGACCACCAGGAACGCCGTCCCGGGCGCCTGGAGCAGCTTGTACGTCGCGTCCGCGCGCGTGCGGAACCCGCCGAAGGTGGTGTCCATCGCGGCCACGAACGTCTGGACGTCCTTGAGGAGTTGGCCGCCCAGCAGTTTGCCGAGGGTGCCGGTCATCATCGACATCCCGACGTTCAGGAACTTCATCCCCGCCCGTCCGCCGAGCTTGGCGGGGGCGGTGAGCAGCCGGATGAGCTTTCCGTCGAGGAAGGAGCCCAGCCGCTTCGGCGCGTCCAGGAAGTCGAGGGCGGAGCGGGAGGGAGGGGTGTCGACGACGATCAGATGCCACTCGTCCCGGGCCCGCAGCTGCCCGAGCTTCTCCATCGCCATGTACTCCTGCGTGCCCGCGAAGCCCGCGGAGAGCGACTGGTAGAAGGGGTTGTTCAGGATCGCGGCCGCCCGCTCGCCGTCCGCGTGCGCCTCGACGATCTCGTCGAAGGTGCGCTTCATGTCGAGCATCATCGCGTGCAGCTCGCCGCTCGCGGAGTCGTCGAGGCCCTTCACCCGGCGTGGGACGTTGTCCAGCGAGTCGATGCCCATCGACTGGGCGAGCCGGCGGGCCGGGTCGATGGTGAGGACGACGACCTTGCGGCCCCGTTCGGCGGCACGCAGGCCGAGGGCCGCCGCGGTCGTGGTCTTGCCGACGCCGCCCGAGCCGCAGCAGACCACGATCCGGGTCTTCGGGTCGTCGATCAGGGGGTCGAGGTCGAGCACGGGCGCGGGGGAGAGGCCGTGGGGGCGGTCGGGGCGGTCCGGGCGCGGGTTCTGGGGGGTTCGGTTGTGCCGGTCGGCGTCCGGGCTCATGACATCCCCTGCTTCCGCAGCTCGGTGGCCAGTTCGTACAGACCCGCCAGGTCCATGCCCTCGGTCAGCAAGGGCAGTTCGTGCAGCGGCAGTCCCAGTTCGCCGAGGACGGAGCGCTGTTCGTGCTCCAGGTCGTACCGCTCGGCGTACTCCTCGGCCTGCTGGATCAACGGGGCGACCAGCTTCTCGGCGTTGCCCCCGCGGCGGGCGCCGCCGAGCCCGGCCGAGGACAGCGCCTTCGCCACCGCTGAACGCTGTGCGGTCCGTACGAGTTCCAGGTCGGCGCCGTCCAACACCTCCGGGCGCACCATGTTCACGACGATCCGGCCCACGGGCAGGTGCGCGGCCCGGAGTTCGGCGATGCCGTCCGCGGTCTCCTGGACGGGCATCTCCTCCAGGAGGGTCACCAGGTGGACGGCGGTCTCCTTGGACTTCAGCACCCGCATCACGGCCTGCGCCTGATTGTGTATCGGGCCGATCTTGGCGAGTCCGGCGACCTCGTCGTTGACGTTGAGGAAGCGAGAGATACGGCCGGTGGGGGGCGCGTCCATCACGACGTAGTCGTAGGCGAAGCGGCCGGACCTGTCCTTGCGGCGGACCGCCTCGCACGCCTTGCCCGTCAGGAGGACGTCCCTGAGGCCGGGCGCGATGGTGGTGGCGAAGTCGATCGCGCCGAGCTTCTTCAGGGCGCGTCCCGCTCCGCCGAGTTTGTAGAACATCTGGAGGTAGTCCAGAAGGGCCAGTTCGGGGTCTATGGCCAGTGCGTACACCTCCCCGCCCCCTGGAGCGACGGCGATCTTCCGCTCCTCGTAGGGCAGCGCCTCCGTTTCGAAGAGCTGCGCGATTCCCTGGCGACCCTCCACCTCGACGAGAAGCGTCCGCTTCCCCTCGGTGGCGAGGGCCAGCGCGAGGGCTGCGGCGACCGTCGTCTTTCCGGTCCCGCCCTTGCCGCTGACGACCTGGAGCCTGCTCACGTATTCGAGCGTAACCAGTCGACGGCGAACCTAAGCAGGAGGCTGTGGATAACGAGGGCACCGGCTGTGGGTGAGCAGCGGCTGAAAGCCGGGGTTGAGCAGCGGCTAAAGTCGGCCGCATGACCAAGAAGTGGGAATACGCGACCGTGCCGCTGCTCGTCCACGCCACGAAGCAGATTCTGGACACCTGGGGCGAGGACGGGTGGGAGCTCGTGCAGGTCGTGCCCGGGCCGAACAACCCCGAGCAGCTGGTGGCGTACCTGAAGCGGGAGAAGGCGGCGTGAGCGGGGCGGTCGAGGCGCGGCTCGCGGAGCTGGGGCTGACGTTGCCGGCGGTCGTGCCGCCGCTGGCCGCGTATCAGCCGGCCGTGCAGTCGGGTGTGTACGTGTACACCTCGGGCCAGCTGCCCATGGTCGACGGCAAGCTTCCGGTCACCGGGAAGGTGGGCGCGGAGGTCACGGCCGAGGAGGCGAAGGCGCTGGCCCGCACGTGTGCGCTGAACGCGCTGGCGGCGGTGAAGTCGGTGGCCGGTGATCTGGATCGGATCGCGCGCGTGGTGAAGGTCGTGGGGTTCGTGGCATCCGCCGTGGACTTCACGGGTCAGCCGGGTGTGATCAACGGCGCGAGCGAGCTGCTGGGCGAGGTGCTCGGCGAGGCGGGCGTACACGCGCGCAGCGCGGTGGGGGTGGCGGTGCTGCCCCTCGATGCGCCGGTCGAGGTCGAGGTGCAGGTGGAGCTGACCGGCGCGTGATGCCTGCGGCGCGGGTGCGGGTCGGGTGAGAGTACGGCCCGTCGTGGAGCACGAGGCGGCGAAGGTCCACGGTGGCGAACGGTCCGTCGTCGCGCAGGTGACCGCACCCCCTGGGGGCGCGGGGAACTGCGCGACCAGCCAGGACGCACCCGCACTCGCCCGACAACCTGACCCGGCACTCCTGTAGGCGCCTGGTTCAAGCCCAGCGCAGCTGCCCGCGGGGAACTGCGCGACCAGCCAGGACGCACCCGCACTCGCCCGACAACCTGACCTGGCACTCCTCCAGGCGCCCGGCCCTCGAACATCCGCCCCCCACGAGTTAGCCTCCGCCCATGGCAAACGGGCAGTGGTACCCAGCGGAATGGCCGGACCGTATCCGCGCGCTCGCGGACGGCACGCTGCGGCCGGCCGTGCCCAGACGCGCCGCCACCGTGATGCTGTTGAAGGACACGGCGACCGGAACCGTCGTGCACATGTTGCGCAGGCGGGCGTCCATGGCGTTCGCCGGCGGTGCGTACGCCTATCCCGGCGGTGGCGTCGACCCCCGTGACGACGAGCTCCAGATCCACTGGGCGGGCCCCACACGCGCGTGGTGGGCGGCTCGGCTGGGGGTGGACGAGACGACGGCTCAGGCGATCGTCTGCGCGGCGGTGCGGGAGACGTACGAGGAGGCGGGCGTGCTGCTGGCCGGGCCGACGGCCGAGTCGGTGGTCGGTGACACCACGGGCGCGGAGTGGGAGGCGGACCGTACCGCTCTCGTGGCCCGGGATCTGTCCTTCGCCGAGTTCCTGGAGCGCCGGGGGCTGGTCCTGCGGTCGGATCTGCTCGGGGCCTGGACCCGCTGGATCACCCCCGAGTTCGAACCCCGCCGCTATGACACGTGGTTCTTCGTCGCCGCCCTCCCGGAGGGACAGCGCACCCGCAACGCCTCCACCGAGGCCGACCGTACGGTGTGGATCCGGCCCCAGGACGCGGCGGACGGCTACGACAAGGGCGAGCTGCTGATGATGCCGCCCACCATCGCCACGCTGCGGCAGCTCACCGCGTACGGCACCGCCGCCGACGCGCTCGCCGCCGCCCCCGACCGTGACCTGACCCCTGTGCTCGCGCGGGCCCGGCTGGTGGACGGGGAGATCGTGCTCTCCTGGCCGGGGCACGACGAGTTCACCAAACACATCCCGACCGGTGGAGCCTCCGCATGACCGACGCCGCAGCCCTCCCCGGCCAGCCACGGGGCGGGGTCCTCTCGGGCCCCGCCACAGAGCGAGCCGTCAACGTCCTCGCGCCCAACGCCTCCGCGATGACCCTGGACGGGACGAACACCTGGATCCTGTCGGAGCCGGACTCGGAGCTGGCGGTGGTCGTCGACCCCGGCCCGCTCGACGAGGGCCACCTCCGCGCGGTCGTCGACACCGCCGAGGCGGCCGGCAAGCGGGTCGCGCTCACGCTGCTCACCCACGGCCACCCCGACCACGCCGAGGGCGCCGTCCGTTTCGCCGGGCTGACCGGCACCAAGGTGCGGGCCCTCGACCCCGCGCTGCGGCTGGGCGAGGAGGGGCTCGGCGCGGGGGACGTGGTGCGCGTCGGCGGGCTGGAGCTGAGGGTCGTCCCGACGCCCGGCCACACCGCCGACTCGCTGTGCTTCCATCTCCCGGCCGATCAGGCCGTCGTGACCGGTGACACCATCCTGGGGCGCGGTACGACCGTCGTGGCCCACCCGGACGGCCGCCTGGGCGACTATCTGGACTCCCTGCGGCGGCTGAGGTCCCTGACGGTCGACGACGGCGTTCACACCGTCCTGCCGGGCCACGGGCCCGTCCTGGAGGACGCCCAGGGTGCCGTCGAGTTCTATCTCGCCCACCGGGCCCACCGGCTCGCCCAGGTCGAGACGGCCGTGGAGGACGGATACCGGACGCCCGGTGCCGTCGTAGAACATGTGTACGCCGACGTGGACCGCTCGCTCTGGCCCGCCGCCGAGCTGTCGGTGCGGGCCCAAATGGAGTATCTGGAGGAGCACGGGCTCATCTAGGAGCATGGGCTCACCCAGGGCCACGGGCTCATCTAGGGGTCTTCGTGCCGTGCACGCGCGTGTACTCGTCCGCAAGCCAGGGGCCCAGATCGTCGGCGTACGTGCGCAGTACGGCGGTGTCGGCGATGGGGGTGCGGCCCAGGACGGCTGCCGCCCGTAGCTGCTCGGCGCGCTCCGGGTAGTACGCGCCGAAGACCTCCGCCATCTCTCCCAGGTCGCTCGTCCAGCCGTTCCAGCGGGGCATGACCAGGGTGAACGCGGTGCGGACCAGGTGGCGGGACATGAAGCGGACCAGGCGGGCGCGGGTCGTGTCGGAGTCCGCCGCCTCGATCCGTTCGCGCCAGCGGGGGAGCAGGAGGGCGAGGTCGCCGTTCGTCTCACGGGCCAGGACGGCGTCGGGGCGGTAGCGCGGGAGGTACTCCGCCAGGTCGTCGCCGAGCAGCGGGGTGCACAGACAGGCCACGAACCAGCCCATGTCGTGCCGCTCCAGGTCGCTCAGCAGGACATCCCGGCCGTACAGCAGTGTTCCGGCGCCGTCGATCTGCGGGAACTCCTTGTCGAGCGCCTCCCCGAGCCCCCGTACGTCCTCCCGGTCCGCGTCCGTCGGTTCGTCCCGCAGGGCGAGCAGGAGGTCGAGGTCGCTGCGGCCCACACGCGCGGTGCCGCGCGGAATCGAGCCGTAGAGGTAGGCGCTGTGCAGCCTCGGCCCGAACAGGTCCAGCACCCGGTCGCGGGCTGCGGCGACGACGGGACGGAAGGGCTGCGGGATCCGCCCGAGGGAGCCCTCGCGCTCGATGTAGCCCTGGGCGTCGAGCCCTTTGGGGGCGATGGGGGGAACGGTTTCGGCGTCCATGGGATCACTGTGCCCGGGGGCAGGCCCCGGGACAGCACATCAACGGCCCTGGGCGGCCCGTGTGGAGCCGAACGTGGTGGGCCTGGCGGAAGGACGCACAGGCGGCGTGAGGTGCTGTGGGAGCGGCAGGCGGCGGCGGTCGCGTCACCGGACGCGGCGCCGGGCAGCTTGGATCCGACGTCCACGACGGCGTCGTCCGGCGCCCGCCCGCAAGCCGGCGGCTTGTCCCAGCGGCCGGTCACGGTCTCCCGCGGCGATGTCCACAGCCCTGTGCGTGTTCGTCCCCCGCGACACGCGAAGGGCCCTGCCGCGCGGCAAGGCCCTTGGACGTCGTACCACGATCCGTGCTCAGCGCGAGCGCTTGGCGAGCCTCTCGACGTCCAGGAGGATCACCGCGCGGGCCTCCAGGCGCAGCCAGCCGCGCTGGGCGAAGTCCGCGAGGGCCTTGTTGACCGTCTCGCGGGAGGCGCCGACCAGTTGGGCCAGCTCCTCCTGCGTGAGGTCGTGGACGACGTGGATGCCCTCCTCGGACTGCACACCGAAGCGGCGGGAGAGGTCGAGCAACGCGCGGGCCACGCGGCCCGGCACGTCCGAGAAGACCAGGTCGGACATCTGGTCGTTGGTCCTGCGCAGTCGCCGCGCGATGGCCCGCAGAAGCGCGGAGGCCACCTCGGGACGCGCGCTCAGCCAGGGCTGAAGGTCACCGTGGCCGAGGCCGAGCAGCTTGACCTCGGTCAGCGCGGTGGCGGTCGCGGTGCGCGGGCCCGGGTCGAAGAGCGACAGCTCCCCGATGAGTTCGCCGGGGCCGAGAACGGCCAGCATGTTCTCGCGGCCGTCGGGGGAGGTGCGGTGGAGCTTCACCTTGCCCTCGGTGACCGCGTAGAGCCGGTCGCCCGGGTCGCCCTCGTGGAACAGGGAGTCGCCACGCGCGAGAGTCACCTCACTCATGGAGGCGCGCAGTTCCGCGGACTGCTCGTCGTCGAGTGCCGCGAAGAGCGGGTTGCGCCGCAGAACGTCGTCCACGAGTTCTCTCCTTGTCGACCTGCTCAGGGGATCTTGTTCCCCCTTGGTACCAGGGGAACCCGGTGCCCATTTTGCCGGACGGTCCAAACAGTGTGATCTGTCACAAGGATGCCGCACACATGTCCCTGGGTAAGCGGCAGGGGTCCAATTGGGGGCCGGTCTTCGGGGTCCGGGGCGGATGTCAGTGCCGGGCTCTAGGCTGGCCGGGTGTCCAAAACGCCGGTGAGAGCACAGGCCAAGGGGGCTGAACGGGTGGTTACCCGTCGAGATTCCGCTGTGGGCGAACAGGGCGTCGGGGGCGGAAAGAAAACGGCAAAAGCGGCAGGGAAGGCTCCGGTGGAGAAGAGGGCTTCGGCGAAGAAGGCGGCGAAGAAGGCGGCTCCCGTGCGGAAGGCCGCTGCCGTGAAGAAGGCGACCGCTGTGAAGAAGGCGGCCGTCGCTCCCGAGAAGGCGGCGGCCGCGGTGAAGGAGGCCTCGGCCACGAAGACGGTTGCCGCGAAGACGGTTGCCACCAAGCCCCCGAGGAACGAGTCGCAGACCGCCCTCGTCCGCCGTGCCCGGCGCATCAACCGCGAGCTCGCGGAGGTGTTCCCGTACGCCCACCCCGAGTTGGACTTCGAGAATCCCTTCCAGCTGATCCTGGCGACGGTCCTGTCCGCGCAGACCACCGACCTGAGGGTCAATCAGACCACCCCCGCGCTGTTCGCCAAGTACCCGACGCCCGAGGATCTGGCCGCGGCCAACCCCGAGGAGGTCGAGGAGATCCTCCGGCCGACCGGGTTCTTCCGGGCCAAGACCAAGTCGGTCATAGGGTTGTCCAAGGCGCTGGTGGAGAACTTCGGCGGCGAGGTCCCGGGGCGGCTCGACGACCTCGTCACACTGCCCGGTGTGGGTCGCAAGACCGCCTTCGTCGTCCTCGGCAACGCCTTCGGGCGGCCCGGGATCACCGTCGACACGCACTTCATGCGGCTGGTCAGGCGCTGGCAGTGGACCGACGAGACCGACCCCGAAAAGATCGAGGCCGCCGTGTCCGCGCTCTTCCCCAAGAGCGACTGGACGGATCTGTCGCACCACGTCATCTGGCACGGCCGCCGCATCTGTCACGCCCGCAAGCCCGCCTGCGGCGCCTGCCCCATCGCCCCGCTCTGCCCGGCCTACGGCGAGGGCGAGACAGACCCGGAGAAGGCGCAGAAGCTCCTCAAGTACGAGAAGGGCGGCTTCCCGGGTCAGCGGCTGAACCCGCCGCAGGCCTACCTGGACGCGGGCGGAAAGGCCGCGCCGCCCCTGGGGGTCGCCGGGTGAGGCTGCGGACGGCGTGGCTGAAAGGACCGGCACGGGTCGGCGGGGCCGCCCGCGCGGTGCGGCCGGTCGGATCACCCGGGCGACGAGGCGGCCCCTGCGGGACGCGGACGCAGGCCCGGGGCGACTGGGCAGGCGGGCGGGGGCCGCGGGTCGGTCCAGCTGGGCGGTGCCGTCGCGCGGGTGCGAGCGGCCGTAGGGCAGGAATGCCTGGTGGCTCCGGAGCGCCGGGTCGGTCCGGAGTGCTGGGCCGGCCGCGCGAGTTGAGCTGGGCTGCTGAGGCGTCAGGTCGGGTGGGAGCGTTTCGCTGGGCCGGAGTGACGGGCCGGGCGGAGGGGCTGGGTTCGGCGGGAGTGCCGGGTTCGGCGGGAGTGCCGGGCTGGGCTGGAGTGCCGGGCTGGGCTGGGCTGTCTGGCTCGGTTGGAGTGACGGGCCGGGCTGAGGTGTCAGGTCGGGTGGGAGCGTCGGGCTGGGCCCGAATGACCACGGAACGATCTAGGGCCCGCCAAGCGTTGGGCAGTGCAGGACGACGGGGGTGGCGATGACACGGGCGAGCCGTACGAAGGGCGTGACGGTCAGCAAGGACGGCCTGCCGAGCTGGCTGGACCCGGTGGTGCGCGCTGTGGAGACCATCGAGCCGCTCCAGCTGAGCCGCTTCCTGCCGCCGGCGAACGGCGCGGGGCGGCAGTCGGCCGTGCTGGTCCTGTTCGGCGAGGGCGAGCGTGGACCCGAGCTGCTGCTCATGGAGCGGGCGAGTTCGCTCAGGTCGCACGCCGGGCAGCCGTCGTTCCCCGGCGGCGCGCTCGACCCGGAGGACGGTGACCCGAAGGGCGACGGACCGCTCAGGGCCGCCCTGCGTGAGGCCGAGGAGGAGACCGGCCTCGACCCGTCCGGCGTCCAGCTCTTCGGCGTGCTGCCCAAGCTGTACATCCCGGTCAGCGGCTTCGTGGTGACCCCGGTCCTGGGCTGGTGGCGCGAGCCCACCCCGGTCGGCGTCGTCGATCCGAACGAGACCGCCCGCGTCTTCACCGTTCCCGTGGCGGATCTCACGGACCCCGACAACCGTGCGACCACCGTCCACCCCAGCGGACACCGAGGTCCGGCATTCCTGGTCGAATCGGCCCTGGTGTGGGGCTTCACCGCCGGAATCATCGACCGGATCCTGCACTTCGCGGGCTGGGAGCGCCCCTGGGACCGCGAGAAGCAGGTCCCGCTCGACTGGCGCGCATGACAGGGTGGCGTCCGTGCTGTGTCTTCCCGGGGACAGCCCCCGGCCGGCGACCTGTGGTGAACGCGAAGTGATGAGGCGAGGCTCGAACCGGTGAACGTGCTGGACATCCTGTTGCTGGTCGCCGCCGTGTGGTTCGCGATCGTCGGCTACCGCCAGGGCTTCGTCGTAGGCATCCTGTCGGTGATCGGATTCCTGGGCGGCGGTCTCGTCGCCGTCTACACCCTTCCCGTCGTCTGGGACGCGCTGACCGACCACGCGGAGGTCGGCACGGTCGCCGCCGTCGTCGGCGTCGTCATCGTGATCGTCTGCGCCTCCGTCGGTCAGGCCCTGACCACCCACCTCGGCAACAAACTGCGCCGGTACATCACCTGGTCGCCCGCGCGTGCCGTCGACGCCACCGGCGGCGCCCTCGTCAACGTCGTGGCGATGCTTCTGGTGGCCTGGCTGATCGGTGCCATGCTCGCTCAGACCACGATGTCCACGGTCGGCAAGGAGGTGCGCGGTTCCAAGGTGCTCCTCGGCGTCCAGGAGGTGCTGCCCTCCGACGCGGACACCTGGTTCAAGGACTTCACCTCGGTCCTCGCGGACAACGGCTTCCCGCAGGTCTTCAGCCCGTTCAGCAACGAGCCGATCAAGGCGGTCCAGCCGCCCGACCCCAAGCTCGCGCACAGTGCTGTCACCACCCGCGCCCAGCGCTCCATCGTCAAGGTCATGGGCACCGCGCAGAGCTGCGGCAAGGTCCTGGAGGGCACCGGCTTCGTCTTCGGCGACCGCCGCGTCATGACCAACGCCCATGTCGTCGGCGGCGTGGACGAGCCCACGGTCCAGATAGGCGGCGAGGGCAGGAAGTACGACGCCACGATCGTCCTCTACGACTGGCAGCGCGACATCGCCGTCCTGGACGTGCCCGACCTGGACGCGCCCGCGCTGCGGTTCACGTCCGAGGACGCCGCCAGCGGCGACAGCGCGATCGTCGCGGGCTTCCCGGAGAACGGCGCGTACGACGTCCGCTCCGCGCGTGTGCGCGGGCGCATCGACGCCCACGGACCGGACATCTACCACCGCGGCACCGTCGACCGCGACGTCTACTCCCTCTTCGCGACCGTCCGCCAGGGCAACTCAGGCGGTCCGCTGCTGACCCCGCAGGGCAGGGTGTACGGCGTGGTCTTCGCGAAGTCGCTCGACGACGCCGACACCGGATACGCGCTCACCGCGGACGAGATCCAGGAGGACATCGCCAAGGGGCGCACCGCGAACCAGCAGGTGGACAGCGACAGCTGCGCGCTGTGAGGGGTGTCGGAGGACAGGCGCGTCAGCCTCGGGGGTGACGCAGCCGTACCGAGACCCAGCGGGCCCGGCGGCGCAGGATGCGCGGAATGCCCACCCTGAGGTCCGTGCCGCCCGCCAGTTGCGGGGCACCACCCTGATGGCGGGAGCTCAGGGCAGCGCCCGAGCGTCGATTGCGTGCTGCGTCACCGTAGTCGTGCGTCCAGCCCATACCCGGACGTGTGCCCCCGCCCCAAGGTCGATAACCGCCCCCACGCCCCCCAATTGGCCTATGCGCCGGGCAAGTGGCCGTTCGTAGGACAGGTGTTCAGATCCGGATACCGGGCGCGATGCCGCGGTCACCGATCGGGTTCGGGATCCTTCAGCCAATTGATCAGTTCGGTCGAGAAGGCGACCGGATCCTCCTCGTGCGGGAAGTGCCCCAGACCGTCGAACAGCCGCCAGCGGTACGGTGCTTCGACGTACTCCCCGGACCCGGCCGCACTGCGCGTCCGCATCACCGGGTCCAGCGAGCCGTGCAGATGCAGGGTCGGCACGCGGACGGGCCGCTTCATGCGCCGGTTGAACTGGATGCCGTCGGGACGGGCCATCGACCGCACCATCCAGCGGTACGGCTCGACCGAGCAGTGCGCCGTGGAGGGGATGCACATCGCCGCGCGGTACGTCTCCACCGCCTTGTCGTCCGGCAGCCGCGGCCCTGACCAGTCCCGGATCAGCTCGGCGACCAGCGCGCCGTCGTCCGCGGTCAGCTGCCGCTCGGGGACCCAGGGCCGCTGGAACCCCCAGATGTAGGAACCGGCCCGCGTCTGCTTGACGTCCGAGAGCATCGCCGAGCGCCAGCGCCGGGGATGCGGCATCGAGGCGACCGCGAGTCGTCGTACGAGCTTGGGACGCATCGCGGCCGCCGTCCACGCCAGATAACCGCCCAGGTCATGGCCGACCAGGGCGGCGTCCGGCTCACCGAGGGAGCGGATCACGCCGGTGACGTCGAGGGCGAGGTTGGCGGGGTCGTAGCCGCGCGGGGTGCGGTCGCTGCCGCCGACGCCGCGCAGGTCCATGGCCACGGCCCGGAAGCCGGCGTCGGCGAGCGCCTCCAGCTGGTGGCGCCAGGTCCACCAGAACTGGGGGAAGCCGTGCAGGAACATCACGAGCGGTCCGTCGCCCAGTTCGGCGATGTGGAAGCGCGCGCCGTTGGCGGCCACGTCCCGGTGTGTCCAGGGACCGTCGGGCCGTACGAGAGAGGCGGGCTGCTGCGCCGAAGGGGTGGCGGGGTCGGTCATGACGACGAGCGTGCCACAGCCTCGATGGCCTTCGTGTTTCGGACCCGCTCCTCGAGGACCTTGGCGTCGTTGTCGGGGCGCGGGTGGGGCTTGGCGTTCTGCAGCACGCCCGCCGTCTCCTTCATCGAGGCGGCGGCCTTCTGCGGGCCCTTGCCCTTCTGCGCCTTCTTCGCGAAGACGACACCGATCAGCGCGAGGACGAGCGCGACGAGGACGTTGGCGGCGAAGGACAGCAGGAAGCAGACCGCGAGGTTCCAGTCGCTCCAGGTCCGGATGCCGTACGCCAGCGCGAAGTTGAGCATCGGCAGGGAGAACAGCAGGACCGCGCCGGCCACGCTGAACGCGCCGCCGCTCATCGCGCCCCGCTTGACGTCCTGCTTGAGCTGAGCCTTCGCCAGCGCGATCTCGTCGTGCACCAGCGCCGACATCTCGGTCGTCGCCGAGGCGAACAGCTGGCCGATGCTGCGTTCGGCGCCGACCGGGCTGCCGTCGGGTGCGCTCATCGCGGTCTCCCTCTTCACTGGGACTCGTTACCGGGACCCTTTGTGGGCCGTGACTTTTGTACCGTCCCGTCAGATCATGCCCGACGGTCGTCCTCCTCGCCTGCCCCACCCGCCACTTCGGCAAGCCGCTCGGCGGTCTTGCGCTCGGCGATCCGGCGGTGCTCGGCGGCCTTGCCCTCGTAAATGGCGGCCATTCGCAGGTGGTACGCCGGGTCGTCCTCCTCGTACACGTCCGGGATGCCGTCGAGATCGTCGTCGCGCTCCTCGGCCTCGTACAGCCTGCGGTACTTGGCGTTGCGCAGCTTCAGCAGCACGGTCGCGAGGGTCGCCGCGGTGAGCGAGCCGAGGAGTACGGCCGCCTTGACCTCGTCGGTCAGCGTCGCGTCGCCGTCGAAAGCGAGCTCCCCGATGAGCAGCGACACGGTGAAGCCGATACCGGCGAGAGTGGCCACCGCGAACACGTCGGCCCACTCGAGGTCGTCGCTGAGCGAGGCCCGGGTGAAACGGGCCGTCAGCCAGGTCCCGCCGAAGATGCCGAGCGCCTTGCCGAGGACCAGCCCGAACACCACGCCCAGCGTCTCCGGCTGGGTGAACACATCGCCGAGCGCGCCGCCGGAGACGGAGACGCCCGCACTGAAGAGGGCGAACAGCGGGACCGCCAGGCCGGCCGAGAGCGGCCGTACGAGATGCTCGATGTGCTCGCCCGGGGAGCGCTTCTCGTCCTCCCTCCTGGTGCAGCGCAGCATCAGGCCCATCGCGACGCCCGCGATCGTGGCGTGGATGCCGCTGTTGTACATCAGCGCCCAGATCACCAGCGCGAGCGGGACATAGACGTACCACCCGCGCACGCCCTTGCGCAGCAGCAGCCAGAAGACCGCGAGGCCGAGGGCGGCGCCGCCGAGCGCGGCGAATTCGATGTCGGCGGTGAAGAAGACCGCGATGATCAGGATCGCGAAGAGGTCGTCGACGACGGCGAGGGTCAGCAGGAAGGCGCGCAGCGCGCTCGGCAGCCAGGTGCCGATGACGGCGAGCACGGCGAGCGCGAAGGCGATGTCGGTGGCGGTGGGCACGGCCCAGCCGGACAGGGAGCCGTCGCCGATGAGGTTGGTGAGCGCGTAGACGAGTGCCGGTACGGCCATGCCGCACAGGGCCGCCGCCACGGGCAGCGCGGCCGCCCTGGGGTCCTTCAGGTCACCGGCGACCAGCTCGCGCTTGAGCTCGGCGCCGGCCACGAAGAAGAAGATCGCGAGGAGTCCGTCGGCCGCCCAGTGTTCGATCGAGAGGTTCAGTCCGAGGGCCGCGGGACCCAGGTGGTAGTTGCTGACGGTCTCGTAACTGCCGTGCAGCGCGGGGACGTTCGCCCAGACCAGCGCGGCGATGGCGGCGAACAGCAGCAGCACACCGCCGACCGTCTCGGTGCGCAGCGCGTCCGCGATGAAGGTGCGCTCGGGGAGGGAGAGTCGTCCGAGGACCTTACGAGTGGGCGCGGGCATCGGGGGGACCTCCGGTCGGTGGGCAGGGCAGTGCTGCTTGCCGACCAGACTTCCCGGCACACCTTGAGGGTCACGCTGTTTTGTTTAGTTTACCTAAAAGGGGCGCCCGGCGCGCTTCCGCGTCGGGCACCCCTTTCAGGAGTACGTCAGCCCTCGCTGGGCATGAGCCTCAGTCCTCGCTGGGCGTGGCCGGCAGCTTGGCCTGGATGAGGTCCATGACCGTGGAGTCCGTCAGCGTGGTCACGTCACCGAGCTGGCGGTTCTCGGCGACGTCCCGCAGCAGTCGGCGCATGATCTTGCCGGAACGGGTCTTCGGCAGTTCCTGCACCGGCAGGATCCGCTGGGGCTTGGCGATCGGGCCGAGGGTGGCGCCGACGTGGTTGCGCAGACCGGCGACCAGGCCCTCGTCCTCGGCGTTCGCCGTGCCGCGCAGGATCACGAAGGCGACGATGGCCTGCCCGGTCGTCTCGTCGGCGGCACCGACGACGGCCGCCTCGGCGACCGAGGGGTGGGAGACGAGCGCGGACTCCACCTCGGTGGTCGAGATGTTGTGCCCGGAGACGAGCATGACGTCGTCGACGCGGCCCAGCAGCCAGATGTCGCCGTCATCGTCCTTCTTGGCGCCGTCACCGGCGAAGTACCTGCCCTCGAAGCGCGACCAGTACGTGTCGAGGAAGCGCTGGTCGTCGCCCCAGATGGTGCGCAGCATCGACGGCCACGGCTCGGTGAGGACGAGGTAGCCGCCTCCGCCGTTCGGGACTTCCTGAGCCTCGTCGTCGACGACGGTGGCGGAGATGCCGGGCAGTGGCGTCTGCGCGGAACCGGGCTTGGTCGCGGTGACCCCCGGCAGCGGGGAGATCATCATCGCGCCGGTCTCGGTCTGCCACCAGGTGTCCACGATCGGGGTGCGGTCGGCGCCGATGTGCTTGCGGTACCAGATCCACGCCTCGGGGTTGATCGGCTCACCCACGGACCCCAGCACCCGCAGGCTGGACAGGTCGAACTTCGCGGGGATGTCGTCGCCCCACTTCATGAACGTACGAATGGCGGTGGGTGCCGTGTAGAGGATGGTCACCCCGTACTTCTGGACGATCTCCCAGAAGCGGCCCTGGTGCGGGGTGTCCGGGGTGCCCTCGTACATGACCTGGGTGGCGCCGTTGGCGAGCGGGCCGTAGACGATGTACGAGTGCCCGGTGACCCAGCCGACGTCGGCCGTGCACCAGTAGACGTCGGTCTCCGGCTTGAGGTCGAAGACGGCGTGGTGGGTGTACGCGGTCTGGGTGAGGTAGCCGCCGGAGGTGTGCAGGATGCCCTTCGGCTTACCCGTCGTGCCGGACGTGTAGAGGATGAACAGCGGCTGCTCGGCGTTGAACGCCTCGGGGGTGTGCTCGGCGGACTGCCGCTCGACGATCTCGTGCCACCACACGTCCCGGCTGTCGTCCCAGGCGACCTCCTGGCCGGTACGGCGCACGACCAGCACATGCTCGACGTTGCCGGCCTTGGCGACCGCCTCGTCCACGGCCGGCTTGAGCGCGGACGGCTTGCCGCGCCGGTAGCCGCCGTCGGAGGTGATGACGACCTTGGCGTCGGCGTCCTGGATGCGGGTGGCGAGGGCGTCCGCCGAGAAGCCGCCGAAGACCACGGAGTGCGCGGCGCCGATCCGGGCGCACGCGAGCATCGCGACCGCCGTCTCGGGGATCATCGGCATGTAGACGGCGACCCGGTCGCCCTTCTGGACGCCCAGCTCCAGCAGGGCGTTCGCGGCCTTGGAGACCTCGTCCTTGAGCTCGGTGTAGGTGATCGCGCGGCTGTCGCCGGGCTCGCCTTCGAAGTGGATGGCGACCCGGTCGCCGTTGCCCGCTTCGACATGCCGGTCGACGCAGTTGTACGCCACGTTGAGCTCGCCGTCCTGGAACCACTTGGCGAACGGCGGGTTCGACCAGTCCAGGGTCTCGGTCGGCTCCTTGGCCCAGCTCAGCCGGCGGGCCTGCGCGGCCCAGAAACCCAGCCGGTCAGCCTTGGCCTGCTCATACGCCTCCGCCGTGACATTGGCGCCCGCGGCCAGGTCGGCGGGGGGTGCGAACCTGCGCTCTTCCTTGAGCAGGTTGGCCAGGCTTTCGTTGCTCACGGCATCTGCCTTTCCCAGGGTGTCCGTTGTGTCCCAGGCCACAGCTCATCAGACCGGGGGTGCGATGACAAGGGTCGACCGGAAATTGGTTTAGACCTGTGGGGGTCGAGTCCGTCGGCCATGGTCATCCGTACCCACGTACGCCGACCAGGCGGAGTTCAGCGCCTGTAACGCCTTTCACACTCCCGCCCAAGTACGGGTGAAGCGCCGTCGATGCACCCGGCGGACCGATACGCCAACGCACCGACGTGCCGAGGCATCGGCGTACCGGCGCTTCGACGCACCGACGAGAAGGGAGCCCGAGTGGACGGGATACGGGGCGGACCGCGGGCCGCGGTTCGCGACCCACAGCTCTTCGAAGAGTTCTACCGGCGCCATGTGGACGCCATGACGTCTTTCGTGGCCCGGCGTGTCGCGGACCCTCACACGGTCGCAGACCTGACGGCCGAGATCTTCCTGGCGGTCCTGGACTCCGCCCACACCTACCGCCCGTCCCGGGGCAGCGAGCGGGCGTGGCTGTACGGCATCGCGCGCAACGTGGTCGCCGGGGAGCGCCGTCGGCTCGCCCGCGAGACCGACCGCGACCTGCGCATCTCGGGGCGCCGACTGCTGGAGCCCGACGACATCGCCCGCCTGGAGGACAAGCTCGACGCGGAGAGCCCGGGCCGCCGCGCCCTGGCCGCACTGGAACGGCTCCCCGCGGGGGAGAGAGCCGTCCTGGAGCTGGTCGCGGTCGACGAACTGACGGTCGGCGAGGCGGCCACGGCGTTGGGGATCAGCCAGGTCGCGGCCCGGGTACGGCTGCACAGGGCGCGTAAGTCACTGCGGGAGCAGGCGGAAGCACCGGGTGGGGAGCTGTACGGCACCTTCCTGTCGTACGTCACGGAAGAAACCGGGGGAGCGACATGACCACGAGGACGACCTTCGAGGACCGGCTGCTGGCGGAGTTGCAGGGGGAGATCGAGCGACGGGAGATCGATCGGCGGGAGTCCGTTTCGGTGCGTGGCGCACGGCGCCCTCTGTTCACGGGCCGTCGGCTCGCCCTGGCCGCGGGGCTCTGTGCGGCGGCCGGGCTCGCGGTGGTGCTGTCACCGGGGACGCCGGCCCAGTCTCCGGCGTACGCCGTGGAGCGCCACGACGACGGCACCGTCACCCTCACGGTCAAGGACCAGGACATCGACGTGGAGGCGCAGCGCGAACTCGCGCGGAAGCTGAGCCGGAACGGCATCGGGATGGATGTGCAGATCCTTCGGCCCGGCTATGTCTGCAAGGGTGATCCGGTGCTCTGGGGAACGAACGAGCAGGGCGAGCGGGTGCCGATCTTCGTTCTTCAGTGGAGCCGGAAGATCACCCTGCACCGTGGCAATGTGCTGGTCTTCTTGAACCTCAACGACCGGGCGGAGCCGTACCGGGTCTACGTCTATCCGACGGAGGCCGACGTCCAGGCCTGTGTCCCCGTGAAGCCGACGGAGAACCGGTCTCAGCGGACCTAGCGCTCCTCCGGCGGTGTGCGGCCCCTCCTGGAGAGGCCGCACACCCGCGAGACTCACGCCGGCAGGTCCGCCGCCTCCACATGGCCGAACAGCCCGTCCCCGTGCGCCCCGGTGAGCAGGTACGCCTGGGCCTCACCCACGTGGAAGTACATTCCATGCAGCTCCAGCTCTCCCTCCCGCAGGGCGTGGGCGACCGAGTCATGGGCGCTCAGATGCTCCAACTGCTGGACCACGTTGGTCAGACAGAGCTGCTCGACCGCGTCGGCGGGCGGCCGCCCGGCAAGCCTGGCGCAGGGCCGGCTGCCGTCGGCCATCCGCTCCAGGCTGGGCAGTCCGTGCCGCAGCCACCGCTTCAACGGGGTTTGGGTGCCGCCCGGTTCGGAGTTGAGCAGCGCCTGCATGGCCCCGCAGCCGGAGTGCCCGCACACCGTGATGGAGCGCACCTTCAGCACGTCCACCGCGTACTCGATCGCGGCCGCCACCGAGTCGTCCCCGCTCTCCTCACCGGGCAGAGGGACGAGGTTGCCCACATTGCGCACCACGAACAGGTCGCCCGGACCACTGGAGGTGATCATCGAGGTGACCAGCCGCGAATCGGCGCAGGTGAGGAAGAGCTGGTCCGGCCGCTGGCCCTCACGCGCCAGCCGGGCCAGCTCGCCTCGCACGATCGGCGCGGTGTTGCGCTGGAACGCGCTGATGCCTCGCGCCAGTTCCTGCCCACTCGACTCGCGGGGCGCGCCCGGAGCCTGTGCGGCACAGGGCTCGCCGGACGCACCGGGCTGCCCGGCGGCGTGACCGGTGTATGGGCGCTCGCACTGGTGGTTGCGCCAGGCCGTCCAGGGGCGGCAGCGGCAGTGGGCGGAGTCGGACAGCTCTGCGATGCGCGTCCCCGGTCTGCGCCCCGTCAGCTCGACGGAACCGCCCTGCGCGGTGTGCGTCTTCTGCCAGTCCTGCAGCGATTCGTACGCCGCGTGGTCCATGAACGACCCGTCCAGCTCCACGACGGCGGCCGCCCCCTGGGGGACGAGATGCAGGGCCCGGCTGAGCCGGGGCACCGCGAGAAACGTCAACTGCCCTCGGACGTGTACGTGGTGGACTCCTTCCCTCTCGCAGTGCGTGATCCGGGTGCGGGTGAGGCGGTGCAGGGAGACGGCGACGGCGACGGCGATCCCCAGCGTCACGCCCTCCAGGACGCCGAACACGACGACGCCGAGGGTGGTGACGGCGTAGACCAGGACCTCTCGGTGGCGGGTCACCGTGCGGATGTGGTGCAGGGACACCATCTGGATGCCGACGGCCATCACCAGGGCGGCGAGCGAGGCGAGCGGGATGAACTCGAGGACCGGGACCATCAGCAGCGCGGCGATCACTACGAGTACGCCGTGCAGCATCGTGGAGTTCCGGCTGACGGCACCCGCCTGGACGTTCGCCGAACTGCGCACCGCCACTCCGGCGACGGGCAGTCCGCCGAGGGAGCCGGAGACGATGTTGGCGGCGCCCTGCCCGAGCAGTTCGCGGTCCAGGTCGGAGCGGCCGACCCGGGCACGGCGGCCCGGACCGGGGCTCGCGGCGATCAGGTCGGGGCGTCCCGCCGCCAGCTTGTCGACGGCGACGGCGCCCAGCAGCGACTGCACGCTGCACACCAGGGTGGTGGTGAGCACGGCGGCGGTGAGCCCCAGCACGGGACCCTCGGGCAGTCCGGCCAGGGCATGGCTGCTCCAGGACGGCAGGTCGACCTTCGGTACGGTCAGCCCGGCGAGGCAGGCGGCGGTGGTGGCTCCGGCGACGGCCACGAGGGCGGCCGGGATCCTGCGCAGGAGGTGGCCCGCCCGGCCCGGGAGGCGCGGCCAGAGGAGGAGCAGTGCCAGGGTCAGCACGCTCACCGAGACCGCGGCGGGCTGCAGACGCGCCAACTGGGCCGGCAGGGCACGGAGGTTGTCCAGGACGGAGCTCTGCGGGGTGCCGCCGAGGACGATGTGCAACTGGGCGACGGCGATGGTGACGCCGATGCCGGCGAGCATGCCGTGCACGATCGCCGGGCTGACGGCGAGTGCGGTACGGGCCACGCGCAGGCAGCCGAGGCCGAGTTGGACCACTCCGGCGAGAACGGTGATGGCGCAGGTCGTCCGCCAGCCGTAGCGGTGGATCAGGTCGGCGGTGACCACGGTGAGTCCGGCGGCGGGGCCGCTGACCTGGAGCGGGCAGCCTCCCAGCCGGCCGGCGACGATCCCTCCGACGGCGGCGGCCACGAGGCCGGCCTGGAGGGGGGCTCCGGTGGCGAGGGCGATGCCCAGGGACAGGGGCAGGGCGATCAGGAAGACCGCGACGGAGGCCGACACGTCGGCGCCCTCGACACGGAAGCGGCGGGGCGGGGTCGGCGGGGGGCTGTGGGATGGGTGGCTGCGCCTCGCGTGGTGCGAGTCGCTCGGGTCGGTGGCGCGGGTGGGAACACAGGCTGACATTTTTCCCGTCTCCTCCGGGGCAGCGCGGTCGCGGAACAGGTGGTCCCCCGTCGACGACGGGGGTCGGGTCGCGGCCGTGGGTCACGGCGTGCAGCGGCGGGATGAATCAACGCTCGGTAAACGGATCGTAATGCAGAGTAAAGGGCAGGCATAGACTTTCCGGGCAAATAGGTGAACAACTCACCTGAATGGGTGAAGTGGCAATTTCATCGGCTTGTCGTACTAATTCCCTCTCGGGCTCGTGCGAACTTGGCGGCGCTGTCGTTGCCCCGAGAGAAGGAAGAAGGTGGGCGGAACATGGCCGCCACCCACAGGATTGCCGCAGGAGCCGTGGTCGCCGCGGTCTGCGCCGCCTCGCTCGCCGGTTGCGCGACCGGTGCCGACACCGCCGAGGGAGGAGCGGCCGGCCCCCAGAAGGCGAAGCCCGCCCAGGCACCGCCCAAGCGGGTGTTCCGCCTGATCGGCGACGGCTCCACCGCGTACACCGGAGCACAGCCGCACCTGCCCAGGGCCCAACGCCTGGGGCCCGGCGAGAAGCCACCGCAGTTCGTGGTGTTCTCCTGGGACGGCGCCGGCGAGGACAGCCAGAAGCTGTTCTCCCACTTCCGCAAGGTCGCCAAAGCGAACCACGCGACGATGACGTACTTCCTGAGCGGCGTGTACATGCTGCCGGAGGAGAAGCGCGACGAGTACAAGCCGCCGCAGCACTCCCCGGGCCGCTCCGACATCGGCTTCAACGACGAGCAGGGCATCGCCGACACCGTCAGGCAGCTGCGCCTCGCGTGGCTGGAGGGCAACGAGATCGGCACCCACTTCAACGGCCACTTCTGCGGCAGCGGCGGCGGGGTCGGCCAGTGGTCGGTCGCGGAGTGGAAGGACGAGATCGCCCAGGCGAAGAAGTTCGTGAAGTCCTGGAAGTCCAACACCGGGATGACGAAGGCCTCCCCGCTGCCCTTCGACTACGACAAGGAGCTCATCGGCGCCCGCACCCCCTGCCTGGAGGGCCAGAAGAACTTCATGAGGGCCGCGAGCGAGCTCGGCTTCCGCTACGACACCAGCGGCGTCAACGAACAGCTCTGGCCGCGGAAGAAGCAGGGCCTGTGGGACCTGTCGATGCAGCTCGTGCCCTTCCCCGGGCACTCCTACGAGCAGCTCACCATGGACTACAACTTCATGGTCAACCAGTCCGGCACCAGGACCCAGGGCGACCCGAGCAAGTACGAGTTCTGGGGCGACCAGATGCGCGACGGCCTGCTCACGGGCTTCCACCGGGCCTATGACGGCAACCGCGCGCCGCTGATCATCGGCAACCACTTCGAGTCCTGGAACGGCGGCACCTACATGCGCGCCGTCCAGGAGACCGTCGAACGGGTGTGCAACAAGCCCGACGTGCGCTGTGTCTCCTTCCGGCAGCTTGCCGACTGGCTGGACGCCCAGGACCCGCAGACCCTCGAGAAGCTGCGTGCGCTCGGGGTCGGCGAGGCACCGAAGCAGGGCTGGCAGGCCTTCCTGTCCGGCCGACCCGCCCCGGCACCGAAGGGCGTACCGGGGGCACCGGCGGCCAGGAGGCAGTAGGCGCCTCGGTGACTGTCCTCAGACGGACGCCACCGCGCTCTCACTGAGCACGAACGAGGGGTCGATCTGCGCCGCCAGGTCGACCCCGGTGCGTTCGTTGCCCCACGCCTGGGCGTTCTTCAGATGGAAGTGCGCCATCTGCTGGGTGTAGCGCACCTGGTCGTGCAGGTCGTACGTCGCGTCGGTGGCCGTCCGCAGCTGGTGCAGGGCGTGGCGGTTGACGTCCTCCAGGAGGGCGAACCGGGGCGGCCGGCCCTTCTCCAGGGCGCGCACCCAGTCGGAGTGCCCGACCGTCACCACCAGGTCGTCCCCGACCTCGGCACGGAGGAAGTCGAGGTCGTCCTGGCTCTGCACCTTGTTGCCGACGACCTTCAGGGCGACGCCGAAGTCGCGGGCGTACTCCTTGTACTGGCGATAGACGGAGACCCCCTTCCGGGTCGGCTCGGCGACGAGGAACGTGATGTCGAAGCGGGTGAACATGCCGGAGGCGAAGGAGTCCGAGCCGGCCGTCATGTCCACCACGACGTACTCGCCCGGGCCGTCGACCAGGTGGTTCAGGCAGAGCTCCACCGCTCCCGTCTTGGAGTGGTAGCAGGCGACCCCCAGGTCGGCGTCGCTGAAGGGGCCGGTGACCATCAAGCGGACGATGCCGCCGTCGAGTTCCACAGGCCGGGCGCAGGCGTCGTAGATGGGGTTGTCCTCGCGCACCCGCAGCAGCCTCGAGCCCTCGCCGGGCGGGGTGGTCTTGATCATCTCCGCGGCCGAGGCGATCCGCGGGTTGGTGCCGCGCAGATACGCCTTGATCAGCGGCAGCCGCTCGCCCAGGGCGGGCAGCGCGGCCGCCTCCGCCTCGTCCAGGCCGAGTGCCGGCCCCAGGTGCTGGTTGATGTCGGCGTCGACGGCGACGACCGGAGCTCCGGCGGCCGCGAGGTGGCGGATGAACAGGGAGGACAAGGTGGTCTTGCCGCTGCCGCCCTTCCCGACGAAAGCAATTTTCATGTTCACCAAGCGTAGTCGAGCGATAGCTGTATGTGGCAGACGTGCGTGAAGAAGACCACTCCATCGAGGGGTACGCGGCCGGGTTGCGTAGTGTCGCACTCATGAGTACGACAGGCGCGAACGCCGATCCGCTCGCGGCCCTGGGCTCGCTGCCCGGGGTGGCCGACTCCGTGGAGTCCGTGCGCAAGTCCGTGGACCGGGTCTACGGACACCGTGTCATGCGGCGCCGCAGCAACGAGATCACCTCCGAGGCCGCCCTGCGCGGCGCCCGCGGCTCGGCCGCGTTGTCCGGCGCGGACTGGGCCCTCGAAGAGGTCCGCAGGCGCTCGGACTTCGGCGTCGACGACGAGGCGCGGGTCATGGGCGCCGCCCTCAGGCTGACCGCCGAGGCCGGCCAACTGCTGTCCATCTGGCGGCAGTCACCCCTGCGGGTGCTGGCCCGGCTGCATCTGGTCGCCGCGGCGACCGACGAGGACGAGATCGGGCGTCCCCGCCAGGCCGGCGAGGGCGTCGACGAGCCGCTCATCGAACTGCCCCTGCCGGGCGCGGCCGAGATCTCCGGCCGGCTGGAGGGCCTGTCCGAGCTGATCATCGCGGGCAGTTCGGCCCCCGCCCTGGTCACGGCTGCCGTCGTGCAGGGTGAGCTCCTCGCTCTCAGGCCCTTTGTCTCGTACAACGGCCTGGTCGCGCGCGCGGCCGCGCGGATCGTCCTGGTCGGCAGCGGTCTCGACCCGAAGTCGGTCTGTCCGGCGGAGGTCGGTCACGCCGAACTGGGCCGTGCGGCCTATCTGGCGGCGCTGGACGGATACGTCTCCGGCACCCCCGAGGGCATGGCCGCCTGGATCGCCCACTGCGGCAGCGCGATCGAACTGGGCGCTCGTGAGTCGACGGCGGTGTGCGAGGCGCTCCAGCGCGGCGCGGCGTAAAAACCCCGGAACAGGGTTGCGGCGGTACGAAAGGATTCGTACCGCCGCTGGCATGTTCACCGGGTTACCAAGCGTCCTCGATATGTTGCCCATCAGGTCGGGAACTTCGCCCGTCACCTGGTGCGGCTGGCCCGTAATCGACGGGTCGACGTCGCGTGGGTGCTCGGTGTCCATGCTCGGTCCGTGGGGCCAAATGCGTTATTAAGGTGATCCTCTCGGATGTCCTTGGTCTCGCGGGCCGTTAACCCCTTTGTACTCCTGGACCGGAGCAAGCGGAACCCCTGGCTGCCGTTCTTTACTTTTGGCCGCAAATAGGCGCCAAGTGGATGGAATCGCCTCAGGCTACTGTCGACCGCCGTCGATTCGTGTACCAGACGAGGCCTGCCGTCGCCGCCGCCGCTCCCAGCGCGGCGACCGCGACGAGCGCCGGGCGGGGCGGTACGGCGAATCCGGGCAGCCGCTGCTTGAGTCGGACCGGCCGGTGAAAATCGAGAATCGGCCACCCACGCGCGAGGGCCTCGCGGCGCAGTGTCCGGTCGGGATTGACCGCGTGTGGATGGCCCACGGCCTGGAGCATCGGCAGGTCGGTCGCCGAGTCGCTGTAGGCGTGGCAGCGCTCCAGGTCGTACCCCTCGGACTCCGCCAGCTCCTTGATCGCCTCGGCCTTGGTCGGGCCGTACGCGTAGTACTCCACCTCGCCGGTGAAGCAGCCGTCCTCGCCCACGACCATGCGGGTCGCCACCACCCGGTCGGCGCCCAGGAGTTCACCGATCGGCTCGACCACCTCGGCGCCCGACGTGGAGACGATGACGACGTCCCGCCCCGCGGTGTGGTGCTCCTCGATGAGGGAGGCGGCCTCGTCGTAGATGAGCGGGTCGATCAGTTCGTGGAGGGTCTCGGCCACGATCTCCTTGACCTGCTGGACGTTCCAGCCGCGCACGAGCGCGGACAGGTACTCGCGGGTCCGCTCCATCTGGTCGTGGTCCATACCGCCGACGAGGAAGACGAACTGCGCATATGCGGTCCGCAAGGCGGCCCGGCGGTTGATCAGCCCGCCCTGGTAGAACGACTTGCTGAAGGTGAGCGTGCTCGACTTGGCAATGACCGTCTTGTCCAGGTCAAAGAAGGCGGCTGTGCGGGGCAAGGAGTGGTTTTCCACGACCCCGAGCATAGGCGCAGCCCATTCGGCGTAAGGTGAGGCGCGTGGGTTTGCCTGAGAGGGCTCTCGGGTACACCATGGAAGTCACGGATCGTTCGCGACCGTGCTAACCCGGTCCGGCTCCTCCCCCCCCGAGTCGGCCGTGGAGACGACCCCCACTCTCCCCCCCGGTGGGGGTCGTCGCATGTCCGGGTGGGTTTTTCCTCTTCCGTACGCGGTTCTGTGACTACTTCGAGGCGGCTTCGGTCGCCTCTTCTGCATGCCCATGATCGGTTACTGAGAGTAGTTGGAGTGCTGCTCTGTGGAAGTCGTGCACGGCCGGCATGAGCTCACCGGTATGAGTGACGGCGATATTCACAACCGATGAGTTGTCCACAGTTATCGACCAAGATCCACACGATTTCCGGGATGGCTGCACCGTGATTCCCACACGTCCCGCTCCGGTCGACTTCATGGCCGGTTCTGGTTTGTCGGGTGTGTTTGGCCGGTTCGTATCGGCCGTTCATATGGAGGCCGGTTGCCGGTTCTTCACACGTTTGGGAATCGCGGGGCCGTAGGGGCCGCGTGAGAGAGGCGCCGCGCGGGCCCTTGGGGGCTCCGGGTGGCGCGGTGAAGGGGGATGGAGACCGTGACCGCAGCCGTCACACATGAGGGGCAGCCCGCCGCCGGAGGGCGACCGGGCCGGCCGTTGATCGTCACGGAGGACGAAGACCTGCTCGACGACCTGCTGCGGCTGTGCGCGGCGGCCGGGGCGACCGCCGAGGTCCACCACGGGGTGCCCCAGCCCAGAGGCAGCTGGGAGGCCGCCCCGCTCGTCCTGGTCGGCGACGACGCCGCACGGCGGGTGCGCGGGGCCGCCCGCAGGCGCGGAGTGGTGCTCGTCGGCCGGGACCAGGACGACCCCGGGGTGTGGAAACGGGCCGTCGAGATCGGCGCCGACCACGTCCTGATGCTGCCCGACGGCGAGCAGTGGCTGGTCGACCGGATTGCCGACGTCACCGAGGGCGTCGGCCGCCCCGCCCTCACCGTCGGCGTCATCGGCGGCCGCGGCGGGGCCGGAGCCTCCACGCTCGCGTGTGCCCTCGCCGTCACCTCCGCGCGTGAGGGCCTGCGCACGCTTCTGGTGGACGCCGATCCGCTGGGCGGCGGACTCGACGTACTCCTCGGTGGCGAGAGCACCGAAGGGCTGCGCTGGCCCGCGTTCGCCGCCTCGCGCGGCCGTGTCGGCGGCGGCGCCCTGGAGGAGTCGCTGCCGAGGCTGCACTCGCTGCGGGTCCTGAGCTGGGACCGCGGCGACCGCATCGCCGTCCCGCCCCAGGCCGTACGGGCGGTGCTCGCCGCGGCCCGGCGCCGGGGCGGCACCGTCGTCGTCGACCTGCCCCGCCGCCTCGACGACGGCGTCGCCGAGGCCCTCGCCCAACTCGACCTCGGGATCCTCGTGGTCCCCGCCGAACTGCGCGCCGTCGCCGCGGCCGGCCGAGTGGCCTCGGCGGTCGGCATGGTCCTGCGCGACCTGCGGGTGGCGGTCCGCGGCCCGTACGCACCCGGCCTCGACGACCGCGAGGTGGCCCGTCTGCTGGGCCTCCCCCTGGTGGGCGAGGTCCCGGTCGAGTCGGCGCTCCAGCGGCCACAGGGCAGCGGATCACCGCCGGGCGCGTCCGTACGGGGACCGCTGGCGCGGTTCTGCAAGGAGTTCTGGGAGCGCGCGTTGGCGGAGGCGGGGGCGGAATGAGCGTGTTCTCGGGGTTCGAGCGGGTGGACGGCGCGGAGGACGGTCCTGCCAAGGTGCGGCGGACGGCTGATCCGGTAGCGGGTCCCGTCGAGCGACGGTGGCCGGGCCAGGTGCCGGTCGGCACTGCCGGGCGACTGGGGACAGCCCTGGCGGGGGTGCCCACGGCATCGTCGGCCGCCGCTGCGGACATGGCTCCCGGGCTGCTGGCCGGCGTACGGCAGTGGCTGGCCGAGAGCGGGGCCGAACCGACGCCCGCGCGGGTGGCACAGGCGCTGCGTGAGCAGGGACGGGTCCTCGGGGACACCGAAGTACTGGGCGCCGCCGAGCTGTTGCGCTCCGAGCTGGTCGGCAGCGGGCCGCTGGAGCCGTTGCTCGCCGACCCGTCGGTGACGGACGTCCTCGTGTCGGCGCCGGACCGGGTATGGGTGGACCGGGGCGGCGGACTCGAACTGACCGCTGTCTCCTTCCCCGACACGGCTGCCGTACGACGGCTCGCGCAGCGGCTGGCCGCGGTGGTGGGGCGGCGCCTCGACGACGCCCGGCCCTGGGTCGACGCTCGGCTGCCGGACGGAACGCGGCTGCACGCGGTGCTGCCTCCGGTCGCCGTCGGCTGTGCCTGTCTGTCGTTGCGGGTCGTACGTCCCCGCGCGTTCACGCTGGACGAACTGGTCGCGGCCGGCACGGTGCCGCCGGGCGGGGACCGGGTGCTGCGGGCGCTGCTCGATGCCCGGCTGTCCTTCCTCATCAGCGGCGGGACAGGCACCGGGAAGACGACGTTGCTGAGCGCGCTGCTGGGGCTCGTCGGGCCGGGCGAGCGGATCGTGCTCGCGGAGGACTCGGCGGAACTCAGGCCGGACCATCCGCATGTCGTCCGGCTGGAGACGAGACCCGCCAACCAGGAGGGCGCCGGGCTCGTCACGCTCGAGGACCTGGTGCGACAGGCCCTGCGGATGCGGCCGGACCGGCTCGTCGTGGGCGAGGTGCGCGGGCCCGAAGTGGTGCATCTGCTGGCCGCGTTGAACACGGGTCATGAGGGCGGCTGTGGAACGGTCCACGCCAACGCGGCGGCCGATGTACCGGCCCGTCTGGAGGCGCTGGGTACGGCGGCTGGGCTCGACCGGGCCGCGCTGCACAGCCAGTTGGCGGCCGCGCTGTCGGTCGTGCTGCATCTCGTGCGCGACCGGGCCGGGCGGCGGCGGATCGCCGAGGTGCGGGTGCTGGAGCGGGATTCCACAGGGCTGGTGCGGACGGTGCCGGCGCTGCGGTGGGGAGCGGAGGCCTTCGCGTACGAGCGGGGATGGGAGCGGCTGAGGGGGTTGCTCGGGGGTGCGATGCGGGGGTCGGGGGAGGGCGGATGACTCGGGTGGGTGCGGGTGAGGGGTTGGCGGCGAGGGGCGCGGATGGGTGCAGGCGACGGGCCGGCGACAAGAGGGCTCGGACGGTGAGGGGACGTGGTGATCGGGATGGGGGAGATGTCGGTGAGGTCGACCGGAGTGGCCGTGGGGTGCCTCGGGATGGCCGTGTGGCTGTGGGGTGGACGGCGTTCCGGAATGCGGCGGGCACAGCTGCTGCTGGCCTCCGGCGGGCCGGGGGGAGTGGGGCCTCCGCCGGGGCGGCGACTGATGGGGGAGCTGCGGCGGGTCCGTGGGCTGCTGGGGTTCGAGTGGTGGGCGGCGGCCATCGGGCTGGTGCTCGCCGTCCTGGGGGCCTCCGTGCTGCCGGTCGTCGCGGGGGCGGCCGGGGTGCCGTTGCTGCGGCGGGTGCGGCTGGCCCGGGAGGAGCGTCGGGTGCGTGAGCGGCGGGCGGACGCGGTGATCGCGCTGTGCGCGGTGGTCGCCGGTGAGGTGCGCGCCGGGCGTCAGCCGGGGGAGGCACTGGTGCGGGCTGTGCGGGACTTCGAGGAGGCGGGAACTGGTGGGGCCGGCGCGGGCGGGCCCGGTTCTGGAGCGCCGGAGTCCGGTGGGTTCGGGGAGACACAGGCCGCTGTGCTGGCGGCGGCCCGGTTCGGTGGGGATGTTCCGACGGCGCTCGCGGCGGCGGCCCGGCGGCCCGGGGCCGAGGGACTGCTGGGACTCGCCGCCTGCTGGCGGGTGGCCGTGGACCAAGGCGCGGGCCTCGCGGCCGGGCTCGATCGCCTCGAAGGGGCGTTGCGGGCCGAGCGGGACCAACGGGCCGACCTGCGCGCCCAGTTGGCCGGAGCGCGGTCCACGGCGTGGATGCTCGCCGCGCTGCCGGTGCTGGGGCTCGGCCTCGGTGCCGCCCTGGGCGCCGATCCCCTGCACGTTCTCCTGCACACCGGGACCGGTCTGGGCTGCCTGCTGGTCGGCGGCCTGCTGGAGGGCGTCGGGATGTGGTGGGCGACGCGGATCGTACGGGGAGCCGAGGCGGCATGAGCGCGGAAGTTTTCCACAGGCTGGGGGCGGTCTTGGGGACCGCACTGGTGGTCGCCTGGCTCGCCGGGTGGGTCGCGGCGGCGCGCCGCGAGCGGATACTGCGGCGGCGGCTCGGAGAACTGCTGGCCGCCGGGGAGGCAACGGCCGAGGGCTCGCGGTTCGAGGCGCGGGAGTTCGCCCTGCGGTGGCTGCCCGTGCTCGGCGTCGGGTGCGCCGGGTGGGTGCTGGTCGGCGGGGTCGCCGGTGGCGTGGTCGGACTGGTCGTCGCGGCGGGCTTGTGGCGGTGGCGGCTGCGTCAGCCGGCCGGCGTGGGTGCGGGGGAGGCCGAAGCACGCGAGGCGGCCCGCCAACTACCGCTCGCCGCCGACCTGCTGGCCGCCTGTATCGCGGCAGGCGCCGGTCCCGTGCTCGCCGCACAGGCCGTGGGTGAGGCGCTGGGCGGGCCCGTGGGAGAGGGACTCGTGCGCGGGGCGGCGGAGGTACGGCTCGGCGGCGAACCGGGTGAGGCCTGGCGAGGCCTCGCCTCGACACCGGGGGCCGGTGCACTGGCCCGGCTGCTCGAACGCGCCGATGTGACCGGGCTGCCCGCGGCCGCACCGGTCGCCGGGCTCGCGGCGGACGCCCGTGCCGACTGGGGACGCGCCGCGACGGCACGGGCACGGAAGGCCGCCGTGCTGGTCACCGCGCCGGTGGGGCTGTGCTTCCTGCCCGCCTTCATCGCCATCGGCGTGCTGCCGATCGTGATCGGGCTCGCGGGAGGAGTTCTGGGAGGGGGTGGGCGATGACGGCCGGCGGTCGGTGAACCGGCGTACGAGCAGGCGGACGAGCCAACAGACGAGCAGTCGGAACGAGCAGTCCGTCGAGCGCTCGGACGAGCAGTCAGACGGTAATCAACAGGACTGATCCTTACGGGGGTTGAGATGTACAAGAAACTACGGGCGCGGATGGGTGCCCTGGTGTGCAGGACGATGTGCCGGATGCGGTCGATGCGCGGTGACGAGGGAATGGTCACCTCCGAGTACGCGATGGGGATCGTCGCGGCGGTGGCGTTCGCGGTGGTGCTCTACAAGGTGGTGACGAGCGGGGCCGTCAGCGCGGAACTCCAGGCCATCGTGAAACGGGCCCTCGATGCGAAGGCGTGAACGGGCGGCGGACCAGGGGTTCGTGACGGCGGAGTCGGCCATGGTGCTGCCCGTGCTGGTGATGTTCGCGATGGCACTGGTGTGGGGTCTGCTCGTGGTCGCCGCGCAGATCCAGTGTGTGGACGCGGCCAGGACGGGCGCCCGCGCGGCGGCCCGCGAGGATACCGACGAGGCGGTCCTCCGGGTGGCTCGGGACACGGCACCGCGCGACGCGGAGGTGACGGTCGCCCGGGAGGGCGACCGGGTCCGGGTCGTGGTCGTGGCGAAGCCACCCGCGCTGCACGGCCTGCCCTTCGAGGTGCGGGAGGAGGCCGTGGCCCAGGTGGAGGCGACGGTGGGGGCAGAGGGATGAAGGGGGGTCAGGGGCGGGGCTCGGGAGCGCGGGTCGTCGCCGTGCGGTCAGTGGCTGGTCGGTCCGGGCGCCGACGTCCCGCCCGCCTTCGGCGCCGACGGCCCCGTCATGCGGGTGAGCGGTGTGCCGACGTCCGGTTCGGGGATGTGCGGTGCGCGGTGACCCGGTGCGCGAAGGACCGGTGCGCGAAGCCCCAGTTCGTGAAGGGCCGGTTGGTGAAGGGCAGGTTCGTGAAGGGCCGGTTGGTGAAGGGCCGGTTCGTAAAGGTGGGGCGGTTCGTGGTGGCGCGCGTCGGCGGCGAGCGGTTCGCCGGCGTCCGCCGTGCTGCCGCCCGGTTCGTCGGCGCCCAGGTCGTCGCCGACCGTTCGGACCGGGGTTCCGCCACCGTCTGGAGTGTCGGTGCCATCGCGGTGCTGTGTGTGGTGTTCGGGGCCGTGCTGGCCCTCGGGCAGGCCGTCGTCGTACGGCATCGGGCGGCCGGTGGCGCGGATCTCGCGGCGCTCGCGGCGGCGGACCACTGGGCCGACGGGGCGGCGGTGGCCTGCGCCCGGGCGGAGGAGGTGGCGCGGGATCAGGGTGCGCGGCTCGTGCGGTGCGCGATGGTCGGCGAGGTCTCCGACGTGACGGCTGCCTCGGGGCGGGGGCCGTTCACGGCGGAGATCAGGGCGCGGGCGGGGCCTGCGGGGCCGGTTCCGTCGGAGGCTCCGCTTCCGCCGGCCCTCGACGGCTCTGCGTCGACGCTTTCCGGGGCCCGGGTTCCGATGCCTGCCGGAGATCCGGCTGCTCCTTGACTCCGGGTTCCGGGACTCCGGGGAGCTCCTCCTCCGGCGCCCCGGCAAGCCCCTCCTCCGGTGCCCCCCGCAACAGCACCGTGAGGAGCCGTACCGCCCCCCTCTTGTGCAGCGGGTCGTTGCCGTTGCCGCACTTGGGGGACTGGATGCAGGACGGGCAGCCGGCGTCGCACTCGCAGGAGGCGATGGCCTGGCGGGTGGCGGTGAGCCAGGCGCGGGCGGTGTGGAAGGCGCGCTCAGCGAAGCCCGCGCCGCCCGGGTGGCCGTCGTAGACGAAGACGGTGGGGAGCAGCGTGTCGGGGTGGAGGGGGATGGAGACCCCGCCGATGTCCCAGCGGTCGCAGGTCGCGAAGAGGGGGAGAAGGCCGATCGAGGCGTGTTCGGCGGCGTGCAGGGCGCCGCCGAGGATCTCCGGGTTGATCCGGGCCTCGTCGAGCTGGTCCTCGGTGACCGTCCACCACACCGCGCGGGTGCGGAGCGTACGAGGAGGGAGGTCGAGTTTCGTCTCGCCCAGTACTTCACCGGTGATGAGGCGTCTGCGGAGGAAGGAGACGACCTGGTTGGTGACCTCGACGGAGCCGTAGCACAACCTGCCCTCGCCCCAGGGGACTTCGACGTCCGTCTCCAGGACGGAGATCGCCGTCGTGTCGCGGGCCACCGTCGAGTAGGACGGGTTCGCCTCCTGAACCAGGGCGACCGAGTCCTCCAGGTCCAGGGAGCGGACGAGATAGGTGCGGCCCTGATGGAGGTGGACCGCGCCCTCGTGGACGGCTGTGTGGGCGGAGCCGGCGTCGACCGTGCCGAGGAGGCGGCCCGTGCCCGACTCCACGATCTGGATCGGCCGGCCGCCCTCCCCGCGGATGTCGGTGAGGTCGGCGGCCCGCTCCCGGCGGGTCCAGTGCCAGGCCTTGGTGCGGCGGCGCAGGAGCTTCGCGGACTCCAGCTGCCCCAGCAGGCTTTCGGTCTCGGGCCCGAACAACTCCATGTCCTCGTCCGTCAACGGCAGCTCCGCCGCGGCGGCGCACAGGTGCGGGGCGAGGACGTACGGGTTGTCGGGGTCGAGGACCGTGGACTCCACCGGCTGGTCGAAGAGGGCCTCGGGATGGTGGACGAGGAAGGTGTCCAGCGGGTCGTCGCGGGCGACCAGGACCGCCAGGGCGCCCTGGCCCGCCCGTCCGGCCCGGCCGGCCTGCTGCCACAGGGACGCGCGCGTGCCGGGGTAGCCGCAGATCAGCACGGCGTCCAGCCCCGAGACGTCGATGCCGAGCTCCAGGGCGGTGGTGGCGGCCAGGCCCAGCAACTCTCCTGAGTGGAGAGCCTGTTCCAGGGCGCGGCGCTCCTCGGGGAGATAACCCCCGCGGTATGCCGCCACGCGGCGGGCCAGGGAGCGGTCGACCTCGGCCAGCCGCTCCTGGGCGATCACGGAGATCAGCTCGGCGCCCCGCCGGGAGCGCACGAAGGCGACCGAGCGCACGCCCTGCACGGCGAGGTCGGTGAGGAGGTCTGCCGTCTCCGCCGTGGCCGTGCGGCGGACCGGGGCGCCCTTCTCGCCCTGCATCTCGGTGAGCGGGGGCTCCCAGAGGGCGAACACCAGTTCGCCGCGCGGTGAGGCGTCGTCGGCGACCTCGACCACCGGGAGGCCGGTGAGGCGGCGGGCGGCGACCGACGGCTCGGCGGCGGTGGCGGAGGCCAGCAGGAAGACGGGGGAGGCGCCGTAGCGGGCGCAGAGGCGGCGCAGGCGGCGCAGCACCTGGGCGACGTGGGAGCCGAACACGCCCCGGTAGGTGTGGCACTCGTCGATGACGACGTACTTGAGCGCCTTCAGGAAGGAGGACCAGCGGGAGTGGGACGGGAGTATCCCGCGGTGCAGCATGTCCGGGTTGGTCAGCACGTAGTTGGCGTACTGGCGGATCCACTCACGTTCCTCGAACGGCGTGTCGCCGTCGTAGACCGCGGGGCGTACGGAATTGGCCAGTGGTTGTGAAAGTTCCTTCACCGAGCGGCACTGGTCCGCTGCCAGGGCTTTCGTGGGGGACAGGTAGAGCGTGGTGGCGCCGCGGCCGTTAGGGGCCTCGGAGCCGTCCAGGAGGGTGGACAGGACCGGCACGAGGTACGCCAGGGACTTGCCGGAGGCGGTGCCGGTGGCGACGACGACCGACTCGCCGTCCATGGCGTGTTCGGCCGCGCGTGCCTGGTGGGCCCAGGGGTGCTCGATGCCGCAGGCCTGGACGGCCGCGATGACCTCGGAGCGGATCCGGTCGGGCCAGACGGCATGGCGACCTGCACGTGGGGGCAAGTGCTCCGTATGAGTGATGCGCGCAGCCCGGCTCGACCCGGCGGCGAGTCGGTCCAGGACCGTGCTCGGCGTGGGGCGGGGACCGGTGTCCGTCGGGGGTCGATCGGATCGGAGATTCTTGGCCATCGGCACCGAGTGTGTCACTGGCGTGACGGACAATGGGACCAAGGCGTCGTGCACGCCTGCCGGTAAGTGATTGAATGCCATCGCGGCTGGCGAACCGTCCCGGGGGCTCTGCCGAGGTGTCCCGAGGGGCGACCGCTCGATAGCAAGGTGCTGGAGGATCCGTGGACCTGTCCCTGTCGACCGAGACCGTCGGCGATCGCACGATCGTCAGGGTCGGTGGCGAAATCGACGTATATACCGCGCCCAAGCTGCGCGAGCAGCTGGTCGAGCTGGTGAATGACGGCAGTTTCCACCTTGTCGTCGACATGGAGGGCGTGGACTTCCTCGACTCCACCGGACTCGGCGTACTGGTCGGCGGACTCAAGCGGGTGCGCGCCCATGAGGGCTCGCTGCGCCTGGTCTGCAACCAGGAGCGCATTCTCAAGATCTTCCGTATCACCGGCCTCACCAAGGTGTTCCCGATCCACACCTCGGTCGAGGAAGCGGTGGCGGCGACCGACTGACACGTTCCCGGGCCCGTGCCCGGATCGGCAGAAGGACGCCGACAGAAGCAAGAGAGGGGGGCCGGGCTTTCGGCGCCCGGTCCCCCGACAGCACGCCCGTAGTTCCGAGGGGGACGCATGGCCACCGTTGAACTCCGTTTCAGCGCGCTGCCCGAGCACGTCAGGACCGCCCGACTGGTGGCGGCAGCGGTGGCGCGCAGGGCCGGAGTGGACGAGGCCGTCCTCGACGAGGTCAGGCTCGCCGTCGGCGAGGCCTGCACCCGTGCCGTCGGACTGCACCAGAGCGGCGGCATCACCGCGCCGGTCCAGGTGCTGCTGATCGAGGAGGAGAAGCAGTTCTCCATCGAGGTCGGCGACGAGGCACCGCGTTCGACTCCGGGTGACCGGGCGTCGGGCGCACCGGGCGAGGAGCACGACGTCGAGACCGAGGAGGACGAGATGGGCCTCGCGGTCATCAGCGGCCTCGTCGACGACGTCGAGGTTTCCGCAGGGGAGCATGGCGGTCAGATCCGGATGACCTGGCCGACCACGCCGCCGGCCGTAGCGCTTCCCTGACCCCCGGTTCGAATCAGTTTTCTGTTCGACATGCGGAAGGGCCCCACCACTCCGGTGGGGCCCTTCCGCATGTCGGCGTGGGCTTTCTGTGCCTACAGTGGTCTGGTGCGATGGGTTTCGTGAATTGGTTCACGATCAAGATATCGGCCATGAATGCCTTCGGGGCATTACTGCTTTCGGGTTCTGTAAAGGCGGAATTCCGTTTACCGCGCCCTGTTTTGATCAAGGCGGGGTACCTACAATCCGTCCACATCTTGAGCTCAGTCCAAGCGTCAAGGAGGACGAATGGCGGGGCTTTCTTCCCCTGATCAGTTGGACCAGCCCACAACAACCCTCGCGGCCGCGGTGCTCACCGATGACAACCGGGTGCTGATCGCGGTCATCGCGGTCGTCGCCCTGGCGGCGCTCGTGGTGGCGGGTGTCCTGGTGCGCCAGGTGCTCGCAGCCGGCGAGGGCACCGACAGCATGAAAAAGATCGCGGCGGCGGTCCAGGAAGGTGCGAACGCTTATCTGGCACGCCAGCTGCGCACGCTCGGCGTATTCGCCGTCGTCGTGTTCTTCCTGCTCATGCTGCTGCCCGCGGACGACTGGAATCAGCGTGCAGGCCGATCCGTGTTCTTCTTGATCGGTGCGGCGTTCTCGGCGGCCACTGGCTATATCGGCATGTGGCTCGCCGTGCGCAGCAATGTGCGGGTGGCCGCGGCGGCACGAGAGGCCACTCCGGCGGAAGGCGAGCCGGAAAAGGATCTCACCGCCGTCTCGCACAAAGCCATGAAGATCGCTTTCCGTACGGGCGGCGTCGTCGGCATGTTCACGGTGGGGCTCGGTCTGCTGGGCGCCTCCTGTGTGGTGCTGGTGTACGCGGCCGACGCGCCGAAGGTCCTGGAGGGTTTCGGTCTAGGCGCGGCGCTCATCGCGATGTTCATGAGGGTCGGCGGCGGCATCTTCACCAAGGCCGCCGACGTCGGCGCCGACCTGGTCGGCAAGGTCGAGCAGGGCATCCCGGAGGACGACCCGCGCAACGCCGCGACCATCGCCGACAACGTGGGCGACAACGTCGGCGACTGCGCGGGCATGGCGGCCGACCTCTTCGAGTCGTACGCCGTGACCCTGGTCGCCGCGCTGATCCTCGGCAAGGCGGCCTTCGGCGACTTCGGACTCGCCTTCCCGCTGCTCGTCCCGGCGATCGGCGTGATCACCGCGATGATCGGCATCTTCGCGGTCGCGCCGCGCCGCTCCGACCGCAGCGGCATGTCCGCGATCAACCGCGGGTTCTTCATCTCCGCGGTGATCTCGCTCGTGCTGGTGGCGATCGCCGTCTTCGTCTACCTCCCGGGGACGTACGCCGACCTCGACGGCGTCACCGACACGGCGATCAGCGGAAGGGACGGCGACCCGCGGATCCTCGCGCTCGTCGCCGTGGCGATCGGCATCCTGCTCGCCGCCGTCATCCAGCAGCTGACCGGCTACTTCACCGAGACCAACCGCCGCCCGGTCCAGGACATCGGCAAGAGCTCGCTCACAGGGCCCGCCACCGTCGTCCTCGCGGGTATCTCGATCGGTCTCGAGTCGGCCGTCTACACCGCCCTGCTGATCGGCCTCGGCGTCTACGGGGCGTTCCTGCTCGGCGGCACCTCGATCATGCTGGCGCTGTTCGCGGTGGCGCTGGCCGGCACCGGCCTGCTCACCACGGTCGGTGTGATCGTCGCCATGGACACCTTCGGGCCGGTCTCCGACAACGCGCAGGGCATCGCCGAGATGTCCGGTGACGTCGAGGGCGCGGGCGCGCAGGTGCTCACCAACCTGGACGCCGTCGGCAACACCACCAAGGCCATCACCAAGGGCATCGCCATCGCCACCGCCGTCCTCGCGGCGTCGGCGCTCTTCGGGTCGTACCGTGACGCGATCACGACCGGCGCGCAGGACGTCGGCGAGAAGCTCAGCGGGGCGGGCGCGCCGATGAGCCTGATGATGGACATCTCGCAGCCCAACAACCTCGTCGGCCTGATCGCCGGCGCGGCGGTCGTCTTCCTCTTCTCGGGGCTCGCGATCAACGCGGTGTCGAGGTCGGCGGGCTCCGTGGTCTACGAGGTGCGGCGGCAGTTCCGCGAGCATCCCGGGATCATGGACTACAGCGAGGAGCCGGAGTACGGCAAGGTCGTCGACATCTGCACCCGGGACGCCCTGCGCGAACTCACCACGCCCGGGCTGCTCGCCGTGATGGCGCCGATCTTCATCGGGTTCACCCTCGGGGTGGGCGCCCTCGGCGCGTTCCTCGCGGGCGCGATCGGCGCGGGCACCCTGATGGCGGTCTTCCTGGCCAACTCCGGCGGTGCCTGGGACAACGCCAAGAAGCTCGTCGAGGACGGACACCACGGTGGCAAGGGCAGCGAGGCCCATGCCGCGACCGTGATCGGCGACACCGTCGGCGACCCCTTCAAGGACACCGCGGGCCCCGCGATCAACCCGCTGCTGAAGGTGATGAACCTGGTGGCGCTGCTGATCGCACCGGCGGTGATCAAGTTCAGCTACGGCGAGGACAAGAGCATCGGCGTACGGATCTTCATCGCCGTCCTCGCGTTCCTCGTGATCGCCGGCGCGGTCTACGTCTCCAAACGGCGCGGCATCGCCGTGGGTGACGAAGACAACGAGAAGAAGGTGGCCAAGTCGGTGGATCCCGCGGTGGTTTCGTAGATCCTGGCAGGAGGCCCAGCTCAAGGGGCGGGCGTGCGGCGCGTGTTCATGCGCCGCATGCCCGCCCTGTGCGTGTGCGCCGCTCGGTCGTGAGGCTTCTCTCGCCTGGTGCGAAAGGCGATAAATAGTGCCTGTACGGGATATTCGGTGTGCGGGTGCGGTGCCTGTGCTGTGTAAGGTCCGGGGGCTGAGAGGCCACGGAAGGGACCGATCCGGTGAACAAGAAGCTCGCGGCCGCACTGTCAGGCGGTGCGGTACTGGTACTGGCGCTGTCGGGATGCGGTGGCAGCGAGGACAACAAGGAACTCGACGCCTGGGCCAAGAAGGTCTGTGACCTGGTGCCGGCCCAGAACAAGAAGATCACGGCGGCCTACGACGCGATCACCAAGGCGGCCGAGGACACCGAGAGCACCCCGGCGGAGCTCCAGAAGGCCGACTCCCAGGCCTTCCAGGACCTGTCCGACGGCTACAAGGCGCGCGCCACGGTCATCAAGAACGCCGGGGCGCCTCCCGGTGCCGAGGACGGCGCGAAGAAGCTCCAGGAGGCCGTCAAGCAGCTCACGGCCCTCTCGGCGTCCTATGCCGACATGAAGACACAGGTGGACGGGCTCAACACCAAGGACCAGGCGAAGTTCGCGACCGGTCTCAAGGATGTCTCGGCCGAGATGAAGAAGGTGGAGACGCAGCGCCAGACCGCCCTCGCCGCGCTGAAGGACCTGGAGTCGGGCGACACCAAGAAGGCGCTGTCCGAGCAGTCGGGCTGCAAGCCGGCGTCCACCTCGCCGGCGGCGTCCGCCTCGGTGACGGACAGCTGAGCGGACACGGCGGCGGAGGGCTGCGCGCAGTTGCGGCGACAGACGGTTGAACGTACCCGCGGCGACGGGCGGTTGTCCGTCCGTGGTCCCGGACGGCTGCCCGGCTGTGGCCCCGCACCCGTCGAGCCGTGGCCGGGGTGACGACGGTGGAGCGGCCGTTGGTTCCCGACGGTTGAGTGGCCGATGGGCCATCGGCGGCTGAGCACCCTTTGACGCGTCGGCCCGCGGGCGGCTGAGAGCGGCTGAGCGGCTGAACGGGACGTCACCTCGCATGCGCGGCCCCGCGCGGCCCGCGCGGAGGTCTCGTACGGTCCGCGTGGAGGGCCCGCACAGCCCGCGCGGAGGTCTGGTTCGGTCCGTGTGCCCGGCACTGGCCGACGTCGGGTGCGCGCCGCCTCGCGGGGGACCCACGGCCGACCTCGGCGCCGCGCCGTCGTACGTCCGTGGCGGCCTCGGTGGCCGAGCCGCGCCGTGAGTCGGGCGGCGAGTCGCCCGGTGAGGCGTGCCGTGCGGCGGGCGCGGGACACAATGGGGGCGTGAGTACTTCCAGTCTGCCCACGCTGCCCGCCGCCCCCGCTCCCGGCCGTCCCGACGTCACCGTCCGGCTGCGGGATGCCCTGCTCGGAGCCTCCTTCACCGCCGACGGACTGCTGGAGCTGCTGGGCGCCCCCGCGTACGCGGCCCTCGCGCGCAGCGAGACCGTGCCCGCGCTCCGGGCGACCCGCGGGGACACCCCGCTGGAGGTGCTCGTACGCCTGTTCCTCCTCCAGCAGCCGGTGCTCCGCGCGCGCGTGGCGGACGTACTGCCTCTCGACGCGTGTCTGGAGAGCGGCTGGCTGGTGCGCGCCGGTGCGGATGAGGTCGCCGCGACGGTGGACGTACGGCCCTACGGCGGCCCCGGTGGCGAGGACTGGTTCATCGTGTCGGACCTGGGCTGCGCCGTCGGCGGCGCCGGTGGCATCGGCAGCCGGGAGGAGGGCGTCGTCCTCGGCGTCGGCGGTGCCTCCACGACCCTCGCCGGCATCACCGTGCGCACGCCCGTCGGGTCCGCGCTCGACCTCGGCACCGGCTCCGGGATCCAGGCCCTGCACGCGGCACAGCACGCCACGCGCGTGACGGCGACCGATCTCAACCCGCGCGCGCTGCACATCACCGCGCTCACGCTGGCCCTGTCCGGCGCCCCGGCCGCCGATCTGCGGCAGGGCTCGCTGTTCGAGCCCGTCAAGCAGGGGGAGACGTACGACCTCATCGTCTCGAATCCACCCTTCGTGATCTCGCCCGGTGCGCGACTGACGTACCGCGACGGCGGGATGGGCGGGGACGATCTGTGCCGCTCGGTCGTTCAGGGGGCGGGAGAGCTGCTGAACGAGGGCGGGTTCGCGCAGTTCCTCGCCAACTGGCAGCACGTCGCGGGGGAGGACTGGCAGGACAGGCTCAGGTCGTGGGTGCCGCGCGGGTGCGACGCGTGGATCGTGCAGCGCGAGGTCCAGGACGTCACGCAGTACGCCGAGCTGTGGCTCAGGGACGCCGGCGACCACCGGGGCGACCCGGCCGAGTACCAGGCGCTGTACGACGCCTGGCTGGACGAGTTCGAGGCGCGCAAGGTGAGGGCCGTGGGCTTCGGCTGGATCACCCTGCGCAGGACGGGCTCCGCCGTGCCCTCCATCACCGTGGAGGAGTGGCCGCACCCGGTCGAGCAGCCGCTCGGCGACACCGTCCGGGCGCACTTCGAGCGCCTCGACTACCTGCGCGCCAACGACGACGCGGCTCTGCTGGAGGCCCATTTTAAGCTCGTGCCCGAGATCGTCCAGGAGCAGGTCGGGCTGCCCGGCGCGGAGGACCCGGAGCATGTGGTGCTGCGCCAGCACCGCGGGATGCGCCGGGCCACCAAGGTGGACACCGTCGGCGCGGGCTTCGCCGGCGTGTGCGACGGCTCGCTGAGCGCGGGCCGCATCCTGGACGCGATCGCCCAGCTGATGGACGAGGACCCGGTCATGCTGCGCGACCGTACGCCCGCGCAGATCCGGCTGCTGGTGGAGCAGGGGTTCCTGGAACCCGCGTGAGCCGCGCCGCCTCCGAAAAGAGTTCTGTCAGAGGTCAGAGGTCAGAGGTCAGAGGTCAGAGGTCAGAGGTCAGAGGTCCGTGGTCCGTGGTCCGTGTGAAGTGGGAATCCCCCACACCGACCAGGTGATCGGCACTGTTCAGTCCTCAGCCGGAATGAGCGCGACCGAAACAAGGGAATCACCAAGATCGTGTGCACGGATACCCGCGCCCGCCGCGGTCTGAATCCGGTCGGTTTTCGTGCCGAATCCGGTGCGGGACAGTCGCACAAGTGCGGGGTCCGGGTGAGAAGTGGGCGAGAACCCGACGGGATCTGGTCGGGATCCGGACGGGATCCGGACGGGATCAGTGGGCGTCGGAGGCGGCCGGGGTGGCGGGCCGGCGGTCGGCCGGGGGCCGGTCAGGGGGAGTCCGCGGTCGTGTCGGCGCGGCGTTCACCCGGGGTTCGTCTGTCCGCCGCCCGCGCGTGCCAGTCTCCATCAAAGGCGCACGCGCGGACGGATAAAAAGGGGCACGGGAGACCATGGAGAGCGGACCGGCGATCTTCGCGGGAATGGTGTTCGCCCTGTTCGGAGGAGGGCTGCTGGTGTGGACCGCGGCCCGGGTACGGCATCGCGAGCCCGTCGCCCACGGTGTGAGTCCCGTCGCATCCGCGACCCTCGCGACGCTCGCCGCGCTCCTCACGCTGGCCCTCGGCGCATGGTGCTTCACCCGCCTCTAGAGCGGCTGTCGGGACGCCTCCGCAAGCGGGCCGACCAGTAATGGGGAGATCGCCCTCCGGATGAGCACGAAAAGGCCGGTGGGTACTCCGGGCGGCAGGAATGGCGGTAGTCGGGTTACCGTTCGAGTGGCCGTTGCGGGCTTTTCCCGTTTGACACGGGGGCGGGATGTACCGTCACACTCCGCAGCGTCAGCATGACCCGACCCCGGGAACCAAGGCCTGGGGAGACCCCAGTGCCTCGACCGGAGAGAAGAGCGAAGTTGTCCCCGACCAGCGAGACCGCACAGGGCGGCCGCCGACTCGTCATCGTCGAGTCGCCTGCCAAGGCGAAGACGATCAAGGGCTATCTCGGCCCCGGATACGTCGTCGAGGCGAGTGTCGGGCACATCCGCGACCTCCCCAACGGCGCCGCGGAGGTGCCCGAGAAGTACACCGGCGAGGTCCGCCGCCTCGGCGTGGACGTCGAGCACGACTTCGAGCCGATCTATGTCGTCAACGCCGACAAGCGGGCCCAGGTCAAGAAGCTCAAGGACCTGCTGAAGGACTCCGACGAACTCTTCCTCGCCACCGATGAGGACCGCGAGGGCGAGGCCATCGCCTGGCACCTCCAGGAGGTGCTCAAGCCCAAGGTCCCGGTCAAGCGGATGGTCTTCCACGAGATCACCAAGGCCGCGATTCAGGCCGCCGTCGCCAACCCGCGCGAGCTGAACCAGAAGCTGGTCGACGCCCAGGAGACCCGCCGCATCCTCGACCGCCTCTACGGCTACGAGGTCTCGCCGGTCCTGTGGAAGAAGGTCATGCCGCGCCTGTCGGCCGGCCGTGTCCAGTCGGTCGCCACCCGGCTCGTCGTGGAGCGGGAACGCGAGCGCATCGCGTTCCGTTCCGCCGAGTACTGGGACCTGACGGGCACCTTCGGGACCGGCCGCGCGGGGGACTCCTCGGACCCGTCGTCGCTGGTCGCCCGCCTCCAGAGCGTCGACGGCAGGCGGGTCGCGCAGGGCCGTGACTTCGACTCCCTGGGACAGCTGAAGAGCGCGAACACCCTCCACCTCGACGAGGCGAACGCCCGCGCGCTGGCCGCCGCCCTGGAGCAGACCCGGTTCGCGGTCCGCTCGGTCGAGTCCAAGCCGTACCGCCGCTCGCCCTACGCCCCGTTCCGTACGACGACCCTCCAGCAGGAGGCCTCGCGCAAGCTCGGCTTCGGCGCGAAGGCGACCATGCAGGTGGCCCAGAAGCTGTACGAGAACGGCTTCATCACCTACATGCGTACGGACTCCACGACCCTCAGCGACACCGCCATCACCGCGGCCCGCGCCCAGGTCACGCAGTTGTACGGCGCCGACTACCTGCCCTCGGCCCCGCGCACCTACGCCGGGAAGGTCAAGAACGCGCAGGAGGCGCACGAGGCGATCCGCCCCTCGGGTGATCGTTTCCGCACGCCCGCCGAGACCGGCCTGACCGGCGACCAGTTCAGGCTCTACGAGCTGATCTGGAAGCGCACCGTCGCCTCGCAGATGAAGGACGCGACCGGCAACAGCGTGACCGTGAAGATCGGTGGCACCGCCGCCGACGGCCGGGACGTCGAGTTCAGCGCCTCCGGCAAGACGATCACCTTCCACGGCTTCCTCAAGGCCTACGTCGAGGGCGCCGACGACCCGAACGCCGAGCTGGACGACCGCGAGCGCCGGCTGCCCCAGGTCAGCGAGGGCGACCCGCTGTCCGCCGAGGAGATCACGGTCGACGGGCACGCCACCAAGCCCCCGGCCCGCTACACCGAGGCCAGCCTCGTCAAGGAGCTCGAAGAGCGCGAGATCGGCCGCCCGTCGACGTACGCGTCGATCATCGGCACGATTCTCGACCGCGGCTATGTCTTCAAGAAGGGCACGGCACTCGTGCCGTCCTTCCTGTCCTTCGCCGTGGTCAACCTCCTGGAGAAGCACTTCGGCCGACTCGTCGACTACGACTTCACCGCCCGTATGGAGGACGACCTCGACCGCATCGCCGCCGGTCAGGCGCAGTCCGTGCCGTGGCTGAGGCGCTTCTACTTCGGTGAGGGCACAGCCACCGGCGGCGCGGCCGACGCCGGCAACGGCGACGGGGACCACCTCGGCGGCCTCAAGGAACTGGTGACCGACCTGGGCGCGATCGACGCGCGCGAGGTCTCCTCGTTCCCGGTCGGCAACGACATCGTGCTCAGGGTCGGCCGCTACGGCCCGTACGTCGAGCGCGGCGAGAAGGACTCCGAGAACCACCAGCGGGCGGACGTGCCCGAGGACCTGGCGCCGGACGAGCTGTCCGTCGAGCTCGCGGAGGAGCTGCTCGCCAAGCCGAGCGGTGACTTCGAGCTCGGTGCCGACCCGGTGACGGGCCACCAGATCATCGCCCGCGACGGCCGCTACGGCCCGTACGTCACCGAGGTGCTCCCCGAGGGCACCCCGAAGACCGGCAAGAACGCCGTGAAGCCGCGTACGGCCTCGCTGTTCAAGTCGATGTCGCTGGACACCGTGACGCTGGAGGACGCCCTCAAGCTGATGTCGCTGCCGCGCGTCGTCGGCGCCGACGCCGAGGGCCAGGAGATCACCGCTCAGAACGGCCGCTACGGCCCGTATCTGAAGAAGGGCACGGACTCGCGCTCGCTGCAGACCGAGGACCAGCTCTTCACGATCACCCTCGAAGAGGCGCTGCAGATCTACGCGCAGCCCAAGCAGCGTGGCCGCGCGGCCGCCAAGCCGCCGCTGAAGGAGTTGGGCACCGACCCGGTCAGCGAGAAGCCGGTCGTGGTCAAGGACGGCCGCTTCGGACCGTACGTGACCGACGGGGAGACCAACGCGACCCTGCGCTCCGGCGACAGCGTCGAGGAGATCACCCCCGAGCGCGGCTTCGAGCTGCTCGCCGAGAAGCGGGCGAAGGGCCCCGCCAAGAAGACGGCGAAGAAGGCGCCCGCGAAGAAGGCCCCGGCCAAGAAGGCGACGGCCGCCAAGAAGAGCGCGGCGAAGAAGACCACGACGGCCGCGAAGAAGACGACGGCGAAGAAGACCACCGCCACCGCGAAGAAGGCGGCGGCTGCCAAGACGGCGTCCGAGGACTGAGCCCCGGCGCTGTTCCTCCACGGAGGCTTCGCAATGTGAACGTCCCGGCATCACTTTGGTGTCGGGACGTGCGCACGTCAGGATGGGCCCTCCGGGCTGTCGGTGGCTCCCGATAGGCTGAACGCATGACCCGTGCCGAGCAGCCAACGGCCCTTCACCCGGCCCCCGACGATGCCCTGGTCGCGGACTCCCGCGAGCGCGCCGTCCGCGCCCTGCTGCGCAGGCCTCAGCTCAAACGCCTGTGGAGCGCCCAGCTCGTCGGTGGGATCGGCGACACCCTCGCGCTTCTGGTGCTGGTGCTGCTGGCCCTTCAGGCGGCGATCGCCCAGGGCTCGTTCAGCGGCGGCTACCGGGGCGTGGCGTTCGCAGTGGCGACCGTCTTCGGTACGCGCATCCTGGCGACGCTGCTCTTCGGCGCAGTCCTGCTCGGCCCGCTGACCGCGCTCACTGCGCAGGAGGGGCCGCTCGACCGCCGCTGGACCATGGTCGGCGCGGACGGAGTCAGGCTCGCCCTGCTCATCGTCGCGCCTCTGTGGATCGACTGGATGCCGGACGACGCGCTCGCGGTCCTCCTGGTGACCGTCTTCGTGACCGGCGTCGCCGAGCGCTTCTGGACCGTGTGCCGCGAGAGCGCGGCGCCCGCCCTGCTGCCGGCTCCGCCTCCCGAAGGGGCGACCGTACGACCGCTGCCGGACCACCTGGACGCACTGCGCCGTCTGTCGCTGCGGACGACCTTCGTGGTGATCCCGCTGGCCGGCGCCGTGCTCGTCGCCGCCGGTCTGCTCAACAACCTGCTGGGCTCCGGCATCGACTGGTTCGGACAGCACCAGGCGGCCCTCGCGTCGTACGTCGCGGCCGGGCTGTTCGCCGCGTCCCTGTCCGTGCTGACCTTCCTGGAGCTGCCCGACACGCGCACCCCGCGCGCGCGTTCACCGCTGGAGGGGCTGCGCCGGCCCAAGTCGGGCACCGGCGTCGACAAGGGCCGTACCGGCGTGATCCCGCTGCTGGTGCCGGCCTGCGCGGCCGTGGCCGGGGCGATCGCGGCCGCCGTGGCCGTCGCCGTGCTGCACGCCAAGGACCTGGGCGGCGGCCCGGTGCTGTACGGCCTGATGGTGCTCGCACTGACCGGCGGAGTCGTGGTCGGTGTCCGTACGGCGCCCAAGGTGCTGGTCTCGCTCTCGCGGCGCCGGCTGCTCGCGCTGGCGATCGCCTTCACCGGTATCGCCCTGCTGGCCGCCGGGCTCGTCCCGGACGTCACCACCGTGCTGCTGATCGACGCGCTGGCCGGTGTCGGCGCGGGCGTGGCCGCCAACACCGGGCACACTCTGCTCGACCAGGAGACCGAGGAATACCGGCGGGCGCGGACCACCGAGCATCTGCACGCGGTCGTGCGGGTCGGTGTGGCGCTCGGTGCGCTGATCGCCCCCGTGGTGGCCGCGGCGATCGGACCGCACCGGCTGGTGAACGGCAAGTTCGTGTTCGCGCACGGCGGCGCCGCGTTCACCCTGATGCTGGTCGGAGCCCTGTTGCTGCCAGTGGCCGCGTTGGTGCTCGCCAAGGTCGACGACCGGTCCGGCGTGCCCCTGCGGCACGACCTGCGGGACGCGCTGCTCGGCGGCGACGACCCGGAGACGGTGCCCGCCTCCTCCGGCTTCTTCATCGCGCTCGAAGGCGGCGACGGGGCCGGGAAGTCCACCCAGGCCGAGGCGCTCGCCGAGTGGATAAGGGCCAAGGGGCACGAGGTCGTGGTGACGCGTGAGCCGGGGGCGACCCCGGTGGGCAAGCGGCTCCGGTCGATCCTGCTGGACGTGTCGAGCGCCGGGCTCTCGCACCGCGCGGAGGCGCTGCTGTACGCGGCGGACCGCGCGGAGCACGTGGACACCGTGGTCAGGCCCGCCCTCGAGCGCGGTGCGGTCGTGATCTCCGACCGGTACATCGACTCGTCGGTGGCCTACCAGGGCGCCGGGCGCGACCTGTCCCCGACCGAGATCGCCCGCATCAACCGCTGGGCGACGGACGGCCTGGTGCCGCATCTGACCGTTCTGCTGGATGTCTCCCCGGAGATCGCCCGCGAGCGGTTCACCGAGGCGCCGGACCGGCTGGAGTCGGAGCCCGCGGAGTTCCACGCACGCGTGCGGTCCGGATTCCTCACGCTGGCCGCCGCCGACCCCGGCCGGTACCTGGTCGTGGACGCCGGACAGGAGCCCGAGGCCGTCACGACGGTCGTACGCCACCGCCTCGACCAGATGCTGCCGCTGTCCGAGCAGGAGATCCGGGAGCAGGAAGAGGCCCGCCGCAAGGCGGAGGAGGAGGCGCGGCGCAAGGCCGAGGAAGAGGCCGCGCGCAAGGCCGAGGAGGAGCGCCTGGAGCGGGAGCGCCAGGAGCAGCTCGCCCGGTTGAAGGCCGAGGAGGAGGAGCGCAAGCGGCGCGAGCTGGAGGAGGCCCAGCGTCGCGAGGCCGAACGCCAGGCGGAGGAGGCCAGGCTGCGGGCCGAGGAAGCGCGCAGGCGGGCCGAGGAGGAGCGGGCACGGCTCCTCGCCGAGGAGAAGGCACGCGCGGAGGAAGAGGCACGGCGCAAGGCCCAGGAGGAGGCCGCCCGAAAGCGGGCCGAGGAGGAGGCGCGACTGCGCGCCGAGGCCGAGGAGCGGCGGCTGGAGAAGCAGCGCAAGGCCGAGGAGGCGCTGCTGAGGGCGGAGGAGGCCCGGCGGCTCGCCGAGGCCGCGACCGCGGCGGCGGAGGAGGGGCCCAAGCAGGCCGCCACTCCCGCGGCGGGGCTGGACGCGGCGACCGTGCCCACCCCCGTGGTGACGCCGACCAACGCGTCGGGCGGTCCGGTGGACGAGACGGCCGTGCTGCCTCGGGTACCCATGGAGAAGGACGACGAGGAGTCTTCCGGTAGCGGTGCTTCCGGTGCTTCCGGTGCTTCCGGTGCTTCCGGTGCTTCCGGTGTGTCCGGTGGGGCCTCCGACTCCGAGGTGACGGCTGAGCTGCCGCAGCCGCCGGTTCCGCCGGGGGCGGCGGACGAGACGGCGGTGCTGCCGCCGGTGCCTCCGGGTGCTGCCGATGAGACCGCGGTGCTGCCGCCGGTCGTGCCGCCGGGCGCGGCTGATGAGACGGCCGTGCTGCCTCCTGTGCCTCCGGCGCCGGGGGAGGGGCCTTCGAACCGGGTGCCGCCGGGGTACTTCCGGGACGAGGAGCGGACACGGGAGCTGCCGCAGGTCGACGCGGAGGGGACACCTCGGCGGAGGACTCGCTCGGACTGGGCCGAGGAGACTCCGCTGGACGACCTGCCTACGTTGGCTGACGAGCTGCTCGGGCCGCACGACGACGAGTACGGGGATGAGCGGGGGCGGCGTCGGGGCCGTTAGCGGCCGAACTGCGGGTGCGGGTGCGTCGTGGCTGGGCCCGCAGCCGACCATGGACCGTCGGCCCTTTGTCAGTGGTCGCCCCCACAATGGACCCAACGCACGAAGCATGACGAAAGGGCGGCGTGACCCATGACCGTATGGGACGACCTGGTCGGCCAGGAAAGGGTGAGCGAGCAACTCGCCGCCGCCGCCCGGGACGCCGACGCCCTGGTCACCGCCGTCGCCACCGGCACCCCGCCGCCCGAGGCGTCGAAGATGACGCATGCCTGGCTGTTCACGGGACCCCCCGGGGCGGGCCGGAACCAGGCGGCGAGGGCCTTCGCCGCAGCGTTGCAGTGCGTCAGTCCGGACCGGGCTCTCGGGGGAGCGCCCGGCTGCGGATTCTGCGACGGATGCCATACGGCACTCATCGGCACCCACGCCGACGTCACCTCCGTAGCCGCCGTCGGCACTCAGATCCTCGCCGACGACATGCGGGACACCGTCAGGAAGTCGTTCACCTCGCCGGCGACCGGCCGCTGGCAGATCATCCTTGTGGAGGACGCCGAGCGGCTGAACGAGAAATCGGCCAACGCGGTCCTCAAGGCCGTCGAGGAGCCCGCCCCCCGCACGGTCTGGCTGCTGTGCGCGCCGTCCATCGAGGACGTCCTGCCGACGATCCGCTCCCGCTGCCGTCACCTCAACCTGAGCACCCCCGCCGTGGAGGCCGTCGCCGACATGCTCGTGCGCCGGGAGGGTGTCGAGCCGGCCGCCGCGATGGCCGCCGCCCGTGCCACCCAGGGCCATGTCGACCGGGCCCGCCGCCTCGCCACCGACCCTGCGGCGCGCGAGCGCCGGGCCGCCGTGCTGAAGCTTCCCCTGCGCATCGACGCCATCGGCGGCTGTCTCAGGGCGGCGCAGGAGCTCGTCGACGCGGCGGCCGACGATGCCAAGCAGCTCGCCGAGGAGATGGACGGCAAGGAGACCGAGGAGCTGAAGGCCGCGATGGGCGCCTCACAGGGCGGCCGTATGCCCCGCGGCACGGCGGGCGTGATGAAGGACCTGGAGGACCGGCAGAAGCGCCGGCGCACCCGTACCCAGCGCGACAGCCTCGACCTCGCCCTGACCGACCTCACCGCGTTCTACCGTGACGTCCTCGCCCTCCAGCTCGGCTCCCGGGTCGCGATCGCCAACGCGGACGCGGAGGACGCGTTGGAGCGGCTCGCCCGCGGCAGCTCTCCGGAGACCACGCTCCGCCGTATCGAGGCGATCGGGGCCTGCCGCGAGGCCCTCGACCGCAACGTGGCCCCGCTGCTCGCGGTGGAGGCCATGACGATGGCGCTCAGAGCGGGCTGAGGGCCGGGCGGGTGATCACGCGTTGACGGGGTCACTCGTACGGGCCGGTTTGTTCACGCACGGCATGTGATCCAATGCGGAGAGTTAGGCTCGTTCGATGCACCTCAGGCGAAATCCCCGCCACACCAGCCTGCAGATTCCCACGCGACGGGTACAGGCACCGGCACCGGCGCACACGGCCCGCACGACCCGTGCCCTCGGCGCGCTCCTCGCCGTTGCCGCGCTGCTCGTCTCCGCCTGCTCCGCGGGTGCCTCGACGAGTTCGGCGACCTCAAACGCCGGGGTGGCCCTGGGCGCGCTGCCGCGGTCGACACCGGCCGCGCTGTCGCCGTACTACGGGCAGAAGACGCGCTGGCACAGCTGCGGGGTCCCCGGTTTCGAGTGCGCCACGCTGAAGGCGCCGCTCGACTACGACAAGCCGGCCGACGGGGACGTCCGGCTCGCCGTCGCCCGCAAGAAGGCCACCGGCCCGGGCAAGCGCCTCGGGTCGCTGTTCGTGAACCCGGGTGGTCCGGGCGGCTCGGCGGTCGGCTATGTCCAGGCGTACGCCGGGATCGGCTACCCGGCCGAGGTGCGGGCCCGTTACGACATGGTCGCGGTGGACCCGCGGGGAGTCGGCCGCAGCGAGCCCGTCGAATGCCTCGACGGGCGGGACATGGACACGTACACCCAGACGGACAGCACCCCCGACGACGCGCGTGAGACCGCGGAACTCGTCGACGCCTACAAGAAGTTCGCGGAAGAGTGCGGCGCGCACTCGGCGAAGCTGCTGCGGCATGTGTCGACGGTCGAGACGGCCCGGGACATGGACATCGTGCGGGCGGCACTGGGTGACGCGAAGCTGAACTACGTGGGGGCCTCGTACGGGACGTTCCTCGGGGCGACGTACGCGGGACTGTTCCCCGGCCGCTCGGGGCGGCTGGTGCTGGACGGCGCGATGGATCCCTCGCTGTCCGCGCGCCGGGTGAACCTCGACCAGACGGCGGGCTTCGAGACGGCCTTCCAGTCGTTCGCGAAGGACTGTGTGCAGCAGCCGGACTGCCCACTCGGCGCGAAGGGCACACCGAGCGCGGAGGCCGGCCGGAAGCTCAAGGCCTTCTTCGGCAAGCTCGACGCGCACCCCATTCCCACCGGCGATGCGGACGGCCGCACACTCGGCGAGTCCCTCGCCACGACCGGCGTGATCGCGGCGATGTACGACGAGAGCTCCTGGGCGCAGCTGCGGGACGCGCTGAGCTCGGCGATGAAGGAGAACGACGGCGCCGGGCTGCTGGTCCTCGCCGACAGCTACTACGAGCGGGACGCCGACGGCCACTACAGCAACCTGATGTCCGCCAACGCGGCCGTGAACTGCCTCGACGGCCAGCCCGCCTACGACAGTCCGGAGGAGGTCGAGAAGGCCGTCCCGACCTTCGAGAAGGCGTCCCCCGTCTTCGGTGAGGGCCTCGCCTGGCCCTCCCTCAGCTGCGCGTACTGGCCGGTCGGCCCCACGGGCGAGCCGCACCGCATCGAGGCACGGGGCGCCGGCCCGATCGTCGTGGTCGGCACCACCCGCGACCCGGCCACCCCCTACCGCTGGGCCCGTGCCCTGGCCGCCCAGCTCTCCTCGGGACGCCTGCTCACCTACGAGGGCGACGGCCACACCGCCTACGGCCGCGGCAGCGCCTGTATCGACTCCGCGATCAACGCGTACCTGCTCCGCGGCACTCCTCCGGTGGACGGGAAACGCTGCTCCTGACCCGGTCACCGGAGCGTCCGGGGGTGCCCGAGGGCTGGTGCGGAGCACCCCTCGAAACTGTGTAGACTTACCGACGTTGCTGACCGCACCATGGTGCGGACAGCGCGCCGCCTTAGCTCAGATGGCCAGAGCAACGCACTCGTAATGCGTAGGTCTCGGGTTCGAATCCCGAAGGCGGCTCTGTGGAAGCCTCAGGACTCACTCGCCGTGACCTGGGGCTTTTGCTATTACCGGATGCGGCGACGACGCCGCGCGCGGGCCGCGCGACTGTCCCTAGTCTCAGTTCCAGTCTCAGTTGGCGGCGCAGGCGCAGATTCCGGGGTGGGCAGGAAGGCGTCCCCCATACGACGCATGGCGTCCTTCGAGAGGTGCGAGCGGCTGCGGGCTTGTTGCGGTGCAGCTGCCGAATGTGCAACCCCCCATCGCGAGATCATCAACCCGTGAGGGCGCCCCCCCGGACGTCGTGGGCGGACGCCACCCCTTGCATGGGCCCGCCGGCACTCAGATGCGGACGCATGTGAAGGCTCGGGCGGCCGTGTGATTGTGGAAGGTCGCACTGGCAGACACGACACGCAGAACGTACGCGGCTGCACGCCCCCGTTGTCGACGGCCGTCGAACTCGTCGTGACGCTGCTGCGCTGCGAGCCCGGCCCCACCGAGGAAGGCTGCCCGCCGTCATGCGAGGAACTCGAAGCGGCGGCCAGGGCCACCTACATCGACGCCGTCGCCGTGTTCAACGCGATCACCTGCTGCCTAGCCGCCACCGGAAGACGAGGACGTCGGCGCGGCCGACCGTACATCCTCGGCCGTCAGCAGACCCTCGGCCCGCAGGGCGGCTGTATCGGCGTCGAGCAGCGCGTCACGATCGCCCTGCTCGGCTGTAAGTGCCCTGTGGAGGTGGCCAGTTGTGAGTGTTGAGGTACGAGTTGAGGCCGGCCGGATCGCCCGACTCCTGCGCGCCCGGGGCGGCATCGCCTACCGGCGGATCAGCCAGCGCACCGCACGTGTGGCGGAGATCGCAGAGAAGGAGGCGCCGGGTCCATGGGCTCCTACATCTCCAGGAAGGTCCAGGAAGGTTCAGGAAGCGCCCCGGCGCCTTGAGGGCGTGATCGTGTGCGACCACCCAGCGGTCCGGTTCGTGCTCGACGGCACCAGGCCCCACCTGATACGCCCGCGCCGAGAGAGGGCGCTGCGGTTCGAGATCGACGGCCGGGTCGTGTTTTCTGCCTACGCCCGGCATCCCGGCACCCGGCCCAATAACTTTATGGCGCGGGCGCTGCGGCGCGGCCTGTAACAACCTGGCCGTAGGAGGTACGCACGAGCACAGTGTCCGGGTGCGAGGTCGCATGGGATGCCTTAGAGTCACTTGAGGGGATGATTTCGGCGGGGTGGGAGCTGAGAATGGGTCGAAGCCTCAGTTTCTCTGTTTCCTCGGGAGGCTATTGTGCCTCGGCGCGCATTTTCCCTTGCTGCCGTATTTGTGGCGGCGTTCGCATTTAGCCCTTACCTCCCTCTCGCGGCTGCATCAGAGTCTCAGTCGGCAGCAGGAAATGGCTCGACTATGGAGAGGCCGCACCCCGATGTGCTCCATCCTATGTCGCGACAAGCATTCGATGCGGCTTGCAAGGAACAGGGCTACGCCGGGGGTGTGACTACGGTTGGGAAAACTGCGTACTCCATCCGGTGCGTCAATGAAGACGGAAGCCTTCAGACCTTTCGCCCGCGAGAGGAAATTCACAACTTCGTTGCCCAGGCCTGTCAAGACACCTATACCGATGTCAGGGTGACGGATCGTCTCGCCACCATGGGCGGCACCTACACAGCTTGGGAATGCGCCGACTATGGGTCGTACGCAGGAACTCCCGACCTCAAGGAATGGTGTGGGTCCAAAGGGCTGGGGCTTATCAAGTACGCACGTGCCTCGTACCCGGCCTACCAGTGGTTCTGTGCGAATTCATCGAGGAGTAGGGTGCAGGGAATCCCTATGGATGATGTCTGCGTGTCGCAGTTCGATGAGTCCGCTCTCGACCGGGTGTTCAACGTGTATGGGAAGACTGTTGAAGATGCCTGGGACTGCTTCTACACCAAGTAGATGCGTCGGCCAGCGTCAGCAGAAGAGCCGCGCTGCAACGCCAGTCGTCAGACCGAGATGCGGAGCAGTCTGTACGAGATGACTTTCGGATCGGTAGGTTGACCCTCGTTGCCGGAAGGAAAGACTTATGTGGGGAAGCTCCCGGCGATTCACCTGTGTAGCGTTGGGTGCCGCCTGCGTGTTGATGGGCGGACCGACCGTGGCTATGCCAATGAGTATGCGGGAAGTGCCGCAGGGCAGCAGCTTCCGGGGGTGGTCGGAAGCGGACGCGCACAAAGTAGCGGTTTCGACTGTTGACTGGAGGAACCGAAATTACCGCATCACTTGCGATGACACCGTCGATAAGCCAGTCAAGGTAGTTGTCCGCAATGGTAGGGGCGTCGCGCGTGGGGCAGGAATTGGGGACTATGATCGCTGGGAGGTGGGGTTGCAGCGGATCACCCAAGGGAAAATATCGAGCCTCGGGAGCGTCACTGCTGTGCTGTTCTACTGCAGTCCCCAACCGAGCAACTTCTTCACGCAAGAGTTGCGCGTTTATCGATCCAGTAACGGACGTGAGATAGCCCGCATTCCCCACTTGAGTGGCGGGAAATGGCTTCCTCCCGAATATCAGCCAGGATCCGTATCGATCAGCGATGACCGTATACTTGCTGATCTAAAATTCTACGGGCCCGGAGATTCTCATGGATCCCCGTCCAGCCTGCGCCATCTCGACTGGAGTTGGGATGGCAAGAAGTTCGTGACACATGTCCGTGGCGCGGCGTCGGAGGCTCCCGGTCGTATTGACTTGACCCGCGAACGTATCACCGTCAACGGGATGGGCCCTTTGAAGTTGGGCATGAGTCGTGAGGAAGCAGCGAATGTGATCGGTGCGCCGATTCCGGGGAAGGAGAACCGCGAGAGGTTCTGCACAGACTTCACTGTGGAAGGGGGACCGGAGGGACTCTACCTACGCTTTGTATCTGATCACCTCGTGGCCATCTACGTCCAACCGTCAGCGAGAACGGTCCTGACACGCTCGGGAATCCACGTAGGCAGCACTCGAAGAGATGTAATCGACACCTACGCCGGGCAAATCACAGTCGTCACCCCTGACTACGGAGGTGAAGAGCTTGTCTTCGCGCCATCCGCACCAGAATTTGCAGGAAAAGTGATCAGGTTTGGGATAAGCGATGGTGTCGTTGAAACGTTCATTGCCGGAGAACGTGACTGGGCGACCTTCTCCACCCCGTCTTGTGGGGTTCCCGAATAGAGGGTGGCTATACCCCGCAGGACTGCGCCACCTGTCTGGGTAACGACGGTCGCCTCTGGCCCCGTGAGCCTGCCCGGCCACGGGAGCGCCGCAACATGTTCCCCCCGGTAGGACGGCTGCCAAGGAGTCAACCCAACATGCGGTTCGCGACGGGCTGCGGCCCGCGCGAGGCGCTTGATGTCATCGGGCCATGCTCCGGTGGCCACATCGGCCTCGCTGTTGCGGGCGAAGCCACGGTCCACGAGCCCGCGGGCGTCGCCCGTGCGGGTGCCTGGCCGCAGCTTTGACGGCGCCGACCGCGTTGGCCAGGGCGCCGGCCAACCGCGACCACTCTCCCTCGCGGGCTTGTGCCGCCGGGTTGCCTACGTCGTAGTCCGCGTCGTCGGCGACGGACTGCGCGCGCACCGACAAGTCCAGCCGCCAGAACAGCGGCAGCTGTTCGAAACGGACGAACAGCAGGCGGCGGCGGTCGGAATGAAGGAAGTGTCGCTGCGTACCCCTGCCACGGGGTGTACCGGGTGCAGGACGGCGCTTACCTGCGCCAGGCAGGCGACGAACTGGTCGTCGGGGACGATCCACTCGGCGTCAATGTCGCTGTTGGCGCCCGCGCTGCCCGCCGCGAGAGACCTCAGCAGCCTCGTCCGCGAACCGGTGCACCCCCGCTCAAGGGCAGCTTGTACCTCGGCCGCCAGGCTTTCGCGGTCACCTCGAAACTCCATGCCGGGCACCCTGGAGCCACTTCGCCCGGCATCGGCAGTCACATCCCTCCCGGGCTCGTTCGGGGGCACCGGTTGAGCCCGGCCGGGCGCAGCCCGACACTTGGGCAGCAGGCGGATACGTTGTACGGGATCCGGCCGCTGAGAGCGGTGCCGGCGAGGCCGAATCTCCAGCCCTGGCAGTCCTGTCGCAGCAGGGAGTGAGGCCACCGGCATGGATGTGCTGTTCATCACGAGCGTGGCGGTGGTCGCCGCCGACCCGCCGCTGAGCCGCAAGCTGTTCATCGAGGCTCTTGGCCTTCCCCTGGAGGGGGAGGGCGACGGCTACTACTCCAGCGGGAGCGTTCCCGGCAGCAAGCACTTCGGCGTGTGGCCGCTCTCGCAGGCGGCCGAGGCATGCTTCGGCACGGCCCAGTGGCCCGCCGACCGGGTTCTCCCGCAGGCGTCGATCGAGTTCGAGGTGGCGAACGCGGAAGCCGTCACCGCCGCCGGTGCCGAGCTGCAGCGCGCGGGCTTCGAGCTGGTGCACCAGGCCCGCACCGAGCCGTGGGGTCAGACGGTGGCCAGGCTTCTCACGGCGGACGGCTTGATCGTCGGGATCTCGTACGCCCCCTCCCTGCACGACGTGCAGGACGACCAGCACCCCGGGTGAGCCCGGCCGCTGAGCCGCGCTCACGACACGGCATGGTCGGCCGCGGAGCTGCGTGCCGGACCGGGCCAGACGGCACGGTTACCCCACAGCTGAAACCGCTCGCTGCCGCGCTGGCGGACGCTCCCTCACCGTTCACCGCTATCCAGTGGATCAAGCAGAGCCCGAACACCAAGCTCCTTGCCTGGCTCGCGGCCGAAGGACACGAGCTCACCCACGACCTGCTGGACGAGTTCCCTCCCAGCCGGAACCAACGCTACATCCGCCAACTCCTTGTCCACACCGGCATCTTGGACGAGCGGAACGAAGACCTCGAACGCGTCATCGGTTGACTGGAGCACGAACTCGCGGGCAAGCCGGCCGCGCACGCCAACCTCGCCCGCCCGTTCCTGAACTGGTTCCTGCTTCGACGCACCCGCCAACGTGCCGCCACCCGGCGCCATCCCGCCTCCGCCGACCGCGACTTGGGGCGCCGCGTCAGCGTCGCTCTGGACTTCCTGGCCCGATAGACGAACGCGACCTGCCCCTCGCCGACCTCGCCCAGGAACACATCGACGACTGGATCGTCGGAGGCACCAGCCAACGGCGCTACCTGATCCGCCACTTCCTAAGATGGACCACGAGCCATCGGCTCACCCGCGAACTGCCCGTCCCCTCCATCCCGAGGCAGGAGCCCCAGAACCTGCTCGACGAGGACGATCGATGGCCCCTCCTCCAGCGCCGTCTCACCGACCATGCGCTACCTACGGACGTCCGGGCTGCCGACGCGATCACCCTGTTGTTCGCCCCGTCCACCGGAGCCTCTGCCATCTGACGCCTGAGCACCTCAAGTTCGGCGACGAGCACGCACACCTGAAGCTGGGCCGCCACACCATCCTGCTGCGGCCGCGACTCCCCCAACTCCTTCGACATCTCGCCGAACAGCCCCAGCTGTGGCCGCGGCTCTCGCGAGTCCGCCCAGGGTCTCGGTGGCTATTCCCGGGCATGGGCCCGGGCAAGCCCATCTCGACGCACGGCATGACCCAGAAGCTGGGCCGCTACGGCATCCCGGTCCGCACCGCCCGCAACGCGGCACTGGCCGCCGCCCTCGCCGCTGATCTCCCCAGCCCGATCCTCGCTCACCTGACCGGGATGCACCACCACACCGCGCTCCGCTGGGTCGCCTACGCCAAACGCGACTGGGCCGCATACCTCGCCGCCCGGACGGCAGACCGGATGCCGCCGTACAACGCGCCGTCGCCAGCGCGGTGTTCAAGCACGTGTATCAGGCCCACCGGCGACTTCACGAGCCCGTCGCACCCTGCACCGCATCGGTAAGCGCGAACAGTTCGCAACACCAGATTCGACGGACACGAGTGGAGCAGTAAATTCGGTGCGCATGCACACAGCGCCGCAGCCCTGCCCGAGATGCAGCCCGGGTGAGGGAAGCGCACGATGAGAAGAGGCCACCCTCCCCGGAGGTGATCAGGATGCGACGTGTGCTAACCGCCGCAGCGGCCCTGGCTCTTCCCATTTCCCTTGCAGGAGCACCGGCTTTAGCGGCATCGCACAGCATTTCTGCGACCGCCGCGGTGACCAGCACCCGGCCGCACACCAGTTGAAGCGTCCAACAAACCTCGTGACTCAGGGACCGGACGATGTATGCAACTACACCAATAGCCGACCGAGCCTTCACCTAGGGTCATCCGGGCCAGCAGTCCAACAAGCCCAGTGCTACCTAAATCAGGCCATCGTCGTCGACGGGCGCATCGGAGCCCAAACTTGGTCGTTCCTTTCCTTCTGGGTCAACGCGCCAGGGGCTCCCTTCTGTTGACGGTCCCGGGGCAGTGTGGTCCTGAACCGGGCGCCCGGCCTGCTCGGTGCCCCGCGCCGCTGGGCCGCCCCAATACGGCACAACATCCAAAGAATAGCGCCGAGACAAGCAACTCGCCGTCAAACCATGGCCCTTGTCTCCCTCACCTCATGACGACCTGACACCCTGGGGAGATGTCGATCATGGTTGAGAATCCAGATCGCGACATAGAAAACCGGAAAACTGACGAACAGCCCGAGCCAGTCCAATGGCCGAGTCGACCGGGCTACACACACCCTCCGGCGCCTACCGCTTGTCCTGTATGCGGGCAGGTGACAACAGGCGAACTCTCCTGTCAGTTCTGCGGGCAGGTCCTCTTCCTTCCCAAAGGGCTCCCCTTGTCCACCATCGGCCTTCGATTTGGTGGATATCTATTGGAGGGGGTCCTGTTCGTCTTCACAGCAGGGATCGGGTGGCTCATTTGGGCGCTCTTCCTTTTCCCGCAGGGGCAGACGCCTGCCAAGCAACTACTCCAAATGAGAGTAGTCCACATCGGGGAACCGATCGCTGCTCGGTTCTGGCGGATGTTCTTTCGTGAATTCATCGCGAAAACGATCGTCGCAATTCTCGCGACCTTCACATTTTTCATTCTCTATTTTTGGCTGTTCTGGGACCGCAACCGGCAGGAACTGTGGGACAAACTAGCCTCCACGCTAGTCGTCAGCGACCGGCAAGGCTTGCTCCGCCCTGTTCAGCGCCAGGACAGTACGACCGCAGGAGGGGAAGATGGGCGGTCGCACTGGGGCGCCCCACCCGACGCCAGAGGTGGATGACGACGAGCGCTGTCGTCCGCATCTCGACGATCAAAGGTCATCTGTCGTCGACGGGGAAGACCCTTCTGCTTATCGCTGTGGCAAAAGGGCAAGGAACTGTGCGGAGGTCTCATGACTGGCTACCGGCGCATAGTCTTGGCGGCTATTGTCTCGATAGCTATTTCCATTCTCTCTGCCCCCGTATCGGGACATACTTCGCCGGGGGTCAACGTAAGCGTTGAACGTGCGCTTACGTATGACTCTGCGGGACACGAGAAGAGTACATTTTCTCCGGGGGAGACGATTCGATACGCAGTGCTGGTTCGGGTTGCTGGGGGATCGGCGAGTCTTGACCTTTCATGGAAAGTCGGCAATAACGCTAGAAGTATCTACTCCTACCGCGAGGGCCACACCTTCGCAGCTGGTTACCACGCTATCTACTCTCCCAGTACGGCTCCTGAGGACTCAGCAGGCCCGTACGATAATGCCGTCAACGTAGGGTTTGGCGTCGGTCGGAACGTCACACGCCACAGCGTACTAACAGTTTCAGGTGGGCGCGTCTGTTTGTTCCATGCTCCTGTGTCAGTCATCGGACAAGAAGTGGGCCATGTGGGGTGGGCCTTCCGTACGACAACTGGCGATCGCTGGGAGTTCGGTGGGACAGAATTCTCCGCAGACAACAACTGGATTCGAACTGGCAGCTGGCAGAACGTTCTTTCTTCATTTAAATCACCTCCGACTTCCGTGAAAGGGCACTATACGGAATACCGCTGTCTCGATTGGCCAAAGGCATGGATGGATCCTGTGGCAGCGGCTCGCGAGGCGAAAGAGGGGCAAGCCCGCAACTATGATCTACTCATCGACAATTGCCTTACGCGTTCCGTAGCTATCTTCAACGGCTATGGCCTCAGCCTTGCGTCCGGCGAAACCGAATACCCCAGCACCTACTTCAGGAATCTTCCGCGAGCTACTGAAGGGGTAAACGCACCCACAAAATGGGGACCTGTTGTGGCATTGTGACTCAACGACGTCAGGCAGACGCTGGCCCTGTTCGACGGAGAATGGCTAGTTGCCGGCGCCAAGGTGCATCGAGCAGCCACTCTTGCAAGGTGATCAGGCAGCAGGAACGGTAGACGCCAAGGCCGCTGCCGTGAGGTGTGCCGCGACGGGCGATGACCGGCAGAATCCGACGGTTGCCCGCACCTGGTCGCGGTGCATCATGGCCGCAACCGTGGTCGGCGAAGACCGCCTGCGGCCTGCGCCGGGACCGACCGTGCCGGCCTCTGCCGGGCAGGATGGCGGGGAATAGTGCACCCCCTCCCGCCAGTAGTCCAGGGCCGGCGTCGGCAGAAAATTCTGCCTCTTCACCAGTAGGTGTGAGGACGGCGGACGATCAGCGCTTGACGCGGTTGCGGATGGCCAGGACCGCGAAACCGAGCAGGATGGGTTCGGCGACGCGGGAGGTGATCTCGGTGTAGGTGCCGGACGTGGTGAGGTCTTGGCCAGAGGAGCGGAACACGACGGAGTTAATGACCACGCGCAGGGCCTTCTCGAAGCGTTCGGTGGTGAGCCGGGAGGGCCATGGTCCAGTGGGGTTGACCGGATCGGCGGTTTCTGTGGTCAGGGTGATGTCCTGCCCGATCGCAACCTGACGACCGGTAATGGTTGGCTTCGGATCTTCGGCGGGCATGCCCCAGAGCATCAGCGCCAGTATGGTGGCCGTCATGGCTACTACTAGCCATGCCATGGCGCGCAGTGCTCGGAGGCCGTAGCCCGAAAGGGCCCAGTACGCCGTCAGGAGGGCCCGTTCGCTGGCCGTCCGGGTGGTGTCGTGGCGGCGCATCTCCATCTCGCCGTAGTAAAAGTCGGCGGCGTCCGGCTCGTTCTTTCCGTCCTCGAGCGACTTGCGCACTTGCCTGTACAGGGCTGCAAGCGCCGCTGGCTTCAGAACAGCGACACCCGCTGGCGGGGGCATCCAACCGCGGGCGCGGTTCTGCCGGGCAGACTGAGTGCGCCAGTGGTGCTCCTCGGTCAGGGTCCGTCGCGCACTCCACGGTCTCAGTGGGCGCCGGTACCACGGGCCGCCGGTGGGGGTTTCGGCAAAGGTGCACCAGCCGTCGACACGGAGCTGGTCGAGGTGGATTGCGCCAGCGAATTGGCAGATACTGAGATCGATGTCATGCAGCACCAGTTGTGCGGCGTCGACGCCGGCTACGGACTTTAGACGTACACCGTCACTGAGGCCCTGCAGCCCATTCTCCGGCAACGGCTCACCGAAGGGGCCTGGAAACGGCGTGGAGCGGGCTGTGACCGTCATTGGGTACTCCAGGACCGCTTCGCTCATGTTCAGTTCCGCGTAGCGCAGGCGCAGCGTAGCGGCCGAAGCCCATTGCGTACGCGCACAGCGCACCTCGCGGGCTGCTATCTCCACTGTGACGGGCACACCGAACCACGCCCCGTCCAAGGTCACTTGCTGACTGCACACCAGTGGTCCCAAGTGTGACTCGCTCTCAAAGCGCGTCCCGACGAACTCGGCGGGGCCTGCGAAGGAGGCCCGGTCGAACCCCGCGGTGCCAGCGAAGGATGCTCCGTCGAAAGCGGCGGTACTGGCGAAGGACGCCTTGGTGAACTCGGCGGTATCCGCGAATGTTGCCCCGTGCAAGCTCGCGATGCCCGCGAACGTTGCCGCGCGGAACCCGGCGTGGCCATCAAACGATGCATGGTTGAACCCGACGCTGTCTGAGAACGACGCACTGCCGAACTGGGCGCTGCCGGCGAAGGACGCACTGTCGAAACTGGCTCCGAGGGAGAAGCATGCCCTGTCGAACCCGGCGGTGCCGGAAAAGGAAGCCCTGTCGAACCCCGCGGTGCCAGCGAAGGATGCTCTGCTGAAGTTGGCATCGCTTGAGAAGGACGCGTTGTTGAACTGGGTGGTGCCAGCGAAGGTCGTACTGTCGAACCGAGCTTGGTGGGAGAAGTGCGTACTGCTGAACCTGGCGTCGTTGGCGAAGGAAGCACTGTCGAACCGGGCGGTTCTTGAGAAGGACGCACCAGTAAACCGGGCAGTGCCTGAGAAGGAGGCCCTGGTGAACGGGGCAGTGCCTGAGAAGGACGCCTCATTGAACCAGGCAGCGCCGAGGTGTGGATTGCTCCTCGTGGGACCGCGCAGGGCATTGAGGAGCTGGTCCAGAAGCGCTTCGGTGAAGGGGGTACCACGGTGGTCGATGTCGGAGCCGGGAGCCAGAATCGCCAGGTATGCGACGCGGTCGGCATCATTCAGATGCGCCAGGCACTCGGCGTATCCGCTGACACGTATGCCTCGGCAGCCGACAGGGTTCTCCGGCGTTGCGTCCCGGCCACAGTGCGACCATGGGGGCGGAGTGCGGGATGGCTCAGGCGCTGCAGACGTCATGCTCCAATGACGGTCCGGGCGAGCTTCTCGGTTGCCTGCTTTCCTCAAAGGTCACCACTCGTATGGCGAAGCGGTCGATCTCGCCGGGAATGTGGCGATCCGATCGCGGGTCGCTACACAAGGGCCACCTCCGTAAGACCCAGGTCAGCGCTTTCTATCGGTAGCCCCGTTTACCGGCGGCCAAGGCTCGGTGCGAGACGCTCGATCTTGTCGAGCTGGTGCACGCGGATCTCCGGACATGGCCGGACGTACGCGTCCCCGGCAGCGTAGAAGAGATCCGCAAGGGGTTCGGTTCGCGCTGGTGGATCCAGCACATGTCGCATGCCGGAGCCGTCGAGGTACGCGAGATCGGGTGGGGGAGGTCGGCCACATGACCGAGGGCCCCCGGAAGGGCCCTCGGCGGTGCTCTCAGCACCTGTCATCCGTGCTTATCACCTCTCGCGCACAATCATGAAGATGATGGCGATCAGCAGAAGCGCAAACGGATCCATGGATTGATCTCCTCAACAAATCGAGCCCCTGAGGGCGTGGGTTGTAGGGAGATCGCACTTCGGTGCTTCGAGCACTTCCAGCTTGCCCGAGTTGCCCCGTCGGAGCGACCAGCTGACAGGAAGTGAGGCATTGCGTTCCGGCTCGTCCCGACACGGCACAAAGGCATAACGGGGGCTGCACTGCACGCCGGTGCTGACCCAACCGTGGAGCGTGCGAGTCGTCCAGAGAGCGTTGGCCGTTACATAGGTCACCGAGCCGATGGACTGAGAAGAGTCGGATGGGAACGGTGACCCCTTGCCTGGCTACATCGACGACGCCGAAGCCCGCCTCGCCTACGTCGCCGTCACCTCGTCGCCCCGACCACTCAGCAGCGGTGCTGACAGTCGAGCGGCAGTCTCACTGGCGGGTCGGCGAGGACTCCACCGGTGGACAGCCGGTGGACAGACGCCTTTGGACGGTGCATCACGGGGTGGCCCGGGCCAACCTGTTGCACCTGCTCTGATCAGGAAGGACGTCACCACGCGTCACGACGGAGCACCAGGCAACACGATCGCTCATGGTCTCGTAATGCGTAGGTCTCGGGTTCGAATCCCGAAGGCGGCTCCATGGTGAACCCCAGGTCAGGGATCTGACCTGGGGTTTCTTGTTCTCGTTGACCTTGGAATTCGGGGCAATCGGGCACGTGTGCTTTGTGCATCGCAATGCGTGGGTCTGTTCGCAGACAGTGACGGTTCGGCCATGTGGTGGCCGAGCGTGTAGACCAGCTCCCGGTCGACCGCGAAATTGGCGGTTCACAGGGGAACGAAACTTGTGGACGCGCGGTCAACCTGCGCCCCGTCTCGGGTGGTCGCCGGAAGCCGTCGATGTGGACCAGGGCGGCACCAGTCGGTCACCTTCGGAGTCACAGCCCGGGTGGCCGGGGGACCTGCACCTGCCCGAGCGCGGTGGCGATGCTGCGCGGCGGGTGATGCGCACCGGCACCTTCTCCCGTTCCCGGTCGGCGATATGGATCCTCTCGTTCTGTGTCAGGTACAGAGATGACGAAATGAGCCTGCTCAGCCGACACCTTGCGGGCCGGCTGAGCAGGCTCATTCATTGGACGGGCTGGGCGAGCAGCCCCCGCAGTCGGCCCAGGGCGCGCTGCCGCAGCGGGCCAAGTGACCCGCGCGGCAGCCCGAGCAGCCGGCTGGCCTGGTCGTAGCTCGGTGGCGGATCGGCCATCAGGACGCCCAGCAGCTCTTGGTCACGACTGGGCAACCGGCGGAAAGCGGCCAGGACTTCGGAGGCGTCGGCACGCCGCAGCGCCTGTTCGTCGGGATGCTCCACCTCTCGTGCACAGGTGTCGAACAGAGAACTGTCGCCGACCGGAACGAGACGCTGATGGCGCTCGATGTGCTTGAGACACTCCCGGCGGGCTGTCGTCGCGAGCCAGGCCGCCACTTGCTTGCGCTCGCGCAGCTGCGGAAGGTACTGAACGGCCCGCAGCCACGTTAGTTGGTACACGTCCTGGCAATCGGCGGGGGAGAGGCGATGCGAGCGGGCGATCGTCCACACCAGCGGTGTGAAGTGGTCGACGAGCCGGACCCAAGCCTGCTGATCCCCTCGCAGGCAAGTGGTCACCAGTTCGGCCACGTCGGCGTCGGCAGGGGCAGTATGTGCCATGTCCGGCTCCCCGGATCAGCCGGACAGACGGGCGGATGGGCTGCGTACCACCAGGCAGCCGACGTTCCCATCCGTGCCGACCGAGGTCACCAGGGCAACCTCGCCGTCCCCCGACTCCTCCTGCCAGGCCGCAAGCAGCGCGGCGAGCTGGAGCGAACCGCTGGCGCTGAAGGTCTCGCCCAGCCGCTGGGTGATGCGCAACGTGCGGTCCGGCAGTGCGCCCAGAGCCCCGGCCACTCCCCGTTCCTCGATGCGCTCGAGACCGACATGGCCGCTGCATCCCAATGACACGGCGCTCACCTGGTCGGCGGACACCTCACTGCGCCGCAGGGCACGTTCGATGCACTGTGACAACGCGGCGGCGAGGCTGCCCTGTTGCACACCGACCCCCGCTGACGAGACCTCACAGGCCAGCACCTGTGCCAACGCCGGGCGGCCTGCGGCGGCCGCATCCTCGGGTCGTTCGACCATGAACACGGCACAGCCCTCGCCCACGGCGGCGCCGCCCGACAGCGCCTTGGACAAGTGCCATCCCCAGGCGGACTGCGGGCAGAGTTCCTCCACGGCCCCCACCAGCGCTCGGTCGACGTGGCCGCCTGCGATGGCGTTGCGGGCGTAACGGATCGCGTTGAGGCTCGACAACCGGCCCCCGGCGATCGTCGCGTTGACCCCGCGCAGCTTGGAGCGGATGGCGATCTGCCCGGCGCAGCAGTTCATGACCGAGTTGGGGAAGAGGTTGGCCCGCACCAGGTACGGCTTGTCCTGGACGAGCGTGTCCCGGGAGAACTCACTGGAACTGCGGATGCTGCCCGTGCTCGTGCCGATCACCACGCCGGTGCGCGGCTTGTCGTCTTCGGCCAGCGGTACGGGCAGCCCGGCCAGCGCCCTGGCACACGCCACGAGAGCGAGCTTGGTCGTGCGGTCCAGGTGACGGATGCCCTTGCCGCCGAGGTACTCCTCGGCGTTGAGATCGGCTACGGCGTGCAGCGCGATCGGCGGCAGATCGTCGGAGATCTGTGAAAGGTCCGCCCGCGGCGCATCGCCCGAGGGCAGGGATGGCTGCAGGGTGCGAAGCCCCTGCCCGGCCGCGGACAGTACCCCGGTACCGGTGATGAGCAGGGGCGCCACGGTGGTCACTGGTGCAGTGAGGGTGCTCATGCCGCCCTTCCCAGGATGGTGATGGCGTTGTTCCCGCCGAAGGCGAATCCGTGGTTCTGCACGATGCGGGGGGCAGCCGGCCGCGCCGTGCCCGGCACCGGATCCACTCCCGGACCCAGGGCAGGGTCGGTCTCCGTGACGTTCGCTGTCGGCGGCAGGAACCCCTCGTACAGCGCGAGGCAGCACATCAGCGCACCGAAACCACTGGCCGCACCCATGGTGTGACCGATCGCCGACTTGATCGAACTGATCGGCGGCAGACGGTCCCCGAACACCTCCCGCACGGCCTTGACCTCGGTGGCATCGTTGGTGGGCGTCCCCGTGCCGTGTGCGCAGATGTAGTCGATCTGTTCCGGCTCCACGTTCGCGTTGCGGTGCGCGGCGCGGATGCACTCGGCGATGCTGCTCGGATCGGGGGACACCGGATGCTGGGCATCGCAGTTGACGCCGTACCCCAGCACTTCGGCGTAGATCCTGGCGCCCCGGGCCACCGCATGGTCGTAAGGCTCGAGGAAGAGGGCTACGCCTCCCTCGGCGGTCAGGATTCCGCTGCGGTGCGCGTCGAACGGACGGCAGACCGACTCGGCGAGTGCGCCGAGCCGGAAGAACCCGGCGTGCGCCCACCGGTTGATGGAGTCCGCACCGCCGCTGAACATGAAGTCGGCTTCACCGCTGCGCACCATGTCATAGGCGTACCCGAGTGCGTAGTTGCTCGCGGAGCAGGCCGTGGCAATGGTCTGCGCTTCCCCGGACAGCCCCAGCTCGGCGTTGACCGCGGTGGCGATCTGGCTGGCCGGCACTTTGCGAATGGCGGTGGGGTCCAGCCGTTTGAAGCTGTCCTTGACCCACTGCTCGGTGAGCTGCTCGATGACGGCGGACTCACCGCTGGTCGTGCCGATGGCCGAGCCGGTGTGCGCCTCGGCCACCAGGGCGGGGTCGAGGTCCGCGTCCTCGAGGGCCAGCCGGGCGGCGGATGCGGCGAACAGCCCGCTACGGCCCCACTGTTCGGGGTCCAGGCTGCGCAGCACGCTGCGAGGCTCGAAGTCGTGGACCTCGCCGGCCATGGTGTGGGGGAAGCCGCTCGCGTCGAACCCACGGATGGGTGACACCCCGCTGCGGCCTTCACGAATCCCGGCGGCGAACGTATGAGCACCGATACCCAGACTGCTGACGGCGCCGAGCCCGGTCACCACGACCCGGCGTGCGGTGGTGTCACGCATTCGGTATCTCCCAGCCGGCGTTGCGGGCGACGACGTCGTAGACGGCGGTCAGCGTGACCATCTCCGGCAGCTCCTCCTGCGGGATCGAAACCCCGAGGTCGAGTTCGATCCGCGCGAGGATCTCCAGCGCCAGCAGAGAGTCCGCGTCGTGGTCGTTGACGAAGTGGCTGGTCTCCGTGAGCTCGTCCGGTCCGAGCTCGAGCACCTGGACGACGATGGTCCGCAGGGCCTCCAGCCGCTCTGTCTGGATCAGGTTCTCGCTGGTCTGAGGCATGACGTTTCCCTTCGCTGATAGGTGGGGGTCTAACGTGCGCAGGCGAGGCATCACGCGCCGCCGGCGTGCAGCCTTGAGGCAGGCCGCAGCTGGTGGCGGAGGTTCACCAGGGTCGCCTTGGCGATCGACGACGGTGAGAGGAACGCTCCGGTTCCGATGAGGCGTGAGCCGAAGCTGTGGAAGTGCCGGGCCATCTTCGGGTCACGCGCGGCCGCCGAGAACATCAGCTTCTCGACGGGGTTGAACGGCCGGCTCGAGGCGTAGTCGGAGATCAGGAACTGATAGCCCTTGAGCTTCGAGCGGCGGCTGCGGTACGCGGCCAAGGACCGGTCAAGGTCCCCGGACCCTTGCGCAGCGGCCGATGTCGAGGCAACCAGCCACTGCGCGCTCTGCAGTGCCCAGCCGCAGCCGACCCCCCACAGGGGGTCACTGGTGAGCGCGGCATCGCCGATCAGCGCCCAGCCCGGACCGACGGGTTCACGAACGATCAGAGGGTAGTTGACAGTTCCCACGATCTTGCCGACGAGCTCGCCCTGGTCCAGGTCGGGTGCCTCGGGAAGAGACTTCACGAAGGCGCGGTAGGAGCCCTCCAGATCGGCCTTGAACTCCGGGAGCTTCGCCTTGGACGGGATGCACGCGACGAGCGTGATGTCTCCGTCGTTCGGCATCGCGTAGGCGACATCGGGCTCGCGGAACCACGACAGCGTCATGTCGCCCGCAGGGCGCGGAAGTCCCTTGAAATGGGCGAAATAGCTGAAGCGCTCGTTGTCGACGGTCTTGGTGGCGGCCCCGGCGAACTTGCCGATCGCCGAGTCCTTCCCGTCGGCGCCGACGACCAGCCGCGCGCGGAACTCCCGTCGCTCGCCGCTCACCGACGCGGTGACGCCGGCCACCTTGTCGCCCTCGGTGAGCACGCCGTCGACGGTGTGCCCCAGGAACAGGTCGACTCCGGCGGTGCCCTGTGCGAGCCGTCGCAGGATCGGGTCCAGGGTCTGGCGCCGGACGTTGTACCCGTAGGGCAGACTCCGCTGCCGAGGATCACGCTCGGGCCGTATCCAGCCCCAACGGGTCCAGTAGCGTGCCGAATTGGGGACCGCGCCCGCGGCTTCCAGCTCTTCGGTCACTCCGAGTTCCGCCAGCGCGGGGTACCCGCAGGCCTGGATGTAGTGCGTGCACAGCACCTTGTAGGCGGACATGTCGGAGCGGCGTTCCAGGAGGGCCACTCTGGCCCCGCGCCGGGCGTACAGAACGGCTGCCGTGCACCCCGCGATGCTCGCTCCGTTCACGATGACGTCGTACGACTCGCTCATGATTCCCCTCTTTGGGACATGCGTGAGAAGGCCACGGCCGACACAGGCCGTGCGAGGCCTCGGCTGATGTCAGACACCGGGCGGGCAGGCAGCCGCTCGCAATCGGTGGACGCATCCCGCTGCGGGGAGCAGCCGAGTCGGGCGGTTGTGCACAGCGCTGGGCACACTGAAATGCCCGCCGTCTATATCCGCGGTGGCCACGCCGATAGGCGTTCAACGGCGCTGATGGAATGCTGATCGTCCAGCTTGACTACATTGTCAAGCAATGAACTAAGTCGACGGGGTGTGTAACGCACATTTATTGCGCGAACTGCACCCGGAAAATGGAATGAGAAGTTCCGCTCAGTGGCGGACGGGGCGCGGCCGATCGTTCCTACAGGACCGGGCCGACGGCGCATGATGCCTGGTCAGGGGCCCTCTGGCCGCGCTGACGCCTGCGTCCGAGATGGAAACTTCGGCGGGTGTGCCGTGCCGATATCCACGCATTGTGCTCTGCCCCCGTGCAGTGAAATTTAGTAGGTGCTAACTACTTTCTTTGCTGAGCTTAGCTAGTCGCCCGCTCGAGTGTCAAGGTGAATTTAAAGTACCTACCTGCTTGTCAAGGGTTAGTCATGAGAGAGCATTACCGAGTGAAAGAAAGGCTGGTTTTCGTGCCACGCCTGCGTGCCCTGCGCTAAGAAGCGGACTGCCGCATGCCGCATGCCGCGTCGGCCGGAGGTGCCGCGGAGAGCGGCAGGGCCGCGGCCGGTGGTGACACCGCCTCGTGAGTGAGGGACACGAGGCGGCGCACAAGGTGCCGAACACGCGGGTGGGTCAGTACGCGCCCTCTGCGACGTCGCCCTCTGCCTGGTCGAACAGTCTGACGGCGTCGTAGGCGGATTGCCTCAGGGCCTCGGGAACCGGGCCCGAAGCCCGCACCAACGCCGCCAACAGGTCCTCGTCCGCCGGGCCGGCAGGCTGATCAGGAGACATCGGTACCCCCAGCTTCATCGGTGCCGAGCCGACGTGGGGCCGTGCTCACAAAGCGATCCCCCCATCGACCTGGAACGTCTGCCCGGTGATGTAGTCGGCCCGGTCGGAGAGCAGGAAGGCGGTGATCTCCGCGACCGACTCGGGCGTACCGAACCGGCCCAACGGAACGCTGCTGAGCGCCTCCTGGCGGGCCTTGTCCGAGAGGCCGGCTGTCATGTCGGTCTCGATGAACCCCGGAGCCACGACATTGACACGGATGCCACTGCGCGCGACCTCCTTCGCCAGCGCCTTGCTCATGCCGATCACGCCGGCCTTCGCGGCCGAGTAGTTGGTCTGCCTGGCGTGGCCGAACACACCCGCCACGGAGGACATGTTGACGATCACTCCCGACCTGCGCTTCATCATGGTGAACGCGGCAGGCTTGCAGAAGTTGAAGGTACCGCTGAGGTTCGTGTCGATCACCGACCGCCAGTCCGACGACGGCATGAGCACCATCGGGTTGTCCCGGACGATGCCCGCCGAGTTGACCAGTGCGCTCACCGGCCCGAGTTCGGCCTCCGCTTTCGCCAGAAACGCCGCAGCCGCTTCGGCGTCGGTGACATCGCACGCGTCGTGATAGACGCCGGCTCCTTGCTGTCGCAGCTGCTCGGCGACGTGCTCGCCCGCCTCGCGGTTCGAGTGGTAGCAGAACGCCACGTCATAGCCGTCCGCGGCCAGACGCAGAGCCACGGCGGCACCGATACCGCGTGACCCACCGGTGACCACGGCTACTTTTCGCTGAGGCATCGCGACTCTCCCAGTCCTGTGGATGACAGTTGCAGGACGATGCGCATGCACGCCCACCTTCACAGAGCGCCGACCTCCGTCGGGAGATACGTTCCGCCGCGGCGCGGTGCGGTCAGCCGTGCGGCGGCGCGATTCAGCCCGCCTGCCGAGAAAGAGACCGCACAACTGCTGTATCCGTGTCAGCCCCTTGCGGATCTGTGCTCATGAACGCGCCTGCTGCGCCCTGCTGCAAGGAGACCGCCGCGATGACACAGCCCATCGGCATCGAAGAATTCACACTCATGGCCGGGGTCCTGCCGGACGATCTGCCGGACGACCTCGGCACACTCATGCGGGAGGCCGGGCTCGGGGCCGGCGGCCTCTACTGGAAGCTGGGCATCCACCTGGAGGAGGCCTCCGCTCAGCTGGTCGTCGGCACGATGCCGGTAGAGGGCAACACACAGCCGCAGGGACTGCTGCACGGCGGCGCGTCGATCGCCTTCGCCGAGACGCTGGCGTCCACGGCCGCGGCCCTGTACGCGGGCACCCGCCGCATCGCCGTGGGCGTGGAGGTCAGTGCGACGCACCACCGCTCGGCCCGCAACGGAACGGTGCGCGGCAGTGCTCAGGCCGTCCACCTCGGCTCCTCCATGGCCACCTACAACGTCGAGCTCACCGATGCGAGAGGACGGCTCCTGTGCTCATGCAGGGTCAGCTGCATGCTCAAACCGCGCCCCGGCCTGAGCTGAACCGAACTGAGATGACCACGAGCCATGAAATCGGACCGCACCTGTGATCCCGCCGGCTGGACATGCCGAGCAAGGACCTCTGATCGCCTCTGAGATCATCGCGAGCTGGGCCGCGGAGTTCTCCGGCAGACTCCAAGCGCTGACCCGTGTGAAGGGCTTCGGCCAGGGCGGGCCGGCCGAGCGGTATCTCGGGCAAGCGGGGGGATACGGAGACCGAGGAATGATCTCTGAAGTACTGCCGGCCGGTGCCAGGGGCGCGGAATCCTTCGGAGAGCAGGACGAGATCGCCCTCGAGGCCTTGCTGCCACAGGAGTCGGAAGCGATCTCGCACGCCGGCGTGCGGCGCCGGCAGGAGTTCGCGGCGGTCCGGCACGGCGCGCGGCAGGCACTCGCGGCGCTCGGCCTTCCCCCTGCCGCACTTCTCCCGGACCAGGCAGGCGCACCCCTCTGGCCTGCCGGTGTGGTGGGAAGCATGACCCACTGCACCGGCTACCGGGCAAGCGCCGTGGCACTCAGGCAGGACATTGCTTCCCTCGGCATCGATGCCGAGCCCAACTCACCGCTTCCCGCCGGGACCCGGCGATTGGTGCTCCTGCCTCCCGAGGTTGAGCGTGCACGGGAGTTGGACACGGTGCGACCCTCCGTCGCCTGGACCCGACTCCTCTTCTGCGCCAAGGAAGCGGCGTACAAAGCCTGGTACACCCTGACCGGACAGCCACTCAACAGCGGCGATGTGGAGATTGTGGTCAACCCGGAGGGCACAGTGGCTGCAGCGATCTCGCTGACGCCGGGGGGCCGAACGGTCCCGACACTCCGAGGCCGCTGGCTGGTGCGGGACAACCTTCTCCTTGTCGCGCTCGCCGTCCCGCGGCCGAGCCGGCCGTCCTCCGAACCTCAACGGCACCGGGGCCATCCGTAGTCGGCCTCAGGGGCAGGTCCAGGCCCTCGCGCAGATCCTGGGTCGATTGCGCATGCGAAGCCGTCGCAGGTGCTTCCCGGTATCTTCGACCGGCGCGAGCGCAGGCTCTACTCCTGCGGCGGCAGAGGAATTCTCATTTATTTCGGCAACGGCTTCGTCATCGCGACATCCGTTATTGCGCCGGGTTCGTTTACGCGCGACCCTCGTAAAACCTGGGGTACTTGTAGGATCGCCGCCACGAACACGCTTTCGCTGGGCACCCGGCGCGTTCGCGCTGTCGCTGCTGCCGACCTCGAATCAAACTCCAGGCCATGGCGGCGACATCTGATTCTCGAAGAATGCGGGGCGAAGTCGCTTGCGGGGTCAGCCCGGCCGGCGGGTTCACAGTCGGTTCAAGGCATATTCCTGGCTCACGCACAGGTCGAGGTGAAACGGCTGCCGGCAACCCTGCGTGCGGTTGTGCGGTTATATTTCGGTGCTGTTCAGCGTCCCCAAAGCGGAATAGACAGAGGCGTCGATGACGGTGTAGGCATCGTGCACCCACTGCTCGTCGTTGCTCGCCGACGTCCTGGCGTCGATCATCGTCAGGTCGTTCAGCAGCAGGCCCAGTGCCATGTAGATCTTCATTTGCACGGGGGCCACCCCGGCATGCTCGGCCAGTCGGCGCCACTGATCGCCGTAAGCCTCTCGGACGGCCTCGCGCACCTCGTCGTGGGCGCACGCGGCGAAGGCCTGGGTCTGGATCAGTACATCGGGATTGTTCTCCAGATTCGACCGGTACTGATTACCCATCGCGATGAGCGCGTTGACCCCGGACAGGCCCTCGGCCGCATCCAGCATTCGTGCCGTCGATTGCGCAAATGAAATGCGAACGCATTCGGTGAACAATTTGGTCTTGCTCCCGAACAGCCGGAAAATGTACGGCTGTGTAACACCCGCTGCCCTGGCGATCACTTCGGCAGAGGTGCCGAAGAGTCCCGTTCGGGAGAACTCCAACATGGCGATATCGAGGATCTGTGCTCGTCGCTGTGCTGCTGACATGCGGATTTTTTGCATGGTTCATTATGTCACACGGAGGGTTTCTCATTCCAGGAGTTCGTAACGGATCACGGGCGTTGTGGAGTTCGCGTTGTCGTTCCCGGTGCACGGCAGGGCGTTTGGACTGGTGGAGCGGGACAACTGCTCGATCCGGGCGCCTTCCTGTACCCGCCTGTGGTGCCTTCACTGCCACGGCGCTTCCCTCGTGGTGATGGCGTACCCAGTGGGAAGCTACCACTAACTATCCCCGCGCAGCGAGGCTTCCAAAACTTCATGGCAGGTCAAGTTTGTGCAGGTCACAGCGATATGTGCGACGCCTGGGAAGTTGTATGCATCCACTTACTTAAGGGTTGTGGAGGCTGTCGGTCTGGGCTATAGTCAGTTCTGCTGGCGGCGAGCCGTCGTCCCGCCCGGGTCCCGACGACCCGGCGTCCGTGCGAGCGGATACGGGCGCGACCGACTGGTCCGCGGCAAGGATGACTTCACGCTCGTAAACGGCACGGCGATGTGGCGCCGCATCAGCTCCTGCGGACCGACTGCGCCGGTTTTCACCTCGATCAAGTCCGACGGCGGCGCGCGGCGATGATTCTGGTCGCCGACACCGAAGGAGAAGGACGATGCGCACAACATCCTTGGCAGACAACCCGTCAACCGACGTCGGACAGGAGATCTGGGATTCCTGGACCGGTCTGTGGAACGGCACCGGCGGGCAGGACCCGGCCGAGTTCATCGCCGACGACGTGACCGTGCACCTGCCGACCTTCGGGATGCCGCCCTCGGAGTCGTTGACGACCCGCGACGACGTCACACGCTGGATCGAGGGATTCCGGAGCTGCTATCGCCCCGGCGCGCGGTTCGCCGCCGAACTCGGGCCGTGGCTCGTCGCTGACGAACTCGTCGTGGCGCGCTGGCGTTTCACCGGGACGTGGCAGGGCGGTGTTCCCGCGACGGCCACGGCGGCAGCGGGCACCGAGGTCTCGATCTGCGGTGTCGACATCCTGCGGCTCGAGAACCGGCGCATCGCCGAGTACTGGCTCACCGATGACCAACTCGACCTGTACGGCCAGCTCGGCGCGACGATCCCGGCGGGAGCTCGGTCCTGATGAGGAGGACGACCATCGTCGCCGACACACGACAGGAGCCGTTACATGCGGTCGCCGGCTGAGTCGAGCGCCTTCGTGATCGGCAGCGCCGTGGTGCTGCCACCCGCGGTGGAGTCCGCCGCCGAGGCCGTGCGCTCGGGGCGGATCACCGAGCAGGAGCGTGCACAGCTGGGAGTGACGAGCGTGCACGTCGGTGGCGAGCCGGCGCCGGTACTCGCCGCGGCCGCCGCTCGCGCCGCTGCTGCCGAGGCGGGTATCGAGCCCGACCGCGTCGGTCACCTGCTGCACGGCCACACCTACTACCAGGGGCACGACTTCTGGTCACCCGCGCATTTCATCGCCAACGAAGCCGGATTCGACAGTTGCGTTCCGATGTCCATCGAGCAGATGTGCAACGGCGGCGCTGCGGCGCTGGGTATCGGCGTCGAGCGGGTTCGGTACGCGGTCTCCGGCGAGCCGGTTCTGAGCGTGGCGACCACGGCGGACGCGTTCGGCGGCAACGGCTTCGACCGGTGGGGCAGCGACTACGACACCGTGTACGGCGACGGCGCCACCTGCGTGATCCTGTCCCCGGAGCTCGGCGACACGAGTGTGCCCGCCCTGCGCGTCGTCGCACTGGACTCGCGTGCCCGGCCGCAGTTCGAAGCCATGTACCGCGAGGGCGACGCCTTCGGCACCACCCCCCACGAGTTGCGGGCGGCCATCGATGTGAAGGCCACCAAACGCGCCTTCTTCGAGCGTTCCGGCGGGACCGCCGAATTCCGCGACGCCGCGCTCAAGACGATCGGCGAACTCGTCGCCGGCGTCATCGACCTGGCCGGTGTCGGCACCGCCGACGTGGCGGCGACGATGCTCCCCCGGCTGAGCCCCAAGGTGCTCGACCTCATGTACTCCGAGGCGATCGATCCTCGGCTGGTGCCGACGCTGCACTGTGAGCGCGACACGACCGGGCATCTGGGAGCGGGCGACTTCCTCGCGAACCTGGATCACCTGCGGCGCACCGACCTCGTCGCCGACGGACAGTACGCGCTCGTCATCGGTGGTGGAGGCGGGTTCACCTGGTCGGCGGCGCTCGTACAGAAAGTGGGCTCCGCCCCACGGACCTGACCGCTCCCCCTTCCTGTCCAGCAATGCATCTCCACCTCGAAAGGACCCACCGATGTCTGACCCCGGCGCGCGCGACTGGTCGATTCTGGATGTCGATCCGCTGCAGCGGACCGTCACTGATGCCGACGCATACGTGCGCACGCTCATGCAGTGGCACTTCGGGCCCGAGACGGGGTCGCCGTTCTGGCTGAAGCGCAAGGCTGCCCTGGCCTTCGACCCCCTCACCGACGTGAAGTCCGTCGATGATCTCGCGCTCTTCCCCAACCTCATCGACGAGTTCCGCGACGTCGCCGCCGAGGAACTGATTCCGCGCGGCCTCGGCGACTCGCCGAAGATCGCGGCCATCTTCGAGAGCGGCGGCACGACGGGCCGGCCCAAGCGGTTCATCATGTTCGAGGACTGGTTCACCCGGTACCTTGCCTGGGCGGGCCGCAAGGCCGCGTCGGGCCTCGGCGGCTCGGGCATCAACCTGCTGGCCACGACGCCGTCCGGCCCGCACATGATCGGCGAGGTCACGGTCCGGCAGTCGCATGCGCTGGGTGGCAAGCGGTTCACGATCGACATCGACCCGCGGTGGGTCAAGAAGCTCATCGAGCGCGGTCAGACCGATGAACTGCGCGCGTATGTCGACCACCTCGTCGACCAGACCGCCGACATCCTGGCGACCCAGGACATCGGCATGATCCAGACCATTCCGATCCTGCTGACGAAGATCGCCGAACGCCCCGAGCTCGTCGAACTCGTCCGCTCAAAGGTCAAGCGCATCGCCTGGGGCGGGGCGCACATGGATCCGGACACCCGCGCCATCCTGCGCGAGGAGGTGTTCCCCGGCATCCCGATCGTCGGCGGCTACGGCAGCACGACCATCCTCAGCGTCTCGGTGGAGCGGAAGGAGGAGCAGCCCTCCGGCCTGGCGACCTTCGACCCGTTCTCCCCGTACGTGTTCTTCCGTGTCGTCGACCCGGAAACCGGCCGGCCGGTGGCCTACGGCGAGCGCGGGCAGATCGTGATGAACCACATCACCAAGTTCGCGCTCATCCCCAACAACCTGGAACGCGACACCGCGGTACGAGTAGAGGCCGAGGACGGCCACATCGGCGACGCGGTCGCCGACGTCGCGCCGGTGCAGACCTTCGACGGCACGGCCATCACCGAAGGGGTCTACTGACGATGAGCGACCCCGAAGACGCACCGGTGTTCGCCCACGTCGACGCCATCACCGACGCGGGCGAGTACCGGGCCCGGGCGAGCAAGCCGCTCCGCCTGCCGGACGGACGTGAGATCGGCGCCCTGTCCGAGGTCCCCCGGCTCTATGTCGCCCGCGCGTTCGCCCGGCTGTCCCAGGCCCCGGTGTTGCCGTACGCGACACGGCTGGAGATGCTCGCCAAAGCGGCGGATCTGTTCGAGAACGCCGTGGTCGAGGGGCAGTCGATCGACGACTACCTCGATCTGGTGAGCCTGTGCGCCGGTGTGCCGCGTGCGATCGCACACGCCTCGATCGCCGCCATCGCCCGGACCCTGCGCGCGTTGCCGGACACGCTGGCTCAGGAGATACCGCGGGGCGCGGTCACCGACATCGACGACCCCCGGGTGCGGGAGGGCGCGGCGTACTGGGCCCGCCAGGGCAGGACGCTCGCAGTCCATGCCTCCGGCAACACCCCGGGCGTACACGCTCTGTGGCCCAGCGCGCTGGCGCTCGGCTACTCGGTGGCGGTCCGGCCGTCGAGCCGCGAGCCGTTCACTCCGCAACGGCTCGTGCGCGCGTTCCGGGAAGCGGGCTTCACCTCGCACGTGGCCCTGCTGCCCACCGACCACGACGTCGCCGACGTGCTCATCGAGCACGCCGACCGCGCGCTGGTCTACGGCGGACAGGCAGTCGTGGACAAGTACGCCGCGAACCCGGCGGTACTCACCCAGGGGCCGGGGCGCTCGAAGACGGTCGTCACCGATGACGTCGACTGGCGTGACCACCTGGACACCGTCGCCGCCTCGGTCGCGAACCTCGGCGGCGCCGCCTGCACCTGCACCACCGCAGTGCTCGTCGAAGGCGATGCGGCGGAGGCGAACGCCTTCGCCTCCGCCCTGGCCGACCGGCTCGCCGAACTGGAGGTCGGCAAGCACCGCACCGAGCTGCCGCAGGCCACGGCCCGTCAGCTTGCCGACCACGTCGAGCGGGTCGGCGCGGGCACGACCAGCTTCGGCCGGGACGACATCGTGGAGACGGTCCGGCCGGGAACCGCGGTACTGCACCCGGTCGTCCGGGTCGCGCCCGACGCCAAGTCCCCGGTGTTGGGCGTGGAACTGCCCTTCGCGTGCGTCTGGATCGCGCCGTTCAGCCGTGCCGACGGGATCGCGCCGCTGACCTCTTCGCTGGTCGTCGCCGCGATCACCGAGGACATGGAGTTCGCGCAGCAACTGCTCGACGAGCCGAGCATCACCAACGTCTACATCGGCGCCCACACCACGACGTGGATGAAACCGGGGGTGCCGCACGACGGCTACCTGTCCGAGCACCTGATGAGAACCAAGGGCGTCATCCGATGACCTGGTCGCGCTAGAACAACCACCCCCACAACCGAAAGAACCGATCATGAGCGCCGACACGCCCGCCCTCGCCACTACCGCCCCGGTGGACAAGGCGGCCGACCGCCGCCGAGCGATTGTCTTCGCCGTTCTGTGCTGCGGATTCGTGCTGACAAGCCTCGACATGATGATCGTGAACGTCGCTTTCCCGGCGATCGAGCACGAGTTCCCCGGCTACAGCAATGCCGTCCTCAGCTGGACGCTGAACGCATACACGATTCTCTACGCCGCCGCGCTGATCCCGGCCGGCCGGCTGGCCGATCATCTCGGCCGCAAGCAGACGTTCCTCGGCGGGCTGATGCTCTTCACCCTGGCCAGCGCATTGTGCGCGTTCGCGCCGAGCCTGCCGGTACTGATCGCGGCGCGGGCCCTGCAGGCGCTCGGTGCCGCCGCCCTCACTCCGACGTCCATGGGCCTGCTGCTGCAGGTGAACCCACCTGAGCTGCAGCAGCGCGCGATCCGCAGCTGGACGGCGGCCGGCGGGATCGCCGCGGCCATGGCACCGATCGTCGGCGGCCTGCTCGTCCAGTACGACTGGCGGCTGATCTTCCTGATCAACGTGCCGATCGGCGCCCTGGCCACGGTCGTCGGGCTGCGCGTGCTGCCCGCCTCGGCACAGCGTTCCTCGGCGCCGAGCCCGGACCTGCTCGGTGCGCTGGCCGTCGCACTCTTCGTCGGTGCGCTCGTCTTCGCACTGGTCGAGGCGCCGGATGCCGGATGGGGCTCGGCGACCACGCTCTCGGCGTTCGCCTGCGCGGTGGTGCTGCTCGTCGTCGCCATCGTCCGGAACCTGCGGCACGTGTCGCCGGTAGTCCCGCGCGAACTGCTCGCGCTGCCCGTCTACGTCCGGACGAACATCGCGGCCTTCGTCTACAGCGCGGCCTTCGCGGTGATGCTGCTCTCGGTTGTCCTCTGGACGCAGAACGTACGCGGCTACTCCGCGATCGAGACCGGCCTGGCCATCGCGCCGGGGACCGTGCTGATGCCGATCTTCGCCATCCTCACCGGGCGGATGGCGAAGAGCATCGGCCTGGCCCGCACCGCGGCGCTCGGCTGCGTCGTCCTCGGCCTGGGCATGGTCTGGTGGACGGTCACGGCCCCGACGGACCTGCCCTACGTGCTGGCGGTCATGCCCGGTTCCATGCTCACCTCCATCGGCACGATCGTGGCGATGGCGGCATTCGCCGGACAGGTGTCCACAACCATCCCGCAGGCCTTCTACGCCTCTGGCTCGGCCGTGCACACGATGGCCAAGCAGATGGGCATCGCGATCGGTGTCGCCCTGCTGCTCGTCATCCACGACAGCGCCAACAGCGACGGGACGTCGCCGGTGCCGGCCCTGCGCGACGCGTGGATCGCCGCCGCCGTACTCACCGTCGTCGCGGCCGGCATCGCCCTGGCCGCTCCAGGTAAGACGGCTACCACTTCTGCTGAATAAACCACTCCTGCCGAATAAAAGGGAATCGTCACATGCTCACGTTGGACACGTCTGCCGCGCGCAAGATCTGGGAAAACTGGCTGCGCATGTGGAACGAGGATTCTGACGTCGCCCACGAAATCATTTCTCCCGCCGGATACGTGCTGCACCTGCCCGACGTCGGCGCCACGATCGACCCGTCGAAGATCTCGGGGCCGGCGGAAATGTCGAAATGGGTTTCCGGCTTCACCGGGAAATTCGAGGGACTGCGGTATTCGACAGACTTCGGACCGTTCGTCGACGAGTCCGAGCGTCGTTTCGCCTATCGCTGGATAGGCACCGGTACCTGGACCGGAGCCACCAACTGGCCGGTCGACATCCCGGGCGAGGAGGCGATCTTCGTCGGAGTCGACATCTTCCAGGTCGATGAGTCGCTGCAGATCACCGAGTGCTGGTCCCAGGGCGCCGTCACCAGGACGACCTGAGCGCCCACCCGCAGGCATCCCAGACCGACGAGGAGTAGCCATGGCACTGCATACAGAGACGGCCGAGCCGATTCTCGGTATCCGGGCGGCGCGCTGCTGGTTCCCGGAGAAGACGCGTACACCCGCGGACGAGGTCCGGACCGGGAACCTCACCGCCGAGCAGGCGGCCCGGCACGGTGATGTGACGCTGCACATCAGCCGCTGGTGGGACACCGAGTCCGCGCCGGCGATGGCCGTGGCCGCCGGCCGCGCGGCGCTGTCGGCGTCGGGGGTGCCCGGCGACGCCATCGGGTTGCTGGCCTACGCATGGACGAACTACCAGGGCAATCCCTTCTTCACCGCGGCACACTGCGTCGCGGAGGGGCTGGATCTCCCGCGCTCGTGCGCACCGGTCGGCATTCAGCAGGCCTGCAACGGTGCGGCGATGGCCTTCTCCCTCGCGGCCGGTCAGCTGCGGCTGGACGAGCACTCCCACGCGTTGATCGTGGCGGCGGACCGGTTCGAGGCGCCCGCCGTCGACCACTGGCGCAGCCACATCATGCTCGCCTACGGCGACGGCGCGTCGGCCGCGGTCGTCGGGCAGCCTGGCCCCGGCGACGCGTTCCACCTGCTGGCCATCGAGCACGTCGCCGCACCGGAGCTGTGGCGCACCCGTGACGACTACGACGGCTTCGGCCCGCAACCGGCGTTGGCGCCGCCGTACATCAACGCGATGCCGACCACGAAGTTCTCCGACGAAGGCGGGCGACCCCGCCTGCGCGCGGTGTCGCACGAGTGCATCACCGAGGCGGTGGACAAGGCTCTGGACCGCGCCCGGTTGGCGCCGGGTGATCCGCGGATAGCCAGGGTGCTCGCCCCGCGGCTGAGCCACAAGGTGCGCGAGCTGATGATCGGGCCGATCGAGGACAAGTACAGCGATCGGATCGTCTGCCACTACAGCGCGTCGGGACACCTCGGCGCGGGCGACTTCCTCGCCAACATCGCCGAGGCCGAGACGGCGGGCGATCTCGCGCCGGGGGACATCGTGCTCGTCCTCGGAGCCGGCGGCGGCTACTCCTACACCTGCGCGGTGTTGCAGGTGCCGCAGGAGCGTGCGGCATGACCCGACTCGCGATCACCGGGATGGGGTTCACGCTGCCGGGCGGGGTCCGTACCGCGGACGACTTCTGGGGACGAGTACGTGCTGGGAAGTCGGCGCTCACACCGCATTCGGCGTTCAACGACCGCGGTGTGCCGACCGTGATGGCGGGACAGCTCACGCACGACCCAGTGGTCGGGGGGCTGGACCCGAAACACGCGAGCAAGTATTCGCGCGAGATCCTCGCAGCGCTCGCGAGCATCGACGAGGCGTTGGCCGACGCCGGTGTCGGTGACTTCGATCCGCACCGCGCCGGTGTCGTCGCTTCGTCATCGCGCGGCCCGCTGCAGTGGTGGGAGCGGGAGTTCGCCTCGGCGTCCGGGATCGGGCGGGTGCTGGGCGGTCTGCCGGGCGCACCGGCGAGCATCGCGGCCATCCGCACCGGCGTCCAGGGCTACGTCACCACGGTGTCGTCGGCCTGTGTCGGCGGCACTCATGCGCTGCGGTCGGCTGCGGCGGAGCTACGGTCCGACGAGGCCGACGTCATGATCGTCGTGGGACACGAGTTCCCGCTGACCGCCGACCTGCTGAAGGTGTACACCGACCCGAAGTCACGGGTGCTGAGCCTGGGCACAACCGCGGCGGACTCGATCCGTCCCTACGACGCCAACCGCGATGGCACCGCCCTCGGCGAGGGCGCCGTCGCCCTCGTCCTCGAACGGGAAGCCGACGCGGTGGCCCGTGGTGCGCACATCTACGCGTTCGTGCTGGCGACCGGCGTCGCCAACGAAGCGGCTCACCCGACGACGATGGAGCTGTCGGGCGAGAAGACCGCAGTGCTCGCCGAACGGGTGATCAAGAAGTCGAACCTGTCGGTCGGCGACATCGGCTATGTGTGCGGTCACGGTACGGGCACCCGGTCGAACGATGTTGCCGAGAGCCGGGCGGTCCGGCGCGTTTTCGGCGACCGCACCGATGTGCCGCTGACGTCGGTAAAGCCGATCTTCGGGCACTTGTTCGGAGCTTCTTCGCTGGTCAACATCGCCGCGACGGCCTCCATGCTCGACGCGCAGACGATCGCGCCGACGGCCAACAGTGCACAGGCCGATGCCGAGTGCGGGCTCGACTCCGTATTCGGCGGCGCACGCGCCGCCGAGCTGCCGGCCGCGCTGTCGTTCGCGTTCGCGCTGGGCAGCCAGTCCTCGGCGGTGGCCCTGGCGGCGCCGAGGTGACCGCCCCCTCCGACGGGTCCATGGCCCTGGCGACGATCGGGCACGCGTACGCGCGGGAATCAGTGCGCGTCGGTGAGCAGCTGAAGTCGAGGCTGACGACGCTGTACGACGTGCCGACGGGCATGACCTTTGCGCAGTACCGGGCGACGATCCGGTTCGGCGACGACGTCACGGTGCCGGCCGCGCGAGATCTGACCATCGGGGGTGTGCCTGTCCGTTCGTTCACCCCCGATGCGCCCTCGCGTGGCGAGTACGTGCATCTGCACGGGGGCGGGTGGTGTCTGGGCAGTCACACGATGCACGACGAGACGCTGCAACAGCTCGCCGATCGCACCGCACTGACGGTGACTTCTGTCGGCTATCGGATGGCGCCCGAACACCGTTACCCGGCGTGTCTCGATGACGTGCTCGCCGTTGCCCGCGCGGTCAGTGAGCGTCCGGGCGCGGGATTCCTGGCGATCGGAGGCGAGTCCGCCGGTGCACACCTCGCCGCCATGGCTGTGATCGAGCTGCCGAAACGCCTGGGGCGGCAACCCTTCTCCGCGGTGTCGCTCAACTATGGTGCCTTCGATCTCACTGCCGGGTTCGACCGCGCGCTCGCGCTCCTGATGCCCGGCGCCGGTCCTGCGGACCGGCGGGCCGCCTCGCCGCTGCTCGCCGAGCTGAACGGTGTGCCGCCCGCACGGTTCTGCGTCGGCACCGGCGACGCACTGCTCGCGCAGACCTTGTCGATGGAGGCGCGGTGGCGTGAGCACGCATCGACCGAACTGGATGTCTTTGCCGGGGCGGCACATGCGTTCACCACGATTCGGTCGACGGCTGCCCGGGCGGCGAAAATTCGTGAGGCAGAGTTCTTGTGCCGTCGGCGCGACAGCAAACGGTACCCATCAACACGGCAAGGCGGTATCCAGGAATGATCGAACTGAAGAAGCTGGATCTGTGGAACGACATGTGGAACGGTGCGCTCGATCTCGCGGACGAGATCTGCTCCCCGGAGTTCACGATCTACTTCGGCCGTGACGCCTCGACTCACAACGGGGACGACATCACCGGTCCCACACAGCTGAAGACGTTCGTCCGTGATTTCCGGGCATCGATGAACAACGATCTGGAATTCTCGCTCGTCCGCAATTTCGTGGATCCCAGCACAGACTTTGCCGTGTCCCTGTGGAACCTGCGCATCGGCCAAGACCGAGTCGTCGGCGGAATTGATGTTTTCGAGTTCGACGATGCCGACCGAATCCGCAAGGTGTACTCGGTGACGGGGCAACGCGGCATCGCCGAGTAACCGTCGGCTCGGACGTGCTGCATCCCGGGGTTGGGGCTGGTAGCAGCAGGTGTTCGGCAGGCGGGACAGGGCTCCGGTGCGGGGCACGTCGCCCTGGCGGAACCGGCGGGTCGGATCCGGTCGCAGACTGGTCCACGCGTCCGTTCCTGCGGTGGGCCCGCCGTCGCATGCGGCGGCGGGCCCTGGCCGCGTTCTCAGGCCGCGTACAGATCGAACGTGGAGCCGCGGTGGTCGTTGGTGAACACTTCGAGGTGGGGGTCGACGGTGAGGATCGCCTGGTGGAGCCGTTGCAGCTGGGGTGAGGGTTCCACGCCCAGCTCCTCTATCAGGCGGATTCGCAGTTTGCGGTAGACGTCCAGGGCACACGCTTGGCGGCCGGAGCGGTAGAGCGCGACCATCGCCTGTGAGTGCAGCCCCTCGTGCTGCGGGTGACGTGAGATCAGGTCGAACAGTTCGGCGATCAGCCGTGAGTGCTTGCCCAAGCGGAGATCGGCATCGATGCGGCGCTCCGTGGTGACCAGCCGGGACTCCTCAAGGCGCATGACCTCGATCTCCAGGATCGGCCCGACGCGTACGTCGACGAGGGCCGGCCCCTGCCACAGGGACAGCGCCTTGGAGAAGGCCCCGGAGGCCTGGTCGTCCCGGTTCTGTTCGAAGGCGCTCTGCGCACAGGCCACCAGCCGCTCGTACTCGCGCACATCGGAGCAGGCCGGTTCGGCCTGGAGCACGTAACCGCCGTGCCGGGTGGCGAGCACGTCCTTGGCCGTTGCCGGTGTGTCCGGGCCCATGGCGGTTCCGAGCCGTCGGCGCAGTTGGAGTATGTATGTCTGGAGCGTGGTCAGTGCGCTCGCAGGCGGTTCCGTACCCCAGATCTCGTCCATCAGTGTGGAAACCGGTAATACCCTTCCTGGATGGAGCGCGAGGAGGGCCAGGATCTGCCGCGGTTTCCCCGCAGTCGGAACGATGGACTCTCCTCGGACGGTTGCCCCGAGGGGGCCAAGAAGCTGAATCTCCACAATTTCTCCCCGTTTCTCGTCGCGCTAGGTCGAGTCAACGATGAGTCAAGAGTCGACGTCAAGGGTGCATTGACCCGTTCCGCGCTCTCGGCGCTTGCTTATCCACTAGCGCTCGACTGCGTCTCCACTCCGGAAGCTATTAAACATGCCAAGAGTCGGTGATTTAGTCGCATTTCGGATATCTATTTAAATGCACCCTCCGCGTATTTCTTTGCGAGGTTGAGTGTCGCGGTGCTGTTTCGGCCGAGTGCCTCGCGCACGTATTCGCGGGCCCTGGCCACGTCGGCGTTTTCGCCGAGTACCCGCCGGATGTTCTCCTCGCGCAGAATGACGCTGTGGTGCGAGGTGACCGTCATGCCCGACACATCGGGGACGACCTGCCACTCCCCGATGTGGGCCGACATCAGCGCGGGCGTCACGGTCTGCTTGTAGACGATGCGTCCGGCATGCGGGAAGCAGACGCGGACCGATTCGGTGGTGTGGGTGGAGCCGTCCGAGGTGCGGGTGTCCATGGACATTACCTGGACGCCGGGCTCGTCCTCGACCACATCCAGCCGGGTGACGTGCGGGACGAGCTCGGACCAGTCACGCACCCGGTAGAGGAACTCGTAGACCCGCTCGGCGGGGCCGTCGACCCGGACGGAGTCCTCGAAGGACAGCACCAGGTCGTCCAGGCGTGCCCAGCGCTCGGCAAGGTCCTTGAGACTCGCGAGTTCCGCACGGCTGTTGGTGTCGGTCGCCTGCTCGACCCACGCCACGCCGGAGGCCGAGTCGCCCTCGACCGTGAAGTCGTGCAGCAGGATCAGTCTTGACTCCGCCGCGCCCAGCGGCTCGACGATCCAGGTGCCGCCCATGGTCTTCACCGGAGCCGTGGACTGCTCCTGGCGGAACTTCACCCGCCGCCGTTCCGGGTCCAGCACCCGGCGCGAGGTCCAGGACTTCGTCCGGCCGTTGGCTGTGGCCCAGATCCTCAGCCGTTCCTGCCGGCCGTCGGACTCCAGCTCTTCCACATGGATGTTCGGCGGGAAGTACAGCGGCCACCTGACCGCGTTGGAGACGATCCCGTAGACCACGCTCGCGGGCGCCGCCACGTCGATCTCGTGCGTCGTACGGTGCACTCGCTCAGTAGTCATCTCATCAGCCTCTTTCCACATCAGAAGTTGCCCAGGCCGCCGCAGACGTTGAGCGCCTGCGCGGTGATGGAGGCGGCCTGCTCTGTGGTCAGATAACCGACGAGGCCCGCCACCTCCTCGGGGGTGGAGTAGCGCCCGAGCGGGATCTTCGCCTCGAACTGCTGCCGCACGTCGTCCTCCGTGGTGTCCCAGACGGCGGCGTAGCCCTGGCGGACCCGCTCGGCCAGGGGGGTTTCGACATAGCCGGGGCAGACGGCGTTCACGGTGATGCCGGCCGGGGCGAGCTCCTTGCCCAGGGCCTTGGTGAAGCCGACGACGCCGTGCTTGGACGCGGAGTAGGGGGCGCCCAGCAAGACGCCCTGCTTACCGGCGGTCGAGGCGACGTTGATGATCCGGCCGTAGTCGGCATCCGCCAGACCCCCGAGGGTGAGGACCCCGCGGGTCACCAGGAAGACGCTGTTGAGGTTGGTGTCGATGACGTCGTACCAGAGCTCGTCCGTGATACCGGCCGTGGGACCGCCTCCGCTGCGTCCCGCATTGTTGACCAGGACGTTGACCGGGCCGAAGGTGGCCACCACGGTACGGACCAGGGCCGCCACGGAGTCGGCGGAGCGCACGTCCGCGGCCATGCCAGCCACCTCAAGGCCCGCCCCGCGCAGCTCCTTGACGGTCTGTTCGACCTTGTCCTCACTGCGGGCGCAGAGGAAGACACGGTGTCCGCGCCGGCCGAGTTCCTGTGCCACAGCGAGGCCGATGCCACTTGTGCCCCCGGTGACCAGGGTCACCGGGTTCGTCACTGTCGTCATTCGGTCTACCTCCCAAGCGGCGATGGTGCCTTCGACCGTGGCCCGGACCGCTCGAAGTCCGGACGAAGATCGCTCGAGGGGCGGCTCGACGAGGCCTCGAAGCCCGCTCGACCTGAGTGCCGGACAGTGGTGGAAATCGACGGATCGGAGATGTCCATGACCATCCATACCGCTGTCCAGCCGCAGGCCACAGGCGTGTTCGCCACCCTGTACGCGCAGGTGCAGCAGTTCTACGCCCACCAGATGCAGCTGCTGGACCTCGGCGAGTGCGAGCGGTGGGCGGCGACCTTCACCGAGGACGCCACCTTCGACGTGCCGACGTTGCCCGAGCCGGTGGTCGGCCGGGCGGCCCTGGCCACGGCCACCAGCCGCACGGCGGCCCAGCTGGCGGCGAACGGCACTCGGCACCGGCATTTCGTGGGCATGTTCGACGTCGCGGAGCAGCCGGACGGAACGGTGGGCGTGCGCTCGTACGCCATCGTGTACGCCTCGCAGATCGGCGGTGAGTCGCAGGTGCACCGAGTGTGCGTCTGTGACGACGTGCTGGTGCGGGTGAGCGGCGGACTCCAGGTCGCCACCCGCAGGGTCACCCGTGACGACCTCGCCTGAGCGGGGCTCAAGCGGCTCGCGTGCGTGTCTCCATCACGGGCCGTCAGGCTCCCCTTCAACAAACCGCTCTACGACATTGGGGTGTTCCGGCATGCAGCAGGCGACAATCATCACTCCGGAGGTCTCGGCCCACCGGGAGGCGGTCCAGCGCGCGGCCGACCGTCTCATCGAGTTGGGCGCCGCCGGCGTGCAGTTCCGGGTCACCCGGGGGGAGCACGCGTTCGTAGTCACCTCCGGCGTCGCGGAACTGGGTACGGACCGGCCGGTTCCCGAGGACGGCCGTTTCCGGATCTCCTGCATCACCAAGCCGTTCGTATCCGTCGTGGTGCTGCAGTTGGTCGCCGAGGGCCGGATCGAGCTGGACCGCACCGTGGAGAGTTACCTCCCGGGGCTGCTGCCGTATGGAGAGCGGATCACCGTCCGCAACCTGATGCAGCACACCAGCGGCCTCTACAACTACGCCGACTCGTTCCAGAAGCCGGGCGACCGTTTTCTGCGCGACCGCTACAAGCACTACGAGCCCGAGGACCTGATCGCCATCGCGTCCGGCAAGCCGCTGGAATTCGAGCCGGGGAAGGAGTTCGCCTACTGCAACACCAATTACTTCATCATCGGTCTGCTCATCGGGAAGGTGACCGGCCGCTCGTACCGCGAGGAGATCCGCGAGCGTGTCCTGGAGCCGCTCGGGCTCAAGGAGACCACGCTGCCGGGCGATGCCCCGGAGATTCCCGGACCGCACGCGCACGGTTATATGCGGATCGACGGCCGTACGGAGGACGTCACGCTGATGAACCCCTCCGAGGCCGGCTGCGCGGGCGAGATCATCTCGACCACGGCGGACCTGGACCGGTTCTTGACCGGGCTGTTCGGCGGGGAGCTGCTCGCCGAACCGGAGTTCAAGGAGATGACCACCCCGCTGCCCGGCGAGATGATCAAGGACCTTCCCATGGGCATCGGCTACGGCCTGGGACTGATGAAGCTGCAGAACGACAAGGACCTGGATCTGTGGGGGCACGGGGCGGGCATCCCCGGCTATGCCACGTTCGCGGCGACCACGCCCGACCTGGGGATCCGGGTCCAGCTGTCGATCACGTTGGACCAGGACTTCACCAAGGAGGCCGAGCAGGCGGTCATTCGGGGCGTCAACACCGCCGTCTGCTTCTGAGGCCGGCGTCATGTCCCCTTCCGCCGACAGGGCGGTTGTCATCACCGGCGGCGGCACCGGAATCGGCCGTGCCACGGCGCACGCGTTCCATGAGGACGGGGCGCATGTGCTGATCGTGGGCCGCACGGAGGAGACCCTCGAAGCCACTGCTCATGGGTACGACAGGATGCGCTGCCTCACCGCCGACGTCCGCGCACCTGGCGCGCCCGAGGAGATCGTCTCGGCGGCTCTGCGGGAGTTCGGCAGGATCGACGTACTCGTCAACAACGCGGCAGTCACCGGATTCGCGTCGCTGGACGGACTCGACCGGGCCGCTGTCGAGGCCCAGTTGGGCACGAACCTGATCGGCCCGCTGTTTCTGACCCAGCGCGCGCTCGACGCGCTGGAGGCCACCCGGGGCACGGTGGTGAACATCGGCTCGGCGGGCGCGCTCGGTCGACGAGCCTGGCCGGAGAACTCCGTGTACGGCATGGCCAAGGCCGCCCTCGACTTCCTCACCCGCACCTGGGCCGTGGAGCTGGCCCCGCGCGGCATCCGCTGCGTGGGCCTCGCACCCGGGGTGGTCGACACCGGCGTCGGGGTACGGGCGGGAATGCCTCCCGAGGCGTACGACGCCTTCCTGGCACAGATGGCCGAGCGAATTCCGTCGGGCCGGGTCGGCCGACCCGGCGACATCGCCTGGTGGATCGTGCAGCTGACGCGGCCGGCGGCCGGATACGCCAACGGCACGGTGCTGGCGGTGGACGGCGCGCTCTCGGTGACCTGAGGCGGCCCGGGGCCGGCATATGGATCGGGGCGGAGGACCGGGGGTGACCCCGACCCTCCGCCCCTTTCTCGCACCCGGGGTCAGTGGGCGACCGTGGCGGTGACGTACCGGACCGGCACATCGATCCGCACCGGACCATCGCCGTCGCGCAGAGCGTCGAGGGCGGTGACGAGGCGGGTGCGCAGGGCCGAGGCCTCGGCCTCAGGCAGGTGCTGCCACAGCAGGCGCATGCCCTGGGTGTGTGACCAGTCGACCCATGTCGCACCGGAGATCGCGGTCATTCGTACCGGCTCGTCGGTTGTCTTCACGTCCGTGAACCCTGCCCGCTCCAACGCGGCCGTCAGGTCGGCCGGGTCCTCCAGCCAGGAGTGCAGCTGCCGGTGCAGCTGTTCCGGGTGCCAGGACTCGGGCAGATACCGGAGCAGGTCCAGTGGAATCAACTCGGTGAACATCGGCGGAAGGAACGGGAAGGTGCCACGGGAGAAGACCGGACTGGTGAAGCCGATCCGACCGCCCTCGGCCAGCAGACCGGCATAACGGGCGAGTGCGGCACGCGCGTCGGGCAGGAAGATCACGCTGTAGCTGCCGAGCACCAGGTCGAAGGAGCGGAGCGGAAGGGCGGGGTTCTCACCGTCCATCACCCGCAGTTCCACGTTTCCGACGCTCTGCCGGGCGGCCTCGCGCCGAGCCTCCTCGACCATCGCGGGGGCGATGTCGATGCCCAGGGCGTGCCCCGCCGGACCGATCATCTGGGCCGCGGGCAGCAGGGTCGCGCCGAGTCCGCAGCCGATGTCGAGCAGCCGTTCTCCAGGCCGAGGCGCGGCCCGCTCGACCAGTCGGCGGCCCATGGGGGTGAAGAATTCCACGCCCATCCGGTCGTAGGTGGCCGCGGCGCGGTTGAAGGCATCGGTGACTTTCATCTTGTAAGCGGCGGTGTCCATGGCTTCTCGTCACTCCTGTTCGATACGGAGAATCAGGCCTGAGTCTTATCGTCCGGGCCGTGGCACGTGCTCCGCCGGAAAACGCTTCGAATACCGCTCGAGGGCCGCTCGAATCCATTTCGACAAATGGACTTCCGGGGAATCTCATACTTGTCCGCCGACATGTGGTGCCGCAGGATTGCATAGAAAGTTCATGGCATTACCCCATGGCATTCGAAAGGCATCCGATGAGCAATCAGACAGACGCTGTACGCCGACTGATAAAGGCGTACAACACGGGAGAAACCGACGATGTCGCGGAATACGTTCACCCGGAATACCTGAACCCGGCGGCGCTGGAGCACATGGATGTGCGGGGACCCGAGTCCTTCGCGATGGCCGTCAAATGGCTGCGGATGACGTTTTCTGAGGAGGCCCGCCTGGAAGAGGTGCTGATCGAGGAGCGCGGCGACTGGGTCCGGGCCCATCTCGTGTTGTACGGCCGGCACGTCGGCGATCTCGTCGGCATGGCCCCGACCGGGCGGGTTTTCTCCGGTGAGCAGATCCATCTGTTCCGGCTCGTCGACGGGAAGATCCGCGACCACCGAGACTGGCCCGACTACCAGGGCACCTACCGGCAGCTCGGGTCGCCGTGGCCGGAGCCGCAGGGCTGGAGGGCCTGACCGATGATTCTGATCACCGGAGCCACTGGCAAGGTCGGCCGCGAGGCCACCCGGCAACTCCTCGAACTGGGTTCGGACGTCCGCGCGTTGAGCCGCACACCCGGGCAGACCGGGCTGCCCGGAGGCGTCGAGGTGGTCGCGGGCAGTCCCGCCGACCCCACCTCGCTCGACGCGGCGTTCGCGGGTGTGTCGGCGGCGCTGATCGTGCTCTCCGGCGATGTCGCGGGAGAGGCCGCCAACGTCGCGGCCGCTGCGCGCAAGGCGGGCCTCGGCCGGATCGTGCTGCTGTCGTCTGCGAGCGTCCTGCATCCGGTGCCGCACGGCATCGCGGACGAGCACCGTGCCGCCGAGGAGGCGGTGCTCGGCTCTGGCGCGGCCTGGACATTTCTGCGTCCCGGTCCGTTCCACGCCAACACGTCCTGGTGGACCAGGACGATCCGGGAGAACGGCTCGGTGCGCTGCTGGATCGGGAACAACCCGGGGGCGCCCGTGGACGAGTACGACATCGCCTCGTCGGCCGTCTCGGCGCTCACCCAGGACGGTCACGAGAGTAGGTCGTACCTGCTCACCGGTCCGCAGACGCTCACCTCGCGGGAGCAGGCCCGGATCCTCGGGGACGTCCTGGGACGGGAGCTGGAGTTCTCGGTGGCGCCCGCCGAGGAGGTCGTGGAGGTCTTCTCCGGGATCACCGGCGACCGCGCCGCCGCGGTGACCAATGTCGCGGCGCTGCGCAGCCCCCGGGTGCCCTGGGCCGAGCCGACGACCGCGGTGCGTGACCTCACGGGGCGCGAGCCGCGCCCGTACCGGCGGTGGGCCGTGGAGAACGCTGCGCTGTTCGCGTCGGCGGCGCCGGAGAGTCGGAACAGTCGGAGGGGAGTGCTGAATGAACAGCGGTGACGAGAGGGCCGGGCCGGTTCTCGTGACGGGGGCGACCGGTCTGCAGGGCGGGGCCGTGGCGCGGGAACTCGTCCGCCGGGGCCGCGCCACTGCGGCCCTGGTACGGAACCCGGACTCCGCCGCGGCCAGGAAGCTGGCGGAGCGGGGAGTGACCCTGGTCCGCGGCGACCTGGACGATGAGGCGTCGTTGCGGGCCGCGATGGACGGGGTGAGCGGTGTCTTCTCGGCGCAGACCTTCATGACGCCGGCCGGGCTCGGCGGCGAGGTCCGTCAGGGGCGCGCCGTGGCGCGAGCGGCCCTGGCCGCCGGTGTGGCCCACGTGGTCTACACCTCGGTCGGTGGCGCCGAGCGGCACAGCGGCGTACCGCACTTCGACTCCAAGCGGGGCATCGAGCGATACCTCACCGAACTCGGAGTGCCGACCACCGTGCTGCGCCCGACCTTCTTCATGGACAACTTCGCGGCCCACGGCGTGCCTTCGGAGGACGGCACGCTGGTGGTGAGGCTCGCCCTGAAGCCGGACACCCGGGTGCAGTTCATCGCCGTTGACGACATCGGGTTCTTTGCCGCGCAGGCCTTCGAGCGTCCGCGGGAGTATCTGGGGCGGGCGGTGGAGATTGCCGGGGACGAGCTGACGGCGACCGAGGTGGCCGAGGCGTTCGCGAAGCGCACGGGGCTGCCGGCGCGCTTCGAGGAGTTGGCGCTGGACACCGTCGCGGTCAACCCGCACATCCCTCACGCGCCCGAGATCTCGCTGATGTTCGAGTGGTTCCAGGAGCATGGTTATCGCGCGGACATCCCCGCGCTGCGGGCCGAGCACCCGGGGCTGATGGACTTCGCCACGTATCTCGAGGGCGTCGAGATCGCGTAGCCGGGAACGACAGAGGTGCCCCGGACCGGCCGACAGCCGTGATCCGCCTGGAACACGGGCAGCCGATCCGCTTCGGCACCGACCTGTCCAAGGGCGTGGTGCGG